>NZ_JWHB01000033.1:0-19463 GCF_000804305.1 Acinetobacter sp. YZS-X1-1 | reverse complement strand
AATTATGAACAGTAAATGTCAACAGACCCTATTTTTAATTTAAAAAAATAATAACTGCAATATTTATTTAAACTTACTTTTCGTCAGTTAATTACTTATACGCACATTTAAAATGCCTAAAAGGCTGTGAGCTAATCACCAGCCTGAAAATTGAAAAATTATTGCGCCCGATGTGGCTATTTTTTGCTATGATGAGGGGTGCTTTATTTTCACACAATGAAATCAACGATTTAGTCGTGTATTCCCTAGACTTGCAACAAGTCCCGATAAAGCTCAATCTGGATCACTTTAGCACAGTTAAGTGCAATAATTTCAATAGGTTAAGCTCATGCTTCTAATGATCGACAACTATGACTCCTTTACTTATAACATCGTCCAGTATTTTGGCGAACTGAATCAAGAAGTAAAAGTAGTCCGCAATGATGCCGTGACATTGGAGGATATTGAGCGATGGCAACCCAAGTATCTGGTGATTGGCCCTGGTCCATGTTCGCCAAGTGAAGCTGGAATTTCGATTCCTGCCATTCAGCATTTTGGTGGCAAGATTCCCCTGCTCGGTGTTTGTCTGGGGCATCAAAGTATTGGTCAGGCTTTTGGTGGCGATATTATTCGTGCCAAACGCGTCATGCATGGGCGTTTGTCTGATATGTATCACAGTGATAAAGGTATTTTCAGCAATCTGCCAAATCCTTTTTCTGCGACGCGTTACCACTCGCTGGTGATTGATCAGGCCACTTTGCCAGAATGCCTGGAAGTGACCTGCTGGACCAATGAAGAAGATGGCTCTATGGAAGAGATCATGGGGGTTAAACATAAGACACTACCGATTGAAGGTGTGCAGTTCCATCCGGAATCAATCCTGAGCCAGCATGGTCATCAGATATTTAAAAACTTTCTTGAAATTTACGCATAATGGGTAAAACGCAAGTCATGAATATTCAACAAGCTTTAAGCAATATTACTAAAAACATTCACCTGACTCAGGAACAAATGGAAGACGTGATGCACACCATTATGTCTGGCGAAGCAACCGATGCCCAGATTGGTGCTCTGCTCATGGGTCTACGCCTGAAAGGTGAAAGTATTGACGAGATTACCGCTGCAGCACGTGTCATGCGTGAACTCGCAACCAAAATCGATGTCAGTGATGTCCCTCATCTGGTGGATATCGTCGGTACAGGCGGTGATGGACAAAACCTGTTTAATGTATCTACCGCTTCAGCCTTTGTAATTGCAGCAGCTGGTGCAACCATTGCCAAACATGGTAACCGTGGTGTTTCTACCAAATCAGGCTCTTCTGACCTACTGGAACAGGCAGGCATTAATCTTGATTTGAATATGCAGCAAACCGAACGCTGTATCCGTGATATTGGGGTTGGCTTCCTGTTCGCGCCTAACCATCACAAAGCCATGAAATATGCGATTGGTCCACGTAAAGAACTGGGTATTCGTAGTATTTTCAACCTGCTCGGCCCGCTTACGAATCCGGCCGGTGTAAAACGTTTGGTCATCGGCGTATTTTCTAATGAACTTTGCCGTCCAATTGCAGAAGTGATGAAACAGCTCGGTGCTGAACATGTGATGGTCGTACATTCACGTGATGGTTTAGATGAAATCAGTCTGGCTTCTTCTACCCATGTGGCTGAGCTGAAAAACGGTGAAATCACTGAATGGGAAATCATTCCTGAACAGGTCAATATTGAATCGCAAACCTTAACTGGTTTAATTATTGAAAGCTCAGCAGAAAGTCTGGCTCTGATTAAAGATGCCTTAGGCAAAATGAAATCTGAGATCGGTCATAAGGCTGCTAATATGATTGCCCTAAATGCCGGTGCTGGTATTTATGTATCAGGCCTGACTTCAAGCTATAAGCAAGGTGTGGCATTGGCACACGATATTATTTATGGTGGCCAGGCACTGGAAAAAATGAGCGTGCTCTCTGAATTCACCAAAACCATCAAACAATATGAAGCTTAATACGGTCAGGAATTTGAATCATGGTTGATATTGCAAATACAATTTTGGGTAAAATTGTTGATCGTAAGAAAGAAGAGTTCGCTCTTCGTTTGAAGCAGAAAAGCTATAAGGATATCGAAGAACTGGCACAAGGTGGGACACCAGTCCGTGGCTTTGCCCAATCCTTAATGTCTAAACGCCCAGGTGTAATCGCTGAAATTAAAAAGGCTTCTCCGTCCAAAGGCGTGATTCGTGAAAACTTCAATCCTGCAGAAATTGCGGCGCAATATCAGGATGCCGGCGCTGCCTGTTTATCTGTACTAACTGATGTGGATTTTTTTCAGGGTGCTGATGAAAATATTCAGATCGCCCGTTCGCACTGTGACTTGCCTGCGTTGCGTAAAGACTTCCTGATCGATCCTTATGGCGTGATTGAAGCGCGTGCACTACATGCAGACTGTATCTTGCTGATCGTGGCCTGTCTGTCTGATCAGCAGTTAGAGGAAATGTCTAAAACCGCATTTGAGCATAATCTGGATGTACTGGTTGAAGTGCATGATGAAGAAGAATTAGGACGTGCTTTAAAACTTTCTGATCGTTGTCTGCTGGGTGTGAATAACCGTAATTTAAAAACTTTTGATGTCGACCTGAATACATCATTACGTCTGAAAAAACTACTGGATCCTTCACGCCTGCTGGTCACTGAAAGCGGTATTGCGATCCCTGCTGATGTTGCGATGATGCAAGAACATGATATTCATGCTTTCCTGGTCGGTGAAAGTTTCATGAAACAGCCACGCCCAGATCATGCTTTCCGTGATTTATTCGGTGAGCCTGAATCAGTTTAAAATATTAAGTATAAAAAAAGCCCCAGCTCAGCATGGGGCTTTTTTTTCTATTAACTAATTCATTTAATACTGAGTTGAATGATCAAAATAAGAGATTAATTTTTCAAATTCTGGCAGTTCAGAATAGTACTCATCCGCCTTGATTTCATCTGCCCAATCTACTTTAGAGTTCAGACAAAAATTCAGTCTGTGTTGAATTTTGGGTACTTGATCCAGAAGCCCTAAAGGAATCCAGATCAATGCAATTGTACCTACCTGATTCGGTACAGGCGAGCCACAGTGTTGACAAAAATGAGAACGAAATCCGGTCTCTTTTTGATAACAGGAAATTGAAGCGTGTCCTGAGGTCCATTCAAAATATTGCTGATGAACTAAAGTTGCTGCATTCGCGGCCGTACCACTCTGTTTACGACATAAACTGCAGTGACAATAATACATGGTCTGAATATTCGTATTTATTTTGAACTGGACATTGCCACACAAACAACTGCCTGAATAACTCATTTTTAATTTTCCAGGTTTGATTGATTTATATTCAAAAAGAGATGTTCCATCGAAACAACTATTAAAATGATAAAAAGAGAAGATTCATGAATTATTTTCTATTTAAGGTTCATCAAGCTATACAATATTAGAAAACCACCCAGAAATTAAAGCTGGGTTTAGGATATGTTGTATTTAGTGTAATTCATTTCTCCTTTCAGTGATTTAAGACTATAATTTACCAAATTCAGTATCTCCCCCGTTTCCAGATTATGAGCAAACACGATTCTTCGCTTTCTAAAGATCAGTACAATTTACTGAAAGATCTTAAAAAGCAAATTAGTCATCCTCAGCCTAAGGCTGAACCTGTTGCCCCTGTCGTGAAAACAGCGGAGCAGGAACAGGCGGAAGACCTCGATCTATTTCGCCAGCAGATGCAAGGCGTACAAAAAATTGATGCCAGCAATATTGCGAAAATTGAAAAATCTCCCAAGAAAAAGGTCGATGCACAAACTCTGGCCAAGCGTGCGGCTGCCGAAGGTCCCATGCATACCGATGAAACCGTGCTGTCTGATACTCAAGCTATGCTCAATCCGGTTGGCAGTCAGGCGAGCTTAAGCTACCGCATTGCGACGTTACAGCATAAAGTTTTTGAAGATCTGAAAGCGGGAAATCTGCGCTGGTTTGAAGCTGTCGACCTGCATGGTTGTACGGTAGAAGAAGCACGTCAGGCTGTGCTTCAGATTATCCAGATCGCCAAAGATGAAAACCAGAACGTGATCAAGATTGTACATGGCAAAGGGCCTGAAGCGATCTTAAAAACTTATGTCAACGGCTGGTTACGTCAGCACCGTGATGTTCTGGCCTTTGTCAGTGCTCCTGAAAAACAGGGTGGCACTGGTGCAGTTTTAGTCTTGCTAAAACGTGCAGAAAAAAATCCAAAGTTTAAACAGTAAGCGGATTTACCCCCAAAACAAGGCATTGTAAAAGATTTCTGCTACAATGCCGTCCTTGTTCATTCTCAGTTTAAGTGAATACGTCATATGACTATGCAGCAATCTTACGCAAACATTCTTACTGCCGTTGGTGAAGATCTCAATCGCCCTGGTCTCAAAGATACGCCCGTGCGTGCTGCGAAAGCGTTTTCGTATTTAACCTCAGGGTATAGCCAGACTCTGGAAGAAGTGACCAATAGTGCGGTTTTTCCATCAGATAACCGTGAAATGGTTTTAGTGAAAAATATCGAATTTTATTCACTTTGCGAACACCATTTATTGCCATTTTATGGCCGTGTACATATTGCCTATTTACCTGAAGGTAAGGTATTGGGGCTGTCTAAATTTGCCCGAATTACTGAAATGTTTGCCCGTCGTTTGCAGATTCAGGAAAATCTGACCCAGCAAATCGCAGAAGCGGTTGCTGAAGTCACCAATGCACGTGGTGTGGCCGTGATGATTGATTCAGCACATATGTGTATGATGATGCGTGGTGTTGGCAAACAGGAATCAACAACGCGTACGGTGTCATTTATCGGTGACTTTAAAACCGATAAAGAAGTCCGCCGTGAGTTTTTAGGCGCTGTACCAGAAAGTTATTAATATAGATTCATAAATGAAAGCCTCAATTGATATTGGGGCTTTTTTACACGATGAGGTTATGAAAATGTCATCTATTTGGATTGCAGGTCGAGGTTTAGGTCAGGCTGAAGAAAGTATCGATTATCCACGTCCAGACCGGCTGGTTAAAGGTAATCCTAAACGCTTGACCCAGAGTGCCTATCAACATCCCAATATGGATTGCGGAATCTGGCAATGTGAAGTGGGTGCCTGGAAGATTGTATTTGCTGAAAATAAACAGGAATTCTTTCAGGTAATTGAAGGGATCGTCCGTTTACATGATGCTCAAGGACAATCCTTTGTTGAAATCAAGGCAGGTGAAGCTGGCATTATTCCACCCGGTTTTGTTGGCACTTTTGAAGTGGTTAAAGCCGTTAAAAAATATTATGTCGTGGTAGAAAGTTAAAACATAAGTACGAGTTTAATATCTTCATCAGTTAAGGAATTTTGCGATCAATTCCTTAACTTTTCTACGTATTCACTCAATTTCTTAAAATTTAATTCCTACATTCTTTTCAAAAATTTATCTTATTAACTTAGTTTCCTTCCTTTAAAAAATAAACAGATTGATGCTGCATAATTAATTTCCTGACTACATTTCCTGCCATGTTTAAGTACAGACCTTTTGTTTAGAAGTCTGCATGATCCAAGTATATAAATTCTGGAAACAACCATGAGTAAAAAGCAGCTTGATCCGCCTAAACGCCCTTCACGTGTTCATTCAAATAGTTTTGACTATAGTCTGGATTTTAAGAAAATTGATTTCCGTAAACGTCCGGACTTATACCGGATTGGACGCGGTGAGCAAGGCGTGCTTTTAGTAGAACCTTATAAGTCGGAAATCCTGCCCCACTGGCGTTTTGCAGATGCTGAAAAAGCCCAAGTCAGTAGTGAAAAAATTTATGCTCTATTTCTGGAATATTTAAAACAGGAAGATTTTGTCGGGGCCGATATGGCACGCAAGTTTTTACAAATGGGTTATACTCGCGCCCGGCGTTATGCCAATCACAAAGGCGGCAAAAAATATGATGGTCCAGTTCCAGATGATAAAAAAGGCTTAAGCGGTGCACATGGGCGTGAGGAATTGCCGCGCAGTTCTGAAGATCCGGTTAAAGCTGCTGCAGCCAAAATATTTAAACAAAAATGGGATGAAGCCAAAATCCATCCCGAATATGTGCGGCAAAAACAGCAATTTCAGGCTGCGATTCAGCAGCAAATTTTAAATTAGACAGACGCTTTTTGTGCGCCCTGAATTTGAGAAGGTTGCGCCAGATAGACCCGGTTACGCCCTGTATTTTTAGCCATATACAATGCAGCATCTGCGGCATCTAGGAATCTTTGGTAATCTGGATGACCATCAAATAACGCACAGCCAATACTAACTGTGAGTCTGAATTGCTGTCCTTGAGCCGTACTGATCAGGCCATGCTCTACATATTTACGGATATTTTCAGCAATATTCAGTGCACGTCTTTCATCGGAATCCACCAGTAGCAGCAGGAATTCCTCACCACCGACACGGAAGGCGTAGTCACTACCCTGAATATATTTCTGTAAGGCATCAGCAATAAACTTTAAGGCCAGATCGCCAGCTGCATGACCATATTTATCATTAATGGCTTTGAAGAAATCGGCATCAATCGCTAGCAAGGATAATGGTGTCTGGTTATCACGAGAAAAGTTAATTTCACGTGAAATAATGGTATTTAAATAACGGCGATTCAATAACTGGGTTAACGAGTCATTTCCAGATTCGATATAATCTGCAACCTGGAATAATTGATCGACCAGGTGCTGTATTTCACGGTTTAAATCACGAATACTTTGAATCAGATTCAGCATCTGATCTTTTTCAGTACATTCCAGCACTGCCTGATTCAACGTATCGATCTGATAAATTCGCTCGATAATTAAATCGACCTGATCGGAACCGGTAAAGGCATAAGACGCTTTATGAATAAACCATAAGCCAAATTCTGACTTGGACAGCATTTGATGTCTAATGCCTGTAGTGCCAGAAAAGACCTTGAACATCAGCTCATTTTCCCAATCCAGCAATGAACTGCGCTGCTTATCTTTTTGTACCGCGACATCCTGCATTGCAGAAAATACCCGGTAACTGTGCTTCATTTCCTGATTCTGGACTGATTTTGCCTCATAGGAACGACACATAATTTCTGTGGCAAATCCCATGATTTGTACAATATAGCTACAGGTAGTAAGCATGTTCGGCTGCGGATTTAAACTCAGCAATTCAAACATTTTGCGCTGAATTTCTCGTACACCGCGCATAATCAGCCAGGATGGAATCCCAACGCGTGCATGCACATGTCCAACGATATTCTGTTTTTGCACGGCTTCTGCATAACGCTTATTCAGCGCCACACTGAAACTTTCTGAAAGCCATTGATGTAAAGTATCGCGTAAACGCTGCTGAATCAGCTCATCAGTAAAATATTGAGAGGCTTCTTCTTCCAGAAGCATATTTTTATAGAATTCTTCTACCAATACCAAAGAGTGGTCTTGAATAAACTGAAATGCGTGTAGCAAATCATCCGATGAATAATTTTGACAGATCAGCTTCCACTGCTCCGCCAGCATAGCCATACACTCATTATTCATATAACTTTTCCCGATACTTTGCGATTAGCAGTGATATTATGTGATAAATACAACAATATTCAGGCATTTTAACCCAATTATTGAATACAATCTTTGATAATATCGGTAGAAGTTTCCGAACATGAATTTATTTTAAATATTCAAATATAAGTCATTTGATCTATAAACTTCATTTACTTAATATTCGAGGTTATGTTAGCCAAATTAAAAATAATGGACTAAGCCCAGACTCCATTTTTCCCAGTCTTTCGATTCCTGTTGCTGATATTCCCAGCCCGCCCGAATGGCATTTTGTGCATTCCATGCATATTGCAACTGGCTTTTTAATTTCAGCTGCCACTGATGGGAGTCTTCCCAATATGGCAATTCCACCTGTACCAGACTATTGATCTGATCCGTCCAGATATTCTGGCAACCCACCGTTGGCCCCATACCGATACGCCATCCTTTGTCTAGCGCTTTTCCGGCCTGTACATGATTTTGTAGCTGCACATAGCAGAGATGTTCACGTGCTTCATTTGCCCAGCTATAGCCACCCTGGACCTGAAAATTGGCTACACCATGCTGCTGCTCGGTACTAAACTGGCCATGCTGGTCTAGTGCTTCCTGTTTCCAGCCTAAATTAAAGCCCCAAGATAACGGTGCTTTAAATGCATTAATTGGGTTATAGGAATTTACTTTCAGTAGATCCAGGTGCTCCAGCTTCACGCGGTCATCACGGTATTGCAATGCACCATCCAGGAATAATAATTGGGTTCCTGTACGCAGCCCGCCTTGCGGATCCATAAGGTCATGATAAGCCTGACGATGACCAATCTGCACAAAAGTCTCACCCTGTACTTGCCCAGTTTCAAGAACGATATTTCGGGCATGATGGCTTTGAACCGGATCTATTTTTGGACGCTCTGGCTGCTGACGCTGTTTGTCTACCGCCAACTGACTTCTTAGGCCCAATAATTTGCGAAAGCGCGGCTGGGCAAAAGGCTCATCTATTTCTTGGCGAAGAAAATCCAGATATAAATGGTCGTAGGCCATTTCCAGAATCTTGGCCTGATCTTCAGCCGGATAATTTTGCAGCATGGTTTCCATTTCAGAGGTTTCTGCATAAGCTACCTGATGCGCAGTTTTTGCCAAGGATTTGCCATGTTGCCGGGCTTGAGCCAGTAATTGAGTTTCCAGTGCCGGACGGTAAATCTTTTTCCTGATCAGTCCCTGCTGTTCCACAACTTTTAAAGTTTCGACCGGAATCGCGGCGGTATCGAATTGCTGCTGCAAGTTCAGTTCAGGACGCACCAGATCAAAAAGCCCTAGTAGACGATAAGCACAGTTATCATTAATGAAATAATAAGGGAAACTTACCTGCTGCATTTCCCAGAGATGCTTCACCAGAAAACCGGTTTCTTCAGGTGTTAAATTAAGTTCATATTCCCATAAATCACGGCTTTCAAAGTCACCATATTCCTTGACTTTGCGGTAATACGGCATCAAGGAATATTCCCCCGGATATTGTCCGGTCAGCCCTTTCCAGGCAAAGGACCAGTTATCATTACTGTCAACTGTGGCAGCATAATTGACCGCATAAGAAACCAGATTCAGTTGCTGCTGGTCTTTGGGATCCAGACGCAGCAAAGTATGACCAAACATGGAGCTGGGATTACCCATATAATCGGTGGCATAAATCAGGGTCGCTTGATAAGGCTTGACTTCATTCATCCAGCGCTCAAAATCCGGGCAACTCGCTTCAGGCAATTGCTGTTCAGGAATATTCAGCTGTTGCATTAACCACTGACTACGCGCCGGAAATTTACATCGTACAGACTGATTGGGTTCTGCTGGCTCAAACAATGCCTGTATATTTTGCTCCAATTCAAGTTGCAGGTCTGTCTTGCTCTGCTTTGCCAGAAAATAGCCAGCATAGCTGACTTCACTTTTTCCTTCAGCATTGACATACATCAAACGCTGCCAGGTCGCGGTCTGGTGCAATTTTTTTTGTGTGGCTTGTTCTAGATAAGCTTGAATATCTGGAGAAATTTCGGATGCAAAACTTAGGGGACTCCACAGCAAGGCTGAGAGCAAAAAAGCATATTTCATTCAGTCAACGGTTCTTTTCAGTTTTTATTTATAAGAAAACCCTGCCAGGACAGCAGGGTTTTTACAGCGATACTTAGATATAAGCTTTTAATACTTCATCTTTAGCCATGACTGTTTGTAGAGTACTTAACACTTGTAAAGTATTCTGGTTTTCTTCTGAATAGATTTCAGAGAAATTCTGCTTAGATACAGTGAAGAAACGTGCTTTGTCTTCTGCCTTGATATTTAGCAGTTCAGCCAGTACATTCAGGCTTTCACCTTCACCTACGGCCATATCACGTGCCAATGCCTCAGCATTTTCATTGGTAAAAGTCACGACTTGAGCCGTTACTGTACCGCCCTGGCTACATCCTAAAGTACCGAAAGTAATACCCAGCCACTGGTTAGTAAACAGGACGTTTGTTGTACCTGCAAGCAGCTTAGGAATAATGCCTGACTGGCCTGCCCATACCTGGCTACCAATACCACAACCTACATCTCTATCCGCCATCGCCATACCAGAACCCGTTGCCAATACCACAGCGAGCATAATCTTTTTTAACATACTTATTCTCCGGTTATTCTCATGCATCTTTTGTTATTACGCTAATGATGTAATCTTCATTACACATTCAGGAGAGTAGCGGGAAGTCTAATTTGGCGCAATGAAAAAACTGTCTGATTTACATAAAGATAAACAGAATAGTTTTACCGGGTTTTTAGACTCCAGTTACCTTGAGAATTACGCTGTCCTAGAATCTTTAATACCAGCACCAGACTGAGCAATAAAAGTAAATACCAGGAACCGAGCTTGCCCCAACCGACCATGTGCCATTTTTCTACCTGGCTTGGATATAGCCAGATCTGATAAAAGGTACTGATGTTCTCAGCCACCCAGATAATGAAAGCCAAAATCAACAGGACAGGTAACATCGGCAGCTGAAAAGCATGCTGATTCAACTGAAATCGAATTCTGGTTTTCCAGAACATCACTACACTCCAGACAAATAACAGCAAGCGATAGTCCGGAATAAAGAATTTGCTCATGAAGTTGATGTAGGACAAGACTGCCAAGGCCAGCATGTGGCTAAAGCGCGGCAATTTTTCAAATGAAACTTGGTATAAGCGTAAGGAACGTGCAAAAAAACTGCCGACAGCCGAATACATAAAGCCGGCAAATAAAGGCACCGTCAGTATTTTAAAAATTGCAGGTTGCGGATATTGCCAGGATGCAATTGCCGGATGGGTCAGGAAAATTTCCATGACCATCGCCATGATATGGAACAAGGCAATTACTTTGGCTTCGGCCCAGGATTCCAGTTTGGTATAGAGTAATACCACCTGAATCAGTAAAGCGAAAAATAATAGATAGTCATAGCGGTAGAAACCGTAAAAAAGTTCACTACCCATTGATGCAGTTTGTGCAAAAGCAAGCAGGAGCAGAATCCCAAATAAGGCAGCCGAAGCTGCCTTATAGCTAAATTCAAACCCTGATTTAAAAAAGTCGATCAAGGTTTACATCCTAAAGATATTTAGCGCTGTACTCATGTACGGTATCAATAAATACTTTAGGATTGGCTGGATCCACCCACTGGGTAATGCCATGACCTAAGTTGGCTACATAGCCAGTTTTTTCACCCTTGGCATAGGCATCATCCAGCATCAGCTTGGTTGCTTTAGCAATCGCGTCCGGAGTGCCATATAAAGTCGCTGGATCCAGGTTGCCTTGTAACGCAGCACGACCTGCAACAGTCTGGCGTGCAACATTGAGCGGTGTGGTCCAGTCCAGACCAAAAGCATCTGCACCGGTCGCAACCATTGGCTCTAGCCATTGACCACCACCTTTAGTAAACAGAATCACTGGAATCTTGCGGCCATCTTTTTCACGCTGCAAACCTGCCACGATTTTTTGCATATAATTAAGTGAAAATTCAATATATTCACGATGAGCAAGTGCTCCGCCCCAGCTATCAAAAATCTGCACTGCCTGAGCACCGGCATCAATCTGTGCATTCAGATATTCAGTCACGGCATCTGCTAAACGCTCTAATAAAGCATGCAGAACTTCTGGCTGTGCGTACATCATGTTTTTAGTGAAGCGGAAGTCTTTGCTCGAACCCCCTTCAACCATATACGTTGCCAAGGTCCACGGGCTGCCGGAGAAGCCGATCAATGGTACTTGCCCACCCAAAGCGGAACGAATGGTCGATACTGCATTCATTACATAATCAAGGTCAGACTTGGCATTAAATTTGGGTAAATTAGCCACATCCTGTTCAGTCCGCACAGTTTTGTGGAACTTTGGACCTTCACCTGCTTCAAAATACAGGCCCAGACCTAAAGCATCCGGAACAGTCAGAATATCCGAAAATAAAATAGCCGCATCCAGCTCATAACGGCGTAAAGGCTGCAAAGTCACTTCACAGGCAAATTCAGTATTTTTGCAAAGAGAAAGGAAATCCCCTGCTTTGGCACGTGTTTCTCGATATTCTGGTAAATAACGGCCTGCCTGACGCATCATCCATACAGGGGTAGTATCTACAGGTTCACGTAACAATGCGCGCAGAAAACGATCATTTTTTAAGGTCGTCATTCACTTTCCTATCTATCTTTGATATTGCCCACATCATAACAAAATGACTGCATTTTGAATAACTTCTCATGACTTTAAAAACCGATCATGTTAAGTGATCAAATGTAAGGAATTACACAAAAGAACTACTGCATCTCCACATTTTTTCTGTAATACTTATAGTGTTTTTTCACATAGTTAACGAAATATTTTTAAGGTTGAGTTACATGTTCGTTCGCACAATGCTCGCTGTGAGTCTAGGTTGCATTTTCGCAGGTACTGTTTTCGCTGCGTCTACTGCTGAACAACCATTAAACCCCCAAGTTGTCACTGATGTTGCGGTTCAGGATCCGATTGATCCTTTAGCGACTGAAGCTTCGGCAGCACAAGCAGAAACTCGAATTAGTGCTCAAGAACAACAAGATCTGAAGAAAGCTTCTGAAGCATTAGATGTATTACAAGATACTGAAGACCAGACGGCCGATATCGGTACTGCTTCAACCAAGACTAAAGCACCGACGAATTCTGCTGCTGCGAAAGCATCTTGGACTTTAGATGGCCTTAATAATGCAAGCTGGTATGAAGATATTGGTAAAGGCCAATTTCCGGTGTATGCACGTGCGCATGTCATGTTGAATAATGCCCATGCTTCTCCAGGTGCGATTGACGGTACTAGCGGTAAAAATACCTTGAAAGCGATTGCATCTTTCCAGCAAATGAATGGTATTAAACCAACAGGTACGTTGACTCAGGAAACTTGGGATGCCCTATTGGCTAAACAGGGTTCTAAGCCTGCTTTTGTGGAATACACCATCACTGAAGAAGACTTAAAAGGTCCTTATGCCGAGTCTATTCCTTCTGACTATGCCTTACAGGCAAAAATGAAAGGTCTGTATTACACTCGCGTAACTGAAATGCTGGGTGAAAAATTCCATATGGATGAAGACTTTTTGAAAAAGTTAAATCCAAAAGCTACCTTCAAAAAAGCTGGGGAAAAGCTGATTGTTGCTAATATCCGTAATGAAGTTCCTGAAGATATTCATTTAATTGTGGCGCATAAAGGCGCCAAGCAGCTTTATCTGTTCAATAGCCGCAACCAGATGATTGCTTCTTTCCCGGCAACGATTGGTAGTTCAAGTACTCCATCGCCAACAGGAACTTATAAAGTGACTGGCGTAGCGAAAAACCCATGGTATAGCTACTCGCCATCTAACTTTGTTCAAGGCAACAACAAGAAACCACTTTCTTTACCACCTGGTCCAAACGGTCCTGTAGGTAATATCTGGATCGGTTTAAGCAAAAAATCATTTGGTATTCACGGTACACCAAATCCATCGGCAATCTCTAAAACTGCATCACATGGTTGTATCCGTCTGACCAACTGGGATGCGAATGATTTAGGCCGTAAAGTGAAATCAGGTGTAACTGTCCGTTTCCTTGAATAATCTTTATTTAAGTCCCTAAGCCCGCTTACGAGTGGGCTTTTTTATTCCTGCTTTCTTTTATATCGTTGCAAAAATGCAATGATCTGTCGCCTGTTTATGATTTTTTAAGAATTAAAACAACGGTATGATGATCTCAAGTTAAAAATTAAAGTGAGATAAACCCATGAAAGCTTTTCTACATCCAAGTGAAAATCGTGGTCATGTAAAAATGGGCTGGCTGGAATCTAGACACAGCTTCTCATTTGGCAACTGGTACAATCCGAACTATATGGGCGTGAGTGCTTTACGTGTCATTAATGACGACCTGATTGATGCACATCAGGGCTTTGGTACCCATCCGCATGACAATATGGAAATCCTGACCTGTGTATTGAAAGGTACGATTACTCATCAGGACAGTATGGGCAATCATGGCGGTATTGCAGCAGGTGAATGGCAACTGATGAGTGCCGGAACCGGTGTACGTCATAGTGAAATGAACCAGGGCGATGAACAGGTACATCTCCTGCAAATCTGGATCATTCCGAATGAACGTGATGCTCAGCCGAATTATCAGCAAATTCGTCTGGATGCAAAAGAACAACCGAATCAATGGCATTTAATCTGTGGACCGAATGACAATGCACCCATGCACATTCGTCAAAATGCAGAAGTCAAAACCGCAGTGATCCATCAAGGTCAAAGTCTAGATATTAAGGCAACCCAGCATATCAATTATGTACATGTGATTTCTGGCTCAGTACAAATTGCAGAATATACAGTTGAAGCTGGTGGTGCGATTGCCTTTATGGATGATGCAGAAATTAAGGCGATTGAAGATGCTCAAGTGATCTGGTTTGATTTACCAGAAGCTGCTCATTAAAACTCCTATTTATATTCAGTCTATGCCGACTCATCATTTTGATCAGTCGGCATTTTTATGGAAAATATATAAAAATAAAAGTGATTCATTCTTTATAAGGATTTGAACTTCAAAATACCGCTATACAAATTAAACCAATTCACATCAGTTTTTTACCGAACAACAGTAAATTTTGGGCGAAGATTGAGCTGATCCATTTTGATTGAATCAATATAGCGAATGGCTGTTCTGGTCATTATCTTGTATAGATTAAACAGGTGTATGCACCTTTTCATTTATTCTGAATAAACCGAAGAGCACATCTAATGAACCAGATTTTAGAAATTCAAAATAGCCAGCAACAAGCTCTGCACTTTTTATTAGACTTTTTAAAACAGCAGCAATATCAGTTTACCGCCATTACGCCACTTTCCCATCAACGGATTCTGGATCGCAAAAGAAGCGAAAAAAATAAATATAAAACCTTACAGGATATCTTTGGCTGGAATCTGGAATTTACAATTACCGATCTTGATCCTGTTCTTTTTTCATTATTGTTAGAACATCAGCTTTTGGAAGTTCAGGATAACGCATATAAAAGTCTGATCAGAGTCGCTTCACTCGAAGACGAATTATTTATTCACTCAGCCTTTCCCACCACCCAACAGGACGCTGTTTTTTTTGGTCCTGATACTTACCGTTTTGCCTATCATTTAAAGCAGTATTTATCTTGCCAGGCCAATTCTTTTAAACGGGCGGCTGAAATATGCTGTGGCACTTCTGCTGCTGCAATTCATATAGCTAAACATTTTCCAGATCATGAGGAAATCTTTGTCGCAGATCTGAATCCGAAAGCCCTTCTCTATAGCCAGATTAATATTGATTTTTCAGGTTTTAATTCGATTCATCCTGTGCAGAGTAATTTATTTTCTGGTCTTGAAGGCCAGTTTGACCTGATTTTTGCCAATCCTCCTTATTTAATTGATCCAGATCAACGACAATACCGTCATGGAGGCAATGAACTGAATGGCAATGAATTGTCTTTTAAGATTATCAAACAGGGTTTACAGCGACTCAGTCCAGATGGACGTCTATTTTTATATACTGGCGTCACTATTTGTCAGGACGGCAATCACTTCTTACAGCATCTGGAGGATTTAATGAAACAGCATCAAAATATTGACTGGTCTTATGAGGAAATTGACCCGGATATTTTTGGTGAAGAGTTAGAGCAACCTGCTTATCAACATGTAGAAAGAATTGCGCTGGCTCTGCTCAAGTTCGAAGTCAAAACTGATAGACCATAAAATTTCAGCTCGGGTTGTGGCTATTTTTAAACTGCGGCCTAATTAAAACAAATAAAAATTACCTCAATCTGCATCACATTTAAAATTATTTTTAATAATTATTTATTATTAAAAAACATATACTTAAATAAAATATTAGTTCTATTTTATCGACACTTACTTCTATAATTCTCATCTGATATTTACGACAACTTTAAAAATAATGTCGTCTTTTTGGTTATACCTTGGGGAAAATTGTGGAAAGAAATTATTTGAGGTTGAGAACAACCTTATTAGCCTTATCGCTATCGATGAGTCTGATTGCCTGTGGTGGAGGTGGCAGTAGCGGAACATCTTCTCCTGCAGAAACACCAGATTCTGCTGTTAATCCACCATCAACAACTAATCCATCTGATAACGAGGAATCATCCCCCTCACCTGTAGAAACACCTGATGGCAGTACACCACCTTTAAATCCACAAATGCCAACAACCACCCGGATTAATAAGGCATTGAGCACAGGTGATGCCCGACCTTTGATTCAGCAAGATTCCGCTACATTGCTAGACTGGGCCCTGCAGCTCGCCAAGCAACAACAAACATGACAAAAGGGTTTAATTACCTCACTCTATACCAGTTCGAATGGCAAAGTTTTGCAACCTCAACTGCAATTTATGCCAACTGCTTCGATTAATCTTTATCCTTATGATTTAAGCGCAGCTTTGCCAATCGCAGTTTCAGATCAAGCCTGCGGCTGGAATTTAAGTCAGCAGGCGAATAAAGGCTGTGGTCTGGGAGTCGCATCACAAATCAGTAAAGGCCGTGCGCTGGCTTTTGGCCAGAATATGCTTGGGGGAATCTCAGCGAATAGTCCTGACGTGGTAGATTTTGCACCCGTGCTCAACAATGGTTTTCGCTGGCTATTGACGGGGAAAACACAAGAACAGCCTAAACAAGAACTAAAACTTACCGTGAATGGTCTGGCACAAACCAACCTGAGCATGATAGAAAATATTTTGCCCAGCATTTAGGGGTTAAAGTTACCTTTCTACATTGTAATGTACTGGATCAAACCAATACCTGCTGGAAAGATGCTGACCTGATGATTTTAGGCAGTAATATTGGCGCCAATAATTTTGAATCCAGCTTGATTCAGGAATATCTGGAGGCAGGTAAGCCAATATATTTCCAGGCAATGGGTTATAACGTCACTACACCGATGGAAAAAATCTTTTCGGCATTGAAGATTGAGACCAATAATAATTACTGGCGTGGCCAAGATACTTTACTCATGTCTTCAGGACGTTCTATCACAGATCAATGGAATAAAGTGAATGACATTGATAGTACGATCCAAATGTTGGAATATTTCAAGTCACCAAGTGCGGCACGTCTAGGTGATTTAAATGCCAATAATCCGTTGATTCAAACCATCAATAAAGCTTCTACCAATCTACAAAATTTAAATGCACAAGGCATTACTGCATTTAGCGCAAAAAATAATAATCAGATTCTAAAAGCTTTGGTGTTATTGGCAGATCTCTGGCGTCCAGGCGTGAATTACAGCGGACTGTCGAAAAATGGCGATGCTCTGACTTTTATGCGTACCTATGCCAGCGACTCCTGGACGGACTATAAACGCAAAACCACATTGGTGAATCCAAATGGTGCCGGCGATTATATACCAGCCTCTGCACAAAACATGGCTGTCAGTGCTCAAGCCGAAACCATTACCGTGACCATTCCACAAGGCAGTGGAATTACCACAATTGGTCGTGCCAGCATTCCGGGCAAACCTGTCAGTATTGAGATTGTTGATGCTCAGGGTGCGCAGCTTTCAGTCCAGACCAGCTATTTACGTGCCTGGGGCAATCCCTTTGATGATGGCGGCTATAAACGTCCTCGCCGTCCCAATAGTTTCACCGTAAAATTAGACGCCACTCAAAGCAATGACTTTATTAGCCCGTTCGGTGGACCATTGATGTTGAATTACAGCAATGCCAAAGCAGGCTCGGTGGTGACCTTAAAAATCAAAGGCGCAGCAAAATATGCGCATTATGATTTTACTCAAATGATCACTGAAGCGGATATTAGCGAAGCCACCAGCATCCTGCAAAGTAGAAACTTCGGCTGGAACACTTTTAAATTTGCTGGTGGTGAAATTCAACAGACCAATGACTATGCTTTAAAAGCCATTGGTGATCGATCGGCACGTACCTATGTGGATCAGATTAAGGGCGTAATCTTTGACAGTAACCACATTGCCAACGGTTATAACAACATGCCGCTGGATAGCAGTACGGCACAGCGTTGTAATGAATTAGACTGGGATTGTACCGGCACAATTCATCGTGCTCCGAATGTTCAGCATTTTGTGGGCTGGATTGCGACCTGTGGCTTCCTGTGCTCAGGAAATCCATCAGATGGTTCAACTGGCATTGATACCGGTTGGGGCTGGGTACATGAACTGGGACATAATACTGTTCAGGATATCTTAACCATGGTATTCCCTTCCACTGAAACCGGAAAAACTATTGGCTGCGGAGTGGAATGTAATAACAACATTCTGGCGGGTTTAAGCATGATGAGTAAATATCATCTATATGCTCAGGACAGTAATGGCAGCAACTTCCGCCACCCAACTTTATATGCCAATATCAAGGATACACGAAGTCTTGGTCTGTCAGGTGAAGCACAACGTGCCGCAATGGAAAAACGCTTATGGCAAGATGGCTATCATGTATCGATGCAGGCCTTCCATATTCAGATGGCCATGAACTATACCCGTTTACATCAAGGTAAATCGCGACCTGATCTTCAGGGTGTATTTGAGTTCATACGCTTACTGAATACTTCACAGCGTTTGTATAATCAGATTGATTTAAGCAAAGCATCTCAAGCAGATAAGAATAAACTGGGATTAGGCGCCTTTAATGCGAAAAGCATGAGCCGCCCTGACCTGATTTATGTGCTCAGTTCAAAAATCATGGGCTATGATCTTAAAGATTTTTATACACTGTATGGCTTGCCTGTAACTGCAACCGCCCATGCTTCAGTCGCTATGCTTAATCTGCCTACCGCACCTTTGTATTTCTATGCGCAACCGGATGGCGGTTCAAATCGCTTGGCAACAGGGCAATGGCTCACCATTCCAGCGAACGGTCCTGTTCCTAACTATCCTTATTAATTGATCGATCAAATATAAAAAAATCCCCGCTTCGGCTGGGATTTTTTTATAGCAGAGCATTTTCATGATCAGTGTATGAGCGACCATCAAGAGCTAAATAAATAGCGATTTACTTATTTCTCTTGTCTCGACTGCCCTCAAGGATTTCAATTAAGCTCAGATTGATATTTCTTGCCAGTTTTTTTAATTTCTCTCTCGGTTTACCTCTGCAAAGAAAGCGGAAACTATAAAGCTCATCCTTATAAGAAATCACATAGAAAAAAGTTCCTACTGGCTTTTCTTTGGTTTCTGTCCCGCCTCTTTTTAATAGTCCTGTACAGGCAATATAAATATCAGAATAAAACATTTTCTTGGCTTTTCTGACCATTTCCTGCGTGACTTCCATAGATTCCGGGGTATATTTTTTAATAAATTCAGGTTTGATTTTTAAAATATTCTCTTTGACACCCATGTCATAACCCACCAGTCCGCCATATAAAATATCACCCGAATATTTATTTTGGGAAAATCGGTAAGCCAGGTAACCTGCTGATGCAC
>NZ_JWHB01000032.1:0-16962 GCF_000804305.1 Acinetobacter sp. YZS-X1-1 | reverse complement strand
ATTTTTTTTTGGCGAGTAATTTTATACATTTATTCATAGAATAAACTCCTGACTTTATGATCATCTATTGAGTATTAAATATTCAAAAATAAAAGATTAAATACTTAGCGTCTGAATATCCTGACAAAACTAAAACTGAACTGCCCTTGCTCACCACCTTAAACCAGCTGTATATCCTCAGTCATTTATATGACTTAAGTTCATACCAACGAAACTTATAATAACCTTGACGGGTTTTAACTCTGATTGGCTTTCTGATTTGATGTGTATTAGATTTTTTATAGGTTGATAATAGTTTTATGCCTAAAAGCATAAGTAGTAGAAGATATAAAATAGGGATCACTGAAATGATGGCTAAGTCGATTTAAATTTGAACTAAAAATATGCTTATTAATTCAGGATTTATTTATAAGACGATGAATAGGTTTAATTATCAAGTTCATAATTTCAAAGACAAAATCCTGGCAAGATACCAAGATTTTTTATATTCACTTTTGGTCATGTCATATGACCACTAAATAATTTTGAAAATTTTGCCGCGATGGTGCTTTGAAAAAACATTTCAAAACTTGGGCGAATATTTTCACCTTCAACCGTAATATGTTTGACGTTAGAATCCGATTGGGTATGAACAAAATCAGGGGCAACAGTAGCCTGAATCACGTATTGAACACCGAATTGATCTTTCACACTGATATTTTGCTTAAGCATAATTAAACCTTTAATAATGATTATGAGAGAGATCGGCTAGAAATTGGTTAGCCAATATATAATTTAAATAACTTTATGATTTAATTTAAATAATTGATTTAAAGATGTATAAAATGTACGACCATCTAGATTCAGGTCAACTTCGATTTCTGATTGAAGCGGCACTCTTTTATCTACTTCAATTTCCTTAAAACCTTGACGTGTATTTTGCATTTTATTCAAGGGAATCAAAGAAACAATAATTTCTGTACCATTTTTAGACTTTGCAATTAATTCATTAATTTTTAACAACTTGTATCCTATTTTATCCTTCTTCCAATCTGGAAAAAGCTTTTTAACTTTTATTTAAAACAATAAAAAAGCACTGATGCGTGCTTTTTTATTCTAAAGACTTATAGCGCAGTAATATTTACAGCATTTGGGCCTTTTTGACCTTGAACTACGCTGAATTCAACTTGCTGACCTTCCATTAAGGTTTTAAAACCTGAACTGGCAATTTCACTGAAATGAGCGAAAACATCTGGACCAGATTCTTGTTGAATAAAACCGAAACCTTTAGTTTCGTTGAACCACTTTACAGTACCTTTAACAATATTTGAGTTTGACATAATAAAACCTATTAATTTTTAGTCATCTGAATGACCAGTTGTAACTTTGAAAATAATAAAGATTTGAGTAGATTGAACTTCAACATTTTAGATTACCTTCGCTTTCTCCAAACAAAAAAAGCAGAGAAATAACAATGTCATCGCTCTGCTTTACTTAATATTAGGCCGCCCTTTTCCTAATAATATTAAAAGGTCACACGCTTATATTCCCGATATTCCGGTATCCAGAAATTCGTATCAATGGCTTTCTGCAGCACATCAAAACCAACTTTTGGAGCAACGCCATCATCAATCGCAGCTTGCGCAACCCTTAAGGCAATAATCTTGGAAATATGCTGGATCTGATCCAGATCTGGCAACAAGTTGGCAGTTGGATCCTGAAGTTTTGGAGAGCATTCTGCTAAGGCATTACTTGATGCCATCAGCATATTATCCGTAACACGTGTAGCACCTGAAGCAATCACGCCTAGTCCAATTCCCGGAAAAATATAAGAGTTATTGCATTGAGAAATAGTATAAATCTGTTCCTGATAATTAACAGGTGCAAATGGGCTACCTGTAGCAATCAAAGCTTTACCATTGGTCCATTGAATAATATCGGCTGGAACAGCTTCTACGCGAGAAGTAGGATTCGATAAAGGGAAGATAATCGGATGTTCACAATTTTCAGCCATTGTCGTGATCACATCTTTGCTAAATAATCCCGGCTGTCCAGATACCCCAATCAGTACTGTAGGTTTTGCATATTTAATGACATCCAATAGAGAAATAATCTCTTCAGCATTTCCCCATTCAGCAATATTTTCTGGTTCTTGGGCCAGTTTTCTTTGAAAATTTAATAGATTCGGCTGATTCTGGGTAATAAGACCAAAGCGGTCCACCATAAACACCCGCTTACGCGCTTCTGCATCAGTCAGGCCTTCTGCCACCATTTTTGCCACAATTTGTTCAGCAATCCCACAACCGGCTGAACCTGCTCCCAGAAAGGCAACAGTCTGATCTTTTAACTGTTTGTTTGACGCATACGAAGCTGCAATCAGACTTCCTACTGCCACAGCTGCCGTACCCTGAATATCATCATTGAAGCAACATACTCGATCGCGATATTTTTCCAATAAAGGCATGGCATTGTGCTGGGCAAAATCTTCAAATTGAATTAGCGCATCGGGCCATCTTTGCTGAATCGCCTGTATCACCATTTCGACAAATTCATAATATTCATCACCAGTGATACGAGGCTGACGCCATCCCATATAAATCGGATCATTCAACAACTGCTCGTTATTCGTGCCCACATCCAAAGTAATCGGTAAAGTATAGGCGGGACTAATACCTCCGCAGGCCGTATATAAAGCCAGCTTTCCAATCGGAATGCCCATTCCACCAATACCCTGATCGCCTAAACCAAGAATGCGCTCTCCATCTGTAATCACGATCACTTTGACATTTCTTCGATTTACATTATGTAGGATATGCTCAATATGATCCCGATCCGGATAGGAAATAAAAACCCCGCGATGACGGCGATAAATCTTGGAAAAATGCTGACATGCCTCTCCTACCGTTGGCGTATAGATGATCGGCATCATTTCGCTTAAGTGATTTTCGATCAAATGATAGAAAAGCGTCTCATTGGTGTCTTGGATGTTACGTAGGTAAATATGCTTATTGATTGCATCATTGAATGAGCAGTATTGCTGATATGAACGCTGGCTTTGTTCCTCAATCGATTCAATCGCTTGGGGCAAAAGTCCATGTAAATTAAAATGAATACGTTCTTCTACAGAGAAAGCTGAGCCTTTATTCAGCAATGGGAGTTCAAGTAATGCAGTACCTGCGTAGGGAATATAAAGTGGACGTTTAGGGTTCAGAGGTTCAGTTGCCATTTTTAACTCGCACTTTAAGATTCGACATGAATGAAAGCCGAAAAGAACAAAAAATTATCCTACTATCCTAGTCGACTTTCAGGTGTTTCAATCATTCAGCGAATTAATAATGAAAAATGTTCTATTTAATAAACTGATAACGGCAATAAAATAAGCTTTAAATTTTTATATCCTCTTGTCAGATAAAAATTTAGATCATACTTTTTTTAATTGAGACTTATTAGATACCTGTTATGTGCTCACCTCAAACAACTCAGTTAGTTCAAATTTTGGCAATAAAAAAACATACTTAAAAAAGACAGATAAGATGTGCAATTAAAGAAATATTTGGTTTTATAATACAGTGCCTATGCTCATCAGTAAAAGTATTTAACTCAGACAGGCGCAAGACTTGTTCTAGACTTGCTTCTTTAGCTCATCTACACTGCCCAATTACACTAAATCAAATTAATATAATACTTTACAATATTCATTTTGGCCATATAGCCGATATTGGAGAATTCGCTACACTAGGTAACATCCATAATAATTCCAATATTATTTTACTGCACAAAAAAATCTTTCAAATTAGATATATTTGCTCCACTAAATTATGAAATCCCTATCAAAAATGATTATATATATCTAGAATTTTGGTTACTATTCAACAATTAAATTTCAATCCTATATTGGAAAGTATTTTTAACATTCGATACACTGGTTGGTTTGCCATCGACGAGACGAGGCTGATATTTAAAAGTGAGTGCAGCCTGAATCGAGGGTCGTACAAACAACGGATGGCAGTCACCTTGTGCCTTTGGATTTTCTACCCGTCCTTTTTCGTTCACGTTATACACCACCGTACAATCCCCCTCCAGCTTACGATCCAAAGCTTGTTCAGGGTAAGCTGGTGCTATTTTTACAACAGGTTGATAATTTTTAACATCAAATGATTCAGGATGAGTTTGTGCTTTAGGTTCTACTGATTTCTGGGTCTTCGTCTGAGTTGGTATATCCGCTTGAGACTGCGTATCTACTGTTTTCTGAGATTCCGCTACTGCCGTTTGCTTTTCCGTCACGACTTGCTGTGTCGGTTTAGCCGCTGTAGGTACAATTTTGCTACTCTGTGACTCTACAAACTTCTTGGTGGTTTTCGGTTGGACTTCAGTAGGTTTCTCAAGCTGTTTTTTGACAGGCTCATGTAAGGGTTTTTCTTCGACTATCGGCTCAGGCTTTTTAGGTTCAGGTTGTTGTTTGATTGGAGGGGGTATTTGCACAAATTGTAATTGAATGGTTTTCGGCTTGGGTTCCGCCAATGTTTCATGCATCTCAACCGTACATAACCATGCAATTAGCGCAATATGCAATCCAGCCGTGACCGAAAGTGCTAGACCTTGATCACGAAACCTAATTTTGGAAACGGTTGCCATCATGATTGTGGTTCCTCTGTCACTAGCCCCAAGTTCGTTACCCCACTTTTTTGCAAGGATGCTATGGCCTGTGCAACCAGTTGATAATCAGCATCCTGATCGGCACGTACATAAAACTGTAAGCTTTTATCTTTTTGAATAATCGGAACGAGCTTTTGTTGCATAGTGGCTAAATCAATGGCCTGATCCGTAACTTTCTCGGTATTCACATCTGATCCAATATTCCAGTAATACTGGCCATTGGCTTGAATAGATAAGGTTACAATACGCTGCTGTTGTGACGCGGGCATGACATTGGCATCCACTTTAGGCAAATCAATTTGAATGCCTTGCGTCAACATTGGTGCAGTCACCATAAAAATTACCAACAACACCAACATGACATCAATATAAGGAACCACATTCATTTCAGCATTGGGTTTTAATTTTTGAGGACGCTTAATCATGGTTCTTGCTCCTTAACGCGAAGTGCGCTCAGTATGCCCCAACAAACGATAAATACGCGTTTGCAACTCATTGGCAAAACCGTAATAACGACTGGAAAGCTTGTCAGCACGTGCCGAAAAGCGGTTATACGCCACGACCGCAGGAATAGCGGCAAATAAACCAATAGCTGTCGCAATCAGCGCTTCTGCAATCCCTGGTGCAACTGTATTGAGGGTTGCCTGTTCAACGGCAGACAGTCCAATAAACGCATTCATAATGCCCCAGACCGTTCCAAATAAGCCTATATAAGGGCTGACTGAACCGACTGTTGCGAGAAAGGTTAGATTCTGCTGAAGCTTTTCTTCTTCTTCACTGATACTACTGAGTAAACGACGTTCTACCCCATCAATCACATCACTTGTGGTGAGTTGCTCATCTTTGATCAATTGATGGTATTCATCCACCCCATGTTGAAAAATGCTGACAACGCCTTTTTGTTGTTCAGGCTGTTGGTAATCTTGCTGTAAAAGATTGAGATCTTTTTGCTGTCTAAAATTCTTTAAAAAACGGTTCCAAAGCTGCTCTTGTCCACGAAGTAACATGCCGTGACGCACGATTAAATACCAACTTACGACTGAGGATAAAACCAAAATCAACATCACTACTTTTACCAACACACTGGCATGGCTAATCAACATCCAAACTGACATTTGATCTATCGTTGCTTGCATAACGCACTCCAATTTTTTTACTGCATGGTGCAGTACATATATATTTTTAAAATGGGCTGTGATTCTTTAGCAGCCCATGTACTCACTCAGGTACTAAAGCGCTATTTAGTCCAAATGCAGGGCTTGAGCGATTTTTTCCCAAGGCACATATTTAAAGTTCTGATTGGTTTCAGGCATACGTTTACGTCCGTCTTGTACCACCAACATGCCTCGCTTCCATTTGCCACCAAAATTTAAGGAACTCACATCCAGTCCATCTGTTTCAGACACAGCGTCAATGCCTTTTTCGGTATTGATGCCAATACGAAATGCGCCACGAACCGTGTAAGGTGCAGCGGCATCAAGCACCACAAAGCTGTCATTGCCTTGGCTTGAAACCACCAAATAACTTTGGTTTTTGCCGTGATAAAGTCCCATCCCCTCAATGTCATCATGCATCACATCTCCTACACCTATCACCTGCTGCATAGGAAGCTGAGTTTGTGGGTTGAGATCTTTTACCCACACCGCGACATCTTCTTCACCCAAGAAAATACGCCCTGTGGCATCGTCTACGACACAGCCTTCAGGTTGGGTTTTCACTGAAAAACGTTGTACTTCTTCAGCCCTTAATTTTTGCTGTGCAGCCGTGATGTGGTATTGAACAAAAGTCCCGCTTTTATCGTTGGGAATGGCATAAAT
This sequence comes from Acinetobacter sp. YZS-X1-1, assembly GCF_000804305.1. Classification (NCBI taxonomy): domain Bacteria; kingdom Pseudomonadati; phylum Pseudomonadota; class Gammaproteobacteria; order Moraxellales; family Moraxellaceae; genus Acinetobacter; species Acinetobacter sp. YZS-X1-1. Next base: position 10,510 of record NZ_JWHB01000032.1, on the reverse strand, counting down.
TTCCCCTTGAGCATCGCGGTACATGCAAATGCCATAAATATCATCCAATGTGGTTGCTAACTCGCCAAGTACAGAAACCTTGGCCGTTTTGGGTTGAATCGCAAAGAGATGCAGGCTGTTATGATCTCGGTTCGATGCCACCGCCAAATCGACTGTCTGATTGCCCCATTTAAAACCGTGGCGTACATCGACATTATTCAATCGCCCTACTGGCAAGTACTGCACAGTTTTACCCTGTAAGTCCTTAACCTGTAGACCACCTTGTTTATCTGTCGCTAAAATACGGGACTGACTCGGCTGTGCAGCGTTATGCCAAATCGCAGGATCATCAGCCGCGTCACCTGTACTTGGCACACCCTCCGTCTGCACTTCTGCTGGAATAGTGATGATATTTTGGGCTTTGGTCTGGGTTTGCGTTTCCCATTCCACATCTGTCACTTTCACGGTTTTATCATCTAAAATCAGCAAGGATTTATCAGTTAAATTACCTTGAACACTCAAAGTCTCTGCTTCTTTCACCGTGTCTAGTTGTAAAGGCGGCTGTGCTTTCCATTGCTTATCTTGCTTTTGATAACGATAAAGCAAAGGTTTTTCTGCATCGAGTACCGCGACATGATCATCTACAATCGCAATTGCAGAAGGTGAGCCTTGAATCGAACCAAAGGGTTGCACGAGATCCACCGCCTGACGCACCATGTCTGCTTCAGAATGAGCTGGATATGCCCAAATGCCAACATTCGCTTCATTAATAAACAACTCTGCTGTGGTATCATTCACTTTGCATACACTACTAGCAGGTGGAAAACTGAGACGGCGTACCAACTGTGGTTGAACCAAAGCCTTCTCATGCTGAGCCACCAACCATTGTTCACCAAGCCCCTCTTCACCTACTAAAAAAGCAAAACTCAGCCCTTGAGCATCGGTATATAGGCAAACATCTTCAGACTTAAATGAACGCTTTGGAATAAAACTAGGCTTGTCCCATGCTTTATTTTTTAAGTTCATGCTCATCAGTTGAATTTGCTGTTGTTGCAAATTCGACGCAGCAATCAATAAACGCTCCGAACCAATCCGATAATCAAAACGCCCAAACTGACCTTGAATTTGATGTAGTACATTTTGTTGATCATCTAAAATTTGTAGCCCTTTATTTTTACTGCTCAACAGTGCGGCAACTTCAGGCCATGCACTCAAGGTTAACCATTGCACATCCTCAGTTTTCGCCCCATTCATGTCGACTTCACGTAATTGCAACTTCGCTGCCATAGGCTGATCTATTAGTATTTCAACCGAGCTTAACGACTGGCTATTTTGCGGAGCTTGGGGCACGCTGTGCTGACTGCATGCGCTCAATAACAGCAAGCAACTGCTTAAAGCAGACCATTTAAAAGATGAAAATTTCATAGAGATACTCAAAATTGGGCAAGGAACCTCAGGTCTGCTTCTGTTGAGCAAACCTGAGTACTAAATTTAATTCGACTTAAAAATGGGTATAGGTCAGTGCCAGTTTGTAAGCTGGGCCATACTCTTCATATTGCGCGTTATAAGCCTTAGAACCTGCATAGTTGTAATAATGCTCATCGGTGATGTTTTGTACATCAAACTTGAGCTGTAAGTTTTTAGATAAGTTCACATGACTACTCAAATCAAGGAAGATTTGGTCATCGGTATAAATATCTTTTTCAGGCGTATCAATGTCACCAAGTTCATACAGATAACTCGATTTATAATTTGCTGAAAGTCGTACACCAAAACGTTCATTTTCCCAGCCAAGCATCGCATTCGCCACCACATCCGACTGATTTGGCAAATGAATACGACGACTCAGAAGTTCACCATCTTTCATCGAATCAATATCCGCCTCTGACTTACTAAAGGTGGTATTTAAACCCAACAAGAACCCGTTCCATGGTGCTCCTAAGTGGTCAAATTTTTGTGAATAGGCAAACTCCATTCCATAGAGTTTGGCACTTTGACCATTTTTATAAGTCACAGCTTCATCAAAGTCAGCCCACTGACCTGTCCCTGCAATATTGGTGTTATAGATAAAATTGTCGATATCTTTATAAAAACTATAAAAACTCACCATACTGGCTTTGCCAAAATACTTTTCTACACCCAAATCAAAGTTAGAAGACTCTAAAGGCTTTAACATTGGGTTACCAAACTCAGCTTCATCACCATCTATGTAAACACCTGGCGCACTTTGCGCAAAGTTCGGACGCACGACACTATTGGTCCATGCCGCACGCAGGTAGGTATTGTCCGCCAATTGATAACGCAAATGTAAGCTTGGCAACCAATGATCATAGTCATTTTCATATTTGGTCGCAGTGATCACATCATCATTAAACTCAAAACCACGTGCTTCAAAGTTGGTATTTTCATAACGCAAGCCAGCAATCACACGCAATTGATCCAAATCAATCGTATTCATGACATAAGCCGCTTGTATGTCTTCATTTGACTTAAAGTCATTAATGATGGAGCTATCCGCTACCACATAGTCAGCAGCATTTAGCCCATTTATTTTGTCCTGAATGGCATTTTCATTGATGCTTGGACCAAACTGTCCCAGTTCATAGTGACTGTTTGAATTGAAATCTGAACTTGACGTGCTGAGGTCTTTATATTTCCATTCATCGGTATTATTGGTTTTCTCACGTTGACTGATTTTGCCCCCGAACTTCAATGCAGCAGCATAATTCCCCAACATATAGTCTTTTAAAAAGTCTAATTTACCGTTGTATTCTTTATCGGTGGTTTTAGACTTTTCCCACGACACCGAATCTAGCTCATAGTTGGCAGCATCATAAAAATCTTGATCTGCTGTTACAACTGGCTTTTGGGTACTGCTAAAGCCAACATTGCTAAACTCAGCTTTATATTTCGCCCCCGAAATACCACCCGGATTTTCCTCCGATGCTTCGCTATAACCGAGCTGACCTTCCACCATCCAAGTCCCAAAACCTTGCTTGCCGCCTAAAACAAAAGACTGTATTTCTTGTGTTTCTTCACGACTCTTCAGTGAACGAGTCACTTCCGCATCACCTCGCTGGCCTGCAAGTTGTGGATCAGAAAATTCAGCCGCCACTTCCTGACGTGATTCAGTGTCTTTAAAGCGACTATATAAAGTTCTTAAATAGTATTCGCCTGTGTCATTGGGGCGGTAATCAAAATTCAGCCCCGCACCAATGCGCTCCCGCTCGATGTCATATTGGCGCATTGCAGTTTCTTCAAGTGCATCGCCATCCCAAGCTCCACCCGTTTCAACATTGTCCGAGCCAAATTTTCGGTTTTGATAACTCAGTGCCAGCGCCACCCCAAGGTTGTCTTGCCCCTCACCAACACTGAAACGGTTACTGATGGCACCCGATGCTTTAGGGCTATATTTTTCCCGTTTTTCATCATAACCACCTTCAACCGTTCCCGTATAAAACAAACCGTCATGGTCAAAGGCCGATAAACTTTCGACTTGCACCGTACCGCCTAATGAGTTGGCATCCATGTCTGGTGTCAGCGTTTTCACCACAGCCAATGACTGTACTAGCTCTGAAGGTAAGACATCCAATGCTACGCCACGGCGATCGCTTTCAGGCGCGGGAACCAAAGTACCATTGATGGTTACTGCATTTAAGTCAGCGCCTAAACCACGAACGGAAACAAAACGTCCTTCGCCTTGGTCACGCTCTGTAGATACACCTGGTATCCGTTGCAACGCTTCTGCGGCATTGTCATCGGGTAATTGTCCAATGCCATCGGCATGTACCACACTGCTGATTTGGTCGGCACGTTTTTGTTCTTTGAGTGCTTTATCCATACTTGCAGCTTGACCAATGACCTGTACATATTCCACCGTGTTATCTTCGGCATGTAGATGCGTCATGCTCAGCATTGACAGGACCAGTGTGCTGAGCTGAAAACCCGCACGCTTATGTTTCATGAAACGGCTATGATTATTTTGCATTATGTTCTTCCCCTCAAGCCAAAGTGGCATGGTTTGAACGCACAATAGAAATTAAATGTGAACATGATGTGACAGTGCCTTTTACGATCTGCCCTTTTTATTTGTTTTTGGCCTTTTTCAGCAAAAAATGAGCTAATTTGATCTGTATAGAGAAAATACTGAGCATACAGAATGATGCATATTCACCTCAAAGATAGGGTTTTTCAGCATTTTTATTCTCAAAAATCAAAAATACCCTGATCTATTTTGACCCTAGCCATTGCCATCAAACTGTCATCTAAATCTGTTTAGCTTGGGCGAAAATAAATCATTTCAAAAAATGCTATGCCTAAATACTTTGCTTACTACCGCTGGCCTTTATTATGTGTAGCGACTGCCTGTAGCTTATCCCTTTGGTTGTTTATCTTACTTGGGCAGAGCAAGTCATTTGCTGAATGGAACTGGGTCGATATTTTAGGTGAAGGGGGAGCAACTGTTTTTATTGGTATTTGGATTTTCTTTATTATTAAAAGCCGTCCTTTGGGCCGTGTAACCAACTATATCTTTTATGGACTGTGCTTTATTTTTTTCCACATGTGGATGGACAGCTTAGATGAGTTTATTCGCCTGCCTAAAGAAATCATGTGGGATGCATGGCTTGAGTCCGTTCCTTTTCCAATTGGACTGTATCTATTTACCATCGGGGTTTATTTTTGGCATCAAGAAGAACAGGCAATTTCTAAACACATGCAAAAACGAGAACGTATTTATCGGGATCATCGCTTATTCGATGCACTCACCCCTTTGGCCGATGCTCATTATTTTAAAACACAGCTCAAAGCCGCAATCGAGCAAAACTTGCATGAACCCAGCGACATGTCCGTCATACTGCTAGATATGCATAATTTTAATCAGATTAATCAAACACATGGCTTTGATGAAGGCACATCTATTTTACAGCATGTTTCACAATTGATTAGCTTAAACTTACGACCACAAGACCTGCTCTGCCGCTTCGCAGGAGATCGTTTTATTATGTTGTTACCAGAGACGAAGCTACAACAGGCTGAAAAAATGGCAGCTCAACTTGAGCGCATGCTTATGGTCAGTGCTTATTATCAACGTGATCTGTCCGCACACATTCCTTTAAAAGCACTCACGACCTGCTGTTCAGTCGGGCAATACCAAACTGCTCAGCAACTTTTGAGTGCATTAAATCAACAATTGCTCCAAGTGAAGCAATACTACTCACCAAAGCGAGTCGCGGTATGAGCTTTGAATGCGACTACAGTTACATTCCTGCGCATCATCAATTGTCTATTTTAATTGATTTAGCAGTCAGCCATGAGGTCGAACATCACGTCCTACTTAGTGGTAGCGGTATTTTCTTGGAAGATATCTTTTCGGGGCAAAAACTAATTAGTCAACAACAGTTACAACAGGTTTTAAAAAATGCTGAACAGTGTTTTCGCAATCAGGACATCAGTTTTTTATTCGGTCAACGCAGCCTAACCACCCCCTTTAATGACGCCATTAAATCCATGCTGTATGCATCGACCTTCGATGAGGCGCTTAGCCGTTATTTAACATTTTCCGCATCTGTTTCACCGTGGTTATGCCCTCGACTCATGTACAGCCAAAACCATATTCATATTTATTGGTTAGATGAAATCAAGCTTGAAAATCGCTTTTTAATCGAAAGCGCAATGAGTGCAATACAAGCGTTTAGCCGTCAACTGTATCAAACCAAGTTAGCGTGGAAATTCGAATTTAATTTTTCTGAACCGGATTATATTGAACAATATTGGACGCATTTAGGCAGTGCTTTAGAATTTAATCGCCCGATCAACATGATGAGCCTGCCTCGTGACGTGATCCATGAAAAACTTCCCAATGCCTCTTCGACCTTAGCTGCAATCAGTTATCAACATGCGCTGAAAGAAATGACAGCTCAAAATATTCAACAGAGTTTTTTGCTCAGTTTGCATCAATACTTCATGCAGAATATTCAAAATAATATTCAACTTGAACAAACCGCTGACTATTTTCAAATGAGTTCTGCCACCTTAAAACGTAAACTGAAAAAGCATCAGACCCATTTTCAGGCGCAACTCGATCAAAGTCGTTTGCATACTGCCATAATTTTATATCGTGTACATGGTTTTAAAACTGAACAGATTTCTCAGTATTTACAAATTAACGATGCGACCAATTTTCGACGTGCGTTTAAGCGTTGGAGTGGTTTAACTGTACAAGCGGCACAGTCCTAAGCGCTTATTTTTCCAAAAAAATCACGGGTATTTCTATTGTAACGTCGAAATTAAAAGTCAAAAACTCATCGGCTAATCACTAAAGTCCGCATAGTCACGTTCGCTGTATTTTTCTGTTTGTGTCCAAGGTGTAGCAACATGTTGGCCAATTTTGCGCACGGTAAAGGTTTTGGCATAGCCTGAGGTCGGTTTGAGCAATTCATATTTTTGAACCAGTTGATCTTGTTCACTCCATATAATATTCAACGTTTGCCCAGCACTGCTTATTTGATAATGCGCTAACTTCGGATCACGTTGAATCAATTGTGCTCGCTTTAAAATGTCAGGATGAATCAAACTATATTCACAGCGCCAACAGTTTTTCATCCCTAGCATTTCTTGATCGACATCCTGCAATTGCACCCGCATTTTTTCATCTGGCAAAATATAAAAACGCTGAAACGGACTTTCTACGTTTGCTTGCCCGACTACATCTTTGCGCTGCATCCACTGAATTGCACTGTCAAAACTCACATGCTCATGGGTGTCTGTTTTGGCAGACACATGAGCGTTGCTATGTGTCTGGGCTTCGTCAGCATGCGTTTGTGTGTTTAAACGTTCAATCCAAATATTTTGCTCATCTCGAATTATTTTCTCACTGTATTTTTGAATGGTCGTGACCCCATTGGCATCCAACCGTTCAATCTGATAATCAATACGATATTCATCGGCCGACCATACCCATGGACTGAGCAAACTGAAAGACAATGCTAAGAATTTCATTTTGAATTTGAACGGCCGTATAAATCTTGTATCCATTAGAATCCAAACGCCTTTTTCAATTGCTCAAATACCCATGTATTTTCTTGTGTGCCTTTGAATAGATTTGAATTCTTTCCTTCAGCAAACAGCATCACATCTCCGCCGCCATGTGTTTCGCTTTTCGTCAGTTGTACCCCGACTTCTTGTTTATAGTCGTCAGCAAAGGCTTGCTCGTTGCTAATACTGTCACGAATATCTAAACGTTTACCCGTACCATTTCCAAAAACAAGCGTCGTTCCTGTTGCCCCATTTACATCGCGGTATGGATTATGTACTTGGCCATCAGCCAGCACTTTGCTGTAAGCATTTTGCTCTTTTGCAATATTATAGTCATAGCTCAGCCCCAAAATACCTGGATTAGTTTCCGTCGTTTGACCCGTTCGTGCGGCATAACCATTAAAGGTCATCACATGGTCATGGTCTGCCGTCACTACAATCAAGGTATTGCTCAAATCCACTTTATCCAGTGCAGTTTGAATTGCATCATTAAATGCCTTGGTTTCCTGCAATGCCCGTTTGGCATTATTGGCATGTAGCGCATGGTCAATACGCCCACCCTCAACCATCAAGAAATAGCCTTGTCCATGACTCTGTGCTTGCAGTGCATCAATCGCTTTACTGGTCATCGCCGCCAGACTCGGTTCAGTCTCTATATTCTTCTTGAGTCGGTCCAAATCAAAATTTAAATGTGACTGTGTGGAGAATACGCCGAAAATTTTCTGAGTATTGACCGTCTGTGCCAAATCACTTTGGCTTAAAACGATTTGATAACCCTGCTGTTTAAACTCTGCCAATAAATCACGACCATCCAAGCGCCCTTTGGGGTTATAGACTGCATCATAAGGCGTCCAATGATTTAAGCCGCCTCCCATAAGGACATTAATACCATCCAATAAGTTTGGATTATAAGCTTTACCTTTTGGAACAGCTTGAAGCGCGATATCGTATTGCGCATCACGGTGACAGATATGTGCATAGGTTGCCGCAGGTGTGGCATGGGTGAGTTCGGTCGTCGTCACTACGCCAACTGCTTTACCCTGCTTTTTTGCCAGTTCTAAAATACTTAACGCAGGCATCCCTGCGACCATACTACTGCCCTGTTCTGGACAACGGTTGATGGCTTTCGCTAAGCTTTTGCCATTCGGCAATTTTCCTTCTTCAGGTTCGACCGCAACCGTTCCTGTTGTCATGGCAATCACTTCATTTTTATTTTTCTGCCCAGTCATATAGGCGCCCATAGAGGGAGCGCTATCTGTGGTTTGACCATCCTCAGAATAGGTTTTAATCCGTGCTGCGTGCTTCATGCGGTCCATGGCCAGTTTTCCATTTTCCCCCACAGCATAAATACGACTTGCCGTCACTGTGGTTGGTCCCATGCCATCGCCTAAAAAGAATATAACGCTTTTCGTCGGTGTAACTGTGGTGTCCGCAGCATACAAAGCACTTGAAGAAATCGACGCTGTAAGCAGAAGCATCATGTATGGGATGGTTTTTAAAGTATGTTTCATGTGATATCCCTCTGCTATAAGCCTGTGATCTTACGAATGAGGTGATTGACCTCAATATTTTCAAGGCTACCTGAGAACTGATCGGCTCCCTGACCAATCGCACCTAAAAACACATCTGCACCGCCATGCGTTTCTTTATCTTTATAGCCCGTTTGAATCACAGCTTCTTGTTGGAAATCATCCGCAGCAGTGCCCGTACACCAACCCGTTTCAGCCAAAGGATAGGTGAAACTATATTTTTCACCTTGTGGTGCCTTTGGCCCTTGTACAGGATGACAGACATCAGTGTCTTTTAAGTTCAGTACCAAGTCATCCATACGGTTTTGAGTGGGGCGTTTTTTGCCCGTACCAAAACCGATAATCGGATAAGGTTGACCATGAATATCTTGAGCAAAGCCCGCTTGATCATAGTTTTTTACCAATCCAAGCACACTGGTTTCCTTACCTTCGACGTATTTTCCTGTACGCTTGGCATAACCATTTAAAACCAAGGTGTGATCATGGTCGGCTGTGATCACAATCAGTGTATTTTTAAGTTCAGGATCACTTTGTTTAAGCTTTTGAATGGTTGCTTCTAAAGCATCATTTAAGGCAATCGTGTCTTGTAAAGCACGTTTGGCATTGGTGTCATGCAGCGCATGATCTATACGCCCGCCCTCAACCATCAGGAAAAAACCTTTTTTATTTTGCGTCAGGATGTCTAAAGCAGACAGCGTCATTTGCTTGAGACTCGGCTCTGCCAAGTTTTTCTTGGTGCGATCCAAGTCGTAATTTAAATGGCTGTGATTAAATAAACCCAATAGTTTTTCATTTTTCGCCAGTTGCACTTGGGACAGTTGGTTTTCATCAAAAACCACGCGGTAGCCTGCCTTTTGCATCTCGGTAATTAGATTGCGCCCATCAGTACGTTCTCCACCTGCATCTTTAGGCAAAAATTGACGCTTACCTCCACCTAAAACCACATCGACTCCATCTTTGAGTTTGAGGTTATAGCGTTGATAATCATCGCCTTTTGAGCTCGGGACCAACTGTGATGCAATGTCATTTTCAGCATCACGGTGGCATATATGCGCATAAGTCGATGCTGGTGTGGCATGCGTGATCCGCGTTGTGGTCACAACCCCTGTCCCCCAGCCCTTTGCTTTGGCTAATTCAAGTAAAGTCTGTGTGTTTTGCTTATTTTTGTTTTGTGGGTTACTAGCGCACTGGTTATTCCCTACTGAGTCAGGTTCAACCGCAATCGTCCCTGTCTGCATCGAGATCACCTCGTTTTTCATCTTCACACCGGTCATGTACGCGCCCATCGAAGGTGCGCTGTCCGTGACTTGCGCATCTTCAGAAAAGGTACGAACAAAGGCCGACTCAGGCAGCCGATCAATCGCCAACTGACCATCTTCACCAACAGCATAAATACGTGAAGCGGTAAGCGTGGTAATGCCCATACCATCACCCAAGAAAAAGACCACACGTTTCGGTTGTTGGACTTTTTCTTGTTGGAGCTGTTGTGCTGTATTGGCCTGTTGATTTCGCGTTATCGTCGTACTTTGACAAGCAGTAAGCAATATAGCGCTGAAACTTATACATGCCACGCTGATTGTTTTTAATTGGAATTTTTCAAGAGAACAGATCATGGCATCAACCCATCTTAATATAGCTGGACCATACACAGCGGATATTTAAGTAAGATGACACATAAATATTAATACGATTTATTAAAAGCTTTATTGCAAATAAGATACCAATAGTGGATCACTTTCATAAGTGATTTTTAACTCAATCCCATATTGTAAATTCCAGTGATTAAAATAAATCTCAGACCAAGTCTTTTGCATCTATTTCGATAATGGTCAGCCAGAATTTCAAAGGTCTTAAGGCGACCAAATACGTACTTAATCCCGATTCTTCTTGTATTAATCTCTTGATTGTACATTTTAAGTTTAGGGTGGCTTTGTTACACAAACCTATCTTTAAAGGCTTATTCCACA
>NZ_JWHB01000031.1:0-42439 GCF_000804305.1 Acinetobacter sp. YZS-X1-1 | reverse complement strand
CTGGTGTAGTTGCTAAAGTAACTGCATAATCGCTGATTGTGTAAAAAAAGCGTCCCTTTGGGACGCTTTTTTTATATCTGTAAATTTAACTTACTTATTTTCAAGCATATTTAAATTGTCTAACAATATATTTACAAGCTGTCCTTAAGTGATATTTCACTGACCTTATCTGCCCTTATGTGAAAAATTCAACGCAGTAATATAACTATAAGAATTTTAATAATTAGATTTCAGCTCTATATAGAACTGATGGGAGTAAGTGTATGAATGCTCAAGTGAAAATTACCAACCGTGCAGGCGCAAGTTTTCCGGTACGTCGTATGAGTTTTGATTTTGCTCAAGTGCCAGAGTACTGGATGAATGGTTCAGCAGGACTGACTCACTTTATGACTGCACTCTCTGCATTATTCCCGGCAGGCGAAAAATTCTTTATTGATTCTGTTCGCGCTGTACGTCAGCATCCAGCAATTAAAGACAATGAAGCATTGCAAAAAGAAATTTCTGCCTTTATTGGTCAGGAAGCCATGCATACCCAGGAACATGTTGGCTTTAATGCCTCAGCGCAACGCCATGGCCATGACGTCGATACGCTAGATCATTATACTGACCGAGTCATTCAAACTGCACGCAAAATCTTTGCGGCAGTCGGTAAGCCAGTTGGTATTACCCAGGAAATGGTCGACCTCACTGCGACGACTGCACTAGAACATTTTACTGCGACCATTGCATCTCAGTTACTAACCAATCATCATATTCAGGAACTGATGAAAGATGACACCATGAAAACTATGTGGCTCTGGCATGCAATTGAAGAGAATGAACATAAGGCCGTGGCCTATGATGTATTCGAAGGTGTTTTCGGTAAAGGTTTAAAATCTTATCTGCTGCGTACCACTTCCCTAGTCGCTGCAATGGTCACATTGTTCTTTGTACAAAGCTACTTCGTATTGCGTTTATTGAAAGAAGACCGTCAGTTAAGCCTTCAATCTTTAAAAGAAATTTATACTTATAGTTATAGTCCATCTAAAGGAATTATTACCGGTATGGGCAAAGAAATGTTGATGTACTTTAAACCTGGTTTTCATCCAAATGATCATGATACCCATAGCTTATTGCAAAGCTGGAAACAAAAACTGGGCCTTTAATTTGAAACTAGATTAAAAGGCTGAAGAGCAACCTAAGTTGCTCTTTTTTTTGCTCGATTTTTTAAATAAAGTTTTTATAATGCGGAGGTTAATTCTAGATAAGATGAACGAAGATGATTCGTTTGATGCAAGCTGCGGATGTACCAGCCGTTGCCAAGATTGAAACCAAAGTACAATCCCATCCCTGGACCTTTAAACAATTTGAAGATGCTGTTACTGCCTATCAAAGCACTGTGATTGAGCAGGCAGGGCAGGTCGTAGGGTTCTGCATTTTACAGCCAGTATTGGATGAAGCCAATTTATTACTGATGGCGATTGATCCTGCGCAACAGGGTAAGGGATTGGGTTATCAGCTATTAGATGAATCCATCCAGTTGCTGAAAAATAATCCGGTACAGATCTTTCTGGAAGTACGTGAAAGCAATACTGCTGCGATTAAATTGTATGAAAAAACCGGTTTTCATCAGATTGACCTGCGCAAGAACTATTATCCGAATACGAATGGCACTCGGGAACATGCCATTATCATGGTGAAGTCCTGTACTGACGATTTTGCCAGCCTGTTTAAATAATATTCCGGCTCTTATTTGACGACTAACTTACTTGATGATGGGATTATTCCATCCGCTAGGCAAAGTCGTCATCAAGGAGTTTCCCAGATGTTCAATCTCCACCGGGGTAAGGGTGCGGTTTAATCGGCGCCATTGCCCGTCGATCAATAATTCAAGTGGCAGGTATTGAGACTTGTAGTTCATTTTGGCTGAATGTGGAACCCAGTAGCCTAGATAGACAAACTGCAAACCAAGTTTTTGAGTGTGTTCAATCTGTTTCAGAATTGCAAAGGCACCAAGGGAACGGCGGTTCTCATCAGGGTCAAAGAAAGTATACACCGCTGAAACGCCATCATCGAGCAGGTCACAAGTCGATACACTGATCAGACGGTCATCTTTCCATAATTCCAGAAAGAAACTGTCGGTACAGCTTTGCAGTAAAAACTTTTCGAACTGGTCACGGCTAGGTGGATACATATCACCATCTGCATGGCGTTCATTAATATAACGCTCATAAAGTGCGTAATGTATATCTGTGGCCTGTTCAGGATGGGTAATTTTAACCGTCAAATCCTGATTACGTTTCCAGGCTTTTTTTTGCGAGCTGTTCATTTGGAATCCATGAACAGGAATACGTGAAGATAAACATTGACGGCACAGGTGGCATTCAGGCCGATAGACAAAATCACCACTACGACGGAAGCCGGTACGAGAAAGCTCGGACAGTGTCACTACATCAATACGATGCGCTGGATCAAGAAAAACCATGCGCGCGGACTTATTTGGCAGATAGCTACAGTCATGCGGTGGTGTAATATAATACTGTAAATCGTTCAGTAGGGACTGTGGTTGATAAGAGTTCATAACAAGTGCCCTCTATTTTCATTCACTTAATCGCGCAGACTGCGCTATTGTTTTACTTGAAAATACACCGTCTTGATACTTTTTCCAATTGATCGCAGGCTGTTTTATCACATCTTGTAACGATTTAAGATATGTATGGCGAGAAATTGTACAGGCACCTAGACTCATCAAGTGATCATTCACCAATTGACAGTCAATCCAGGGCAACTGATTTTCTCTGCCAATCAGCATTAATGTATAGAAAGCCATTTTAGAAACATCGGTCTGGGTACTGAACATGGATTCACCGAAACAGCCTTTGCCAATGGTAACCCCATAAAGTCCACCTACTACGCGATCTTCATCCCAAACCTCAATACTATAACCATAACCCGCATCGAACAGATCGCAATAACCTTGAATGATCTCTTTACTAATCCAGGTTTCATCTGCATAAGCGCGAGGCAATGAGCAGGAACGGATCACTCTTTCAAAAGCATGATTCACCGTAATTTTATAATCCTGCTTTTTCATACTTCGATGTAGCGATTTGCTTGGATGATAATCCTCTGGCCGGATAATGCAGCGTGGTTCCGGACTCCACCAACAGATCGGATCACCTTCAGAAAACCAGGGAAACAGACCATGGGTATAGGCCTCATACAAAGTAGAAGGGGAGAGGTCTGCACCGATACAAATCAGACCTTCGCCTTCAAGATCCGCTTCTTCAGGATTGGGGAAAATGTACTGTGAAGGAGGAAGAAGATGCATGCAGAATCCTGATCTTGTAATAGACTGTTTTTATCATACATAAAAAAACCGCCCATGATGGACGGTCTTTTTATTTTCGCTGCTTAGTCTAATTTGCCCATGGCATCAAGATATTTTTCTGCATCCAGTGCCGCCATACAGCCTGAACCTGCAGAAGTAATCGCCTGACGATAGATACTGTCTGCAATATCGCCTGCAGCAAATACACCCGGGATAGAGGTTTGAGTGGCATTCCCTGCGGTACCGCTTTGCACCTGAATATAGCCATCACGCAGTTCTAGCTGGCCTTCGAACATGGTGCTATTAGGTTTATGACCAATAGCAACAAATAGACCCGAAACTTCAACATCCTGAGTTGAATCATCTTGAGTAGATTTTAAACGCACCGCAGTGACGCCAGTGGTATCACCCAACACTTCTTCTACCTGATGATTCCAGATAATACTGATTTTGCCTTCTTTTTCTTTTTCAAAAAGATGGTCTTGCAGGATTTTTTCAGAACGTAGCGTGTCACGACGATGGACCAGAGTCACATGAGAAGCGATGTTAGAGAGATATAACGCTTCTTCAACAGCGGTATTACCACCGCCTACAACCATCACTTTTTGTTCTTTATAGAAGAAACCGTCACAGGTTGCACACGCGCTCACGCCTTGACCCATAAATGCAGCTTCTGATTCCAGACCCAGGTATTGCGCAGTTGCGCCAGTACAAATGATCAGGGCATCACAAGTAAACTCTTCCATATCGCCTTTGAGAACGAATGGACGAACGTTAAGGTCAACTTCATTGATATGATCATAGACAATTTCAGTACCAAAACGTTCTGCATGAGCCTGCATACGTTCCATTAAAGCTGGACCAGTCAGACCTTCAGGATCGCCAGGCCAGTTATCTACTTCAGTCGTTGTTGTTAATTGACCACCCAGTTGCAGACCTGCAATCAGGGTAGGTTTTAAGTTTGCACGCGCTGCATAGACTGCTGCGCTATAGCCAGCAGGGCCAGAACCTAAAATAATCAGTCGTGAGTGACGTGCGCTCATTCGCTGTATCCTTTTTATTTAGAAATTTATTGAATTATACGTGAAACTGTATAACAGTGGTGTGAGATTAAAGTCGATATTATTGATCATCGAAATCGATTTAGGCTATATAGAAGAAGTACACAATAATGCATCTTTTTTGATGCAACAGGTGCATAATATGCATTTTATTGCGACGCTTTTTTTGAAGCATACCAGCAAAAGAATATTCATGAAGAATTGGTTACAGGACAGTATATGACAGCGGTGTCGAGTGCCTATGCACAGCGCTTAGTAATGACATTATTTTTAGTCTCATTTGGGATTTATCTGTTTCTTGCAACAGTGACCTATACACCATTTGATCCGGGGTGGATGCATATCTCTAGTGATACGCAGACAGTTTCAAATGCGAGTGGGGTTGCGGGGGCCTGGATTTCAGACCTGTTATTTGGCTTTCTCGGCTGGGCAAGCCTGCTGATCCCTGTTTATCTGTTTATGGAAGCAATCCAGGTCTGGTGGCCGCGCAGCTTCCTGAACCGTCCATTCCGTTATGCTGCCCAATTCTTCCTGTTATTGACCACATCAGCATTGCTATTTCTATTCTGGCAAGTTCCAGCTGATACGCTGGACAATTCTTCAGGCGGCATTATTGGCTATGAGCTGGGCCAAAGTCTTGAACAATTACTAACTGTCTATGGCGCAGCTTTTTTCTTGCTTGTGCTTTGGGTGGTTCTGTTTACCTTGGCATTTGGTGTGAAATGGAACAAGACCTGGAGCAGTCTCAAGGCAACGCCTGCTTATCTGCAAGACCTGTTCTACCGTAATGTGCCAGAAGGTATGTCGGATTTTGACCGTACTGCACCTGTTATTAAAAAAGAAGCAGTAAAAACAGCTGCCAAAAAAGTGGCAGTACCAGTCACTGCCGCACCTGAACATAATCTGGTAGAAGTCGATCCTGTAGTTCGCGATCATGTCGCTGAGCGCCTGTTTGAGGATTTTGCAGATAAAGAATCGCACCAGCCTCACCACTATGAAGAAGATATCTCTGAACCTGTACAGGCATCAGTTACAGAACCTGTTCAGGAAGCACCGCGAACAGCAGAGCCGGATCGTGTGGTGGCAACAGGAGAGGTGTGGCGTGCGTTACATTCCAATGAAGACCAGCGTCACAAGCAGGATATCGATGCTTTACTTAAAGCTGCAGAAGAAGAGCAGGCCGAATTTTCTCCTGACGCATTTGCAGCTACACCAACAAATCACAGTGCTCATGAAGTGACATCATCCGCTACAGCTAAGAATAATCTGGACTGGGATGATGATGAAATTTTTGATGAGTTATTGGCAGCAGTTCCGCAAGGTAAAACCGCAACGGATGTGCATAGCCCGTTCAATTCAGCAGCAGCTGAAAAATCCCTCAGAATTGTAGAAGATGCTGGAACGGTCAGTTCCACTGCTGCTCCGCTCATGGCTGCACATGCGATTAAAAATACCAGCCTGGAAGCGGACTTTGATGATCTGGATGACTTGCTGGTTGAAGCTGATGTGCCAAAACCCGCACCTGTACGTGCATCAAGCTATGCCCAGTCTTCTGCTTTTGTTCAGGCACCGATTCAGCGTGTAGAGACAATAGCTCAAACCGCAGCGACTAATGCAGCAGTTCGGGAAGCATTGTCCAAAGAAGAATTTATTGAAGCTTGGCATGAAACTGCCGGTAAGCCTCAGGATGAAGACGAGTTTGACTTCGATGCGCCACTGACGGATGCCGCTGGTCGTCCAATGTCACGTGCTATGCAGGTCGCTGAGCGCCGTAAAGACCTGTCACCATTGCCGGGTCTGGAATTGCTGGATAAAGTTGATCCGAACAAAAAAGTGAATTTCACTGAAGAGCAATTATCCCGTTTATCAGAACTTCTGGAAATCAAACTTCAGGAATTTAACGTTAAAGCCAAAGTAGTCGAAGCTCAACCAGGTCCAGTCGTGACACGTTTTGAACTGGACCTTGCACCTGGTGTGAAAGCTTCCAAAGTCACTAATATTTCACGTGACTTGGCCCGTTCGATGTCAATGGCTTCAGTACGTGTAGTCGAAGTTATTCCAGGTAAGCCTTATATCGGTATTGAAGTTCCGAACAGCAGCCGTGAAATGGTGCGTTTGATTGAACTGGTACAGATTCCAAAATTCAATGATCCTGATGGCATTTTGTCGATGGCCATGGGTAAGGATATTTCAGGCAATCCGGTAATTACTGAACTGGGTAAAGCACCGCATATGCTGGTAGCAGGGACTACAGGTTCTGGTAAATCGGTGGCGGTTAACTCGATGATTCTATCGATGCTATTAAAATACACACCTGATCAGTTACGCTTAATTCTGATCGATCCAAAACAGCTTGAATTGGCCAACTATAACGATATTCCACATCTATTAACGCCAGTCGTGACTGATATGAAAGATGCGGTCAGTGCCTTGAACTGGTGTGTGAATGAAATGGAACGCCGTTATAAGCTGATGTCCTTCCTGAAAATTCGTAAGCTCAGTGATTATAACCGTAAGGTGGAAGAGGCGCTTGCCAATGGTGAGGAGCTATTTGATCCAACCTGGAAAGCCAGTGAGTCTGTGGCAGGGGAGCGTGCGCCACGTCTGACACCACTACCTTCAATTGTGATCGTAGCGGACGAGTTCGCAGATATGATCATGCAGGTCGGTAAGAAAGCTGAAGAAATGATTACCCGTCTGGCACAGAAATCCCGTGCTGCTGGTATTCACCTGTTATTGGCCACTCAGCGTCCATCGGTAGATGTCATCACCGGTCTGATTAAGGCGAATATTCCAACACGTGTCGCACTTCGTGTGAACTCGAAAATTGACTCACGTACCATTCTAGATGCAGGTGGTGCAGAAGACCTGCTAGGTCATGGTGATATGCTGTTCCTTGGCCCGGGTAAAATTGAGCCTGAGCGCGTACACGGTGCCTTTATTGCCGATGATGAGGTGAACCGGATCTGCGATGCATGGCGTGAACGTGGTGCACCAAACTATGTGGATGAGATCCTGACTCCATTTGATGAAGAACCGTCTAGTCGCGGCTTTGAAGATGGTGGAGATGGTGGATCAGATCGAGATGCGCTGTATGATCAGTGTGTGGCTTTTGTTTTGGAAACCCGTAAAGCATCAACTTCATCTTTGCAGCGTAAGTTCAGTCTAGGTTATAACCGTGCTGCACGGATCATTGACCAGATGGAAGAAAATGGCATTGTCAGCTCAATGGGTGCCAATGGTAAGCGTGAGATTCTGGTTTAAATCCAGAATCTCGAGTGATAAAAAAAGCCTGCTTAAAGCAGGCTTTTTTATGCATTTCAATTTATGCAAATTTTTCTAATACTGCCAGGAACTCGGCACTTTGACGTGGATAAGTGGCAATCACGTCATGAATGCGCTGTCCTTCTGGATTGGTGGCGTTAAGATCGCGACCGTCTGCAACAAATTTGGTTAACAGGCGCTCATAGTCAAAAGGACGCATATGCTTGAATGCATGATAAAGCACATGAAAATCTGCATTGACGCCTGCAGGAGGAAGCTGATTCAGGTAGGCATATACACGCTCATCTGACCATTCTTCGTTAAAGGTCGCTGGTTGAGATAATGCCATCGCAATCTCCTTGATGTAATTCTTCGGCATGAAAAAAGGCAAAATATGAGTTCGCAAGAGGCAAAGTCTTATCATGCACTTTGTCCATTCGAAGTATCACTTCACGTTTTGAGACTAGATAAAATAATAATTACTATCAAATCTACGCGAAGCCAAGCTTCTTGTCTTGCGCCTCAACAAAGCAACGCTTTGTTGAGGCTCATATTTTGCCTTGAATCAATTTACTTGACTAATCAAAATTCAGATTATCGCTCTTCAGGTAAATTGATATTCATTTCAAGCATTTCAATATTTGCTTCAGAACGTACCTGCATCTGAATGTGCTGTTCATCAACTCCGCGGACGTAGCGATTGACCACTTGCATGATTTCTGTCTTCATCTGGTCAATTTTATCCTGACTCAAACGGCGCCCCAAACCCTGTTCAGAAGCAACAATGACTTTCAAACGGTCTTTTGCGGTTTGTGCGCTTGATGGTTTATCCTCGCTACTAAAAAGTTTACTCCAGAATCCAGCCATGTTTACGCTCCAAATAATCGTGCTAACCAGCCCTTAGGTTTTACCTCAATATGACGGTAAGGACGCTCTTCACCAAGGAAACGTGCCACCAGGTCATCATAAGCCTGACCCGCTGAAGCCTCAGTGAAAAGAATCACTGGCTTACCTTCGTTTGATGCTTGTAAAACGCTTGGACACTCAGGAATAACACCTAGGGTCGGTACACGTAAAATATCCTTAGAAATATCGTCAATCGTCAGCATTTCCTGTTTATCGGCACGTTCCGGATTGAAACGGGTAATACACAGATGCTTACGGATGCGACCTTCGTTTTGTTCTACTTTTTTTGTTTTGCTATCGAGCATACCAATGATACGGTCAGAGTCACGGACTGAAGAAATTTCAGGGTTGGTCACAATGATCGCTTCATCCGCATGGTACATGGCCAGAATGGCACCACGCTCGATACCGGCAGGTGAATCACAAATAATATAGTCAAATTCCTGCGAAAGCTCATCCATTACACGTGCTACACCCTCATCGGTTAAGGCATCTTTATCACGTGTTTGGGAAGCAGGTAAAATATATAAATTCTCAATATCTTTATCGCGAATCAGTGCTTGTTGTAATCGTGCTTCGTTATTTAAAACATTCACAAAATCATAAACTACACGGCGTTCACAGCCCATAATCAAATCAAGGTTACGTAAACCTACATCAAAATCAATAACAACAGTTTTGTGACCACGTAGGGCTAAACCTGTTGCAAAAGATGCACTTGTTGTAGTTTTACCTACACCACCTTTGCCTGATGTTACGACAACAATTTTCGCCACCGAATCCACTCCTGTTATGGTTCAAATCCCCTGTTTAAAATGGGGTTTTTGGTGTTTATTTATACATTAAAATTGTAGAGCTTCAAATACAAGCTCATGTTGATCATTCAAGTAAATATGCACTGATTTTTTGACCACATGCGGAGGAATGTCATCCGCTACGCAATAGGTGCCTGCGATCGAAACCAGTTCTGCTTCGAGGCTATGACAGAAAATACGTGCCGCCGTATTGCCACCGACACCTGCAATGACACGACCACGCACGCTGCCATAGACATGGATATTGCCTGAAGCAATCACTTCTGACCCACTGTTGATACCGGCATTGATAATAATGTCGCCATTATACTGCACGATACATTGGCCAGTACGCAGAATTTCATCATGATATGAAGTGATATGCGCAACGATCGGGGCAGAAGGCGCTTGATCATCATTCACCGCTGTAGGTTCTGGTTTAACTTCCACGACCTGTTCTTTGGTGGCTTTAATTTCCTCTAACTGGCGATCAGGTGGCAGTACCGGGAACTGAATGGCGCGCGCCTGATCTCCAAGTAAGCCTTCAGTAACAGCCATAGGCTGTACATCCAGACTGATTAACAGTTGAATCAGCGCAATGAGTTCCTGTTCAACTGAACTTTCAATCACCGCCAATGTGCCTGGCGGAAATGCTGCTTGTAATTTTGGGCTAAGTTGCTGGCGGATTGCATCATGATCATTGGTATCTAGGCTAATGCGTATCGCATTGACCATTCTGCCTTTTATCCGTATGTCAGCCATAACTCTTCCTTAAATACTTCTGACGTGCTGGTTTTGTGTCGAAGCAATGTTGTAAATAGTGCAAATCCTAGAACAAATTTCGTTAATTCTCTAGCGATCCAAGTTATTTTTTTATACGAATAGAATCGGCTTATCTTAGCCGATTCCACAAATGAAAACTCATCTATCTATTGAGCCCTGATTTTGCTCATGTTCTTCTAAAATCTGTTGCCACTGTTTGACTTTCACCTGTTTTCGGATTGCTTCAAGTGTTTCAAAAACAGCCGATTCGACCAATTTATCAATATGCGGGTTATGTTCAATCTGAATCTGGCTGATTTTATCTGAAATTAGGGTAAAAGTCGGATTTTCTTTTTGACCTGTGTGGGTAAATGGTTCAATCAGTCCTTGCGTAATATTTTCTCCCAGGCGTTGACCAATACTTTGAATTTGCTGTTCAATCCGGCTGCCCACAATTGGAATCAAACGTAATAATTGGGTTAGTTCTGGAGTATCTTCAATCGCCTGATTGACTACTTGCCCTACATTTTTAGCGATCATGGAACGTTGTGATTGTAATTCCTTGCCCAAAGATTCTTGCAAGATATCTGCCAAAGCAATGGCCAGTAATTTACGGTGATGTTCCACCAAATCATCAATTAACTGTTTATGTGATGTGCTCGTGGTCAGTTCACGCTTGATACCATCCAGTACGGTAAGTACCACCCGGCTGGAAAGCTCTTCCATCAGCATGTTGTAATAAAAGTTACCTTGGCGATACCAGCGGTTGGGAATTACTTTATAACCATGACTATGCAGGTTGTAGCCAATAGCAACCGCACGTAGCAGGCGCAGAAAACGTAGCTGAGGGATAATGGATAAAATTTCATACCAGTGTACAAAAGGGAAGAACCACCAGCGTCGATGATGACGCAGGATAATTGCGATGACCCAGCGTGCCAGTAATTCACAGACCAAGAAAGTGGTAAACCAACCCTCTGTAATGATGACCCAAGGGCGTAAATCACTTTTATAAAACTGCAAGATGTCCGGTAAACGAATGAAGTCAAACAACCACTGCCCAAAATCGCTCATTAAAATGGCGTTGGCACTGAGACAGAACAGATTGATGATGATTAAAACCATCATGAAAATGTCGTAAATCAGTGCAATTTTCCAGCCCCATGTTCCTTTACGAACAAATTTAAATGAGCTGGACGTAATGTCCGGGTTGTCGTTCTTCATAATTACTCGGTTACAGATCCGACTGGGGCTCAGGCAAAGTTCTGCTGCATTTGTGCGATGAGCTGATCTTTTTCAGTCCAGATTTGATCAATCCATTTTTGAAAACGTGCACGATATTCAGCATCATCTTCATAATTGCCGCCCAGTACCCAGTCAGGAATATCAATTTTTCTTAAATTTACCGCAATACGTGGCACTTCACCTAACCAAAATTCACCATAGCTCGGAATACCATCAGGATAAACAATGGTCATGTCGACCAGCGCATCAATTTTATCGCCGAGAATACTGAGCGCCAATGCCAGACCACCGGCTTTAGGTTTCAGTAAATGTGTATAGGGAGACTGCTGCTGATCATGCTTTTCTTGGGTAAAGCGGGTGCCTTCCAGATAATTTAACAGGGTAAAAGGCTGACTGATCAGCTGTTCACAGGATTTACGTGCCTCTTCCATATCCCGATATTTCAGCGCAGGATTTTTAGCAATCTGTTCCTTGCTATGCCGTTTCATCATTGGGAAACCCAAAATTTTAAAGGCCTGACCAACAAAAGGAATAAAAATAAGTTCCCATTTGGTAAAGAAGCGCGTCAGGGGCATACGGGTCAGACCGAAGTATTGATTGACAGTAGTATCGACCCAGCTCTGATGATTACAGGTCATCAAATAACGGCCCTGCATATTCAAATCCAGTGATTCATCTACACTGATTTGCCATTGCGTGTTTTTCAGCACATGCTCAATCAGCCAGTTGTTGACCCATAACCAGCTGTTGGTAATCTTGATATTGGTTTCATCCACTTTTGCGGATTTTTTAAAAATTTTGGTTAAACCCAAGGCCAGCACCGGGGGGCCATGAAAAAAAGTACTACCAGTCATGACTGAAGTGACCTTCAGGCCACGTGCCAGTTTTTTTAAAGTCGGTTGCTTGTTGCTATTCGATGACATATCCAAACAGTCCCCACAGATTAATCGCTTAAATTTTTTCATATTTTGAGTAATATAGAGACAGTTAGGCAAATAAAAAAGCCTGAACAGGAAACTATGAAGATATTGTGACGAACTACTTTGATTTAGTTACATATAAACATTACAAAATATTACTAAACGATTTATTATTAACAAAAATTCAATGGTTACACCATTCAATTTAAATCATTATCTCGCTTATACAACAAAGCATACAACAAGGAGACATGCGATGCGTGCACTAGTCATTTCAGCAGCTGTAGCAGGGGCCGTAGCACTTACAGGTTGTCAATCAACTGGCAGTAACATCGGTGGTGTGGAATATGATAAAGCGGCTCTAGGTACTTTAATTGGTGCTGCAGCTGGCTACGGCGTTTCTAAAAGTAATGCCAATACTAGCCGTCAAAACAACCGTGCAGCAGCAATTGGTGCTGTGGTAGGTGGTGCAGCGGGTGTCTATCTGGATAACAAAGAGAAAAAATTACGTCAAGCAACAGCGGGTACTGGCGTAGACGTTAACCGTAATGCAGATGGTTCGATTAACCTTGTAATGCCTGGCGCGATTACATTTGACACTAACAAGTCAAATATCAAACCAAACTTCTATGCAACATTGAATAAAGTTGCTCAAGTTCTAACTGAAGACAGCCAAAGTGGTATTTTGGTAACTGGTTATACAGACAGCACTGGTAATGACTCAATCAACATTCCATTGTCTCAAGCACGTGCACAATCTGTTGCGAACTACCTTGCTGGTCAAGGCGTAGCACGTACTCGTATTAATGCACAAGGTCTTGGTTCAGCGAACCCGATCGCAGACAACTCAACTGCGGCTGGTAAAGAACAAAACCGTCGTGTAGAAATTGCAGTATATGCCGTTCAGTAATCACTGATTTTGCAGAAAAACCACCTTCGGGTGGTTTTTTTATGTCTGAAAGATGACGCAGGAAAATGAATTTTCAATTAGGCATCTGGGCATGAGATGACTATAATCGGAGCCGAATCTAGAAGAGGAAGCCATATGTCACTCGCCAGTCAGTTAAATGACAAGCAACTTGAAGCCATGAAATATACTCAAGGACCCTTGTTAGTACTTGCCGGAGCGGGTTCAGGCAAGACCTCGGTAATTACAAGAAAAATCGCGTACTTGGTCAAGCATTGTGGTATTCCGGCCCACCGGATCACGGCAATGACCTTTACCAACAAGGCGGCACGTGAAATGAAAGAGCGTGTCACCAAATTGCTGACCCGAGAAGAAGCCAAAGGCCTTTCAGTTTCGACCTTCCATACTTTTGGTTTAAATTTATTACGTTTAGAGCTCAAACACACACCGCTAAAAAATAATTTCTCGATTCTGGATGCAGATGATTGTAAGCGGATTCTGATGGATCTGATGCATCGCGATAACTTATCTGGTGCTGAAAGCAAAGAACTGATTGCCAAAGCGATGAAGATGATTTCCGACTGGAAAAACGATCTGATTCCGCCAGAACAGGCTCACACGACTTGTGAAACTCCAGAAGATATTCAGTTTGCGCATTTATACCAACTTTATGAGCGTAATCTGCGTGCCTATAACGCCGTTGATTTTGATGACCTGATTGTGATGCCAACGCGTCTGCTACAGGAAAATGCTGAAGTCCGGGACAAATGGCAGAACCGTGTACGTTATTTGCTGGTTGACGAATATCAGGATACCAATACGGCACAGTATATTCTGGTAAAATTATTGGTCGGGGTCATGGGCCAGTTCACCGCGGTAGGCGATGATGATCAGTCGATTTACGCCTGGCGCGGCGCTAAGCCAGAAAATATGGCGCTGTTACAACAGGATTTCCCGAATCTGAAAGTGATCAAGTTGGAACAGAACTATCGTTCTACCAGTCGTATTCTGAAAGCTGCCAATACCGTGATTGGCAACAATCCACATATCTTTGATAAAAAGCTCTGGTCAGATAAAGGCCATGGTGAAGTGATTCGGGTCATCACTTGTCGTAATGATGACGATGAAGCAGAACGCGTAGTCAAAGACCTGATCACGCATAAGCTGATGAATGGTAAAAATTGGAAAGATTACGCGATTCTGTATCGTGGTAATTTCCAGGCACGTATTCTGGAAACCCAGCTGCGCCAGATGCAGATTCCTTACAAGCTTTCTGGTGGTCAGTCCTTCTTTGCGCGTGCAGAGATCAAGGACATCATGAGTTACTTGCGCTTGATCATTAACCCGGAAGATGACAGCGCTTTCCTGCGAATTATTAACACGCCGAAACGTGCCATTGGCCCGGTAACACTGGAAAAACTCGGTCTGTTTGCCCAGGAAAATAATCTGTCTCTACTGTCAGCAGCAGGCGATCAACGTCTAACCATGGTCATTCCAAAGAAAGCAACGACACAACTGGCAGAATTTTCAGATTTTATTAATAACTTTACCCGTAACTTGCTGGAAGATGATGAGCCGGTACCGATCATCCGTCAGATGATGGTGGAAGCAGGCTATATCGACTATATCAAGGAATCCGCAGCGACGCCAGCACAGGAAAAAACCAAACTCGATAATATTGAAGTGCTGTATAGCAGTATTCAGAGTCTGATCAATCGTGCAGAAGATGTCGATGAAAAGAATATCGAAAGTGTCATCCGTAAAATGGTGCTCCTCGATATGCTGGAACAGCAGCAGGAAGAAGAAGATACCGATAAGGTCAACCTTCTGACCTTACATGCATCTAAAGGACTGGAATTCCCGTATGTCTATCTGATCGGCCTGGAAGAAGAAATTCTGCCGCATAAAAACTCGATTGCTGCGGAAACAGTCGAAGAAGAACGGCGTTTAATGTATGTGGGGATTACCCGTGCGCGTCAGGGCTTGACTATTACCTTGGCTGAGCAACGTAAGGCGGGTGGGCAGATGAAACAGATGACCCCAAGCCGCTTCCTGGATGAGCTTCCAGAAGATGAGCTGGAATGGTTGGGCCGTAAGAAAAAACTGGCTGGTAATATTGATCCAAAACAGCAGGCTCAGCATTATCTGGATAATTTACGTGCCTTGATTAAACGCTAAAAGTAACAGAACACTACGATTTTGATTCTTTAAATTTTTTGATATTAAACAACAGGAATAAATACATGAAAGTTCAGGTGAAAGTCCTTGATTCACGTCTGGGTCAGGAATGGCCATTGCCGACTTATGCAACGACTGGCTCAGCAGGACTCGATCTTCGTGCATGTGTCAACGAAACGACTGTAATTGAACCAGGTCAAACAGTTTTAGTAAAAACTGGTTTGGCAATTTATATTGAAGATCCAGCATTTGCTGGCTTGATCTTGCCACGTTCTGGTTTAGGTCATAAACATGGGATCGTTTTAGGCAACCTGGTTGGCCTGATCGATTCGGATTACCAAGGCGAGCTGATGGTCTCTGTATGGAACCGTAGTCAAACTGCATTTAGCCTGGAGCCTGGTGAGCGTTTAGCCCAATATGTATTAGTCCCTGTGGTACAGGCTGAGTTTGATCTGGTGAATGAATTTGAAGCAACCGAGCGTGGCGCAGGTGGTTTCGGTCATACTGGTAAAAACTAAAATTAAAGGATGACTTAACTTGGATGTTCTGGGTTAAGTCATCTTTTTTTAGAGTTTTAATCATAAAAATAATAAAAAAATGACAGAGCTATTTAATAAACTTTATTCTTGAATTTTATTTTAATGAAAAATATTTAAATAAATTTTTAGTATCATTTAAATAGAAAAATAAAATTATTCAGAATTTAAGAAAATAGATGATAAATAATGCAAGAAGTCATTTTTAGTCAGGTTTATTTATTTTACTAGTTATACAAATTAAATACATAAAAGATTAATAATTATACTTTTATAATTGATTGTCACATTCAATTCATATAAAAATACAGAGTCTTAAAACAAAAACAAATGTTTAAAGTCATGATGATTCCTTAATCATTATTTTATCCCCTTATATTCAATAGTGAAAAGAACAGTTTATGGGATCCATGAATCAACCCTTTCCGGCTCACATTTTTCGTGCCTACGATATCCGAGGTAAAGTCAGTTTACTCAATACAGGTGTGATTGATGCTATTGCGCATGGTCTGGCTCAGCAATATCAAGCTGCGGAGCAGACTCGGGTTGCGATTGGCTATGATGCCCGCATCAGCAGTCCGGCTTTTGCTGAAACCATTCGCCGTATTTTTCAGGACTATGCTATTGAAGCCGCTATTATCGGCTGTTGTTCCAGTCCGATGCTGTACTACACAGCGCGTCACTTTGATGGCAATGGTGTGATGGTAACGGCTAGCCATAATCCTAAAGAAGATAATGGAATTAAATGGATTATTGCAGGGGAGCCGCCTTGTCCCGAGATGATTCAGCAGGTCGCACAAAAAGCAAAACTTCATGTAAATAGTTCTTTATCGTGTTTGAATGATTTGCCTCACCAAATTATTCCCGAATTTTGTCTGCAATATCAGCAGGAAATGCTTGAAGATATTCAGCTGAAGCACCCATTTAAAGTGGTGTTGGATGGCCTGAACGGTTCAGCAGGACGCTGTGCCAATTTGGTACTCCAAAAACTAGGTTGTGAAGTTACCGCCTTACGTTGTGAAGCCAATGGGCATTTTCCTGATCATGCGCCTGATCCCTCTCAGGAAGCACATTTGCAAACCTTACGTCAGGTCGTCCTGCAACAGCAGGCTGATTTGGGTATTGCCCTAGATGGTGATGGGGACCGGTTGGTACTGGTGGATGAGCAGGGGGTTATTATTAGTGCTGATCAGCTTCTCTGTTTATTCGCAGAAATTTGTATGACTGGCACAGAAGCATGTCAGTTTGTTTATGATGTTAAATGTTCAACCCTGATTCGCGATACAGTTCAACGCCTGGGCGGAAAACCGGTGATGATTCGTACTGGTAGCTCATTCCTGCGTAAATATCTGGCGCAGTCCCAGCATCAGGCCATTTTTGGTGGTGAATATGCGGGGCATTATGTTTTTAATGACGGACGTGGCTGGGGCTATGATGATGGCCTCTATGCGGCGCTTCGGGTCATGGAATATCTGGATCAGAAAGGTATGACCTTAAGTGAAGCCTTACGTGCTTATCCAAAACGTCATGGAACTGAAGACTTATATATTTCTACTCATCAGGTGCAGCCTGTTGAGCTTTTAAACTTTGTTGAGCAGCAATCTACGCAATTAAATGCACGAATCAGTAAAATTGACGGGATACGTCTTGATTTTGATGATGGTTTTGGCATCATTCGAGCATCCAATACGGGTGAATATTTCACGGTGCGCTTTGATGCCAATGATGCACAAGGCCTGAATGAAATTCGACATCTGTTTGTATCCATGTTGCGTGACCGTTATCCACAGATCGCTCAAGACATTTTAGATGCTCAATAAGGAGAGGCGAATGCCAAATCAGCATACAGGCATCGACAAAGCACAAATTTTGACTGAAGCTTTGCCGTATATCCAACGCTTTGCGGGTAAAACCCTAGTGGTAAAATACGGTGGCAACGCGATGACGGATCCTGAGCTGGAAAGCTCTTTTGCACGTGATATCGTTTTATTAAAAACAGTGGGTTTAAACCCGATTGTGGTACACGGCGGTGGCCCACAAGTAGATTCTATGCTGAAACAGCTAGGCCGTGAATCTGACCGCATTGACGGTATGCGTGTGACAGATCCGGCAACCATGGAAGTGGTTGAGATGGTTCTAGGCGGCAGCGTAAACAAATCAATCGTGAACCTAATCAACAAACATGGTGGTCGTGCAATTGGTCTAACCGGTAAAGATGGCAACTTGCTGCGTGCCAAAAAGCTATTAATGGAAAAGACGGCTGAAGACGGTTCAATCCAGAAAGTAGACCTGGGTATGGTCGGTGAAGTGATGGGTGTAAAAACTGACGTACTGGAAATGTTTACCAACAGTGATTTCATTCCAGTGATTGCACCACTCGGTGTCGATGAAGAAGGCAATACTTATAACATCAATGCCGATCTGGTCGCGGGTAAAGTGGCAGAAGCATTAGGGGCAGAAAAACTGATTCTTCTGACGAATATTACCGGTGTGCTGGACGAAAATAAAAATCTGTTGACCGGTTTAACGACCCAAGAAGTTGATCGTCTGATCGAAACAGGTGTGATCTATGGTGGTATGATTCCTAAAGTCGGCTGTGCGCTTGATGCAGTAAAAGGCGGCGTGATCAGTGCGCATATCGTGGATGGTCGCGTACCGCATGCCAGCCTGTTAGAAATCTTTACTGATCATGGTGTGGGAACTTTAATTACCAATCGTTCCAATCCACATCGTCCATAAAGATAAATTGAATATCAAAGAGTCTCGCTTGAGGCTCTTTTTTATTTCTTTTATTTTATGATTGTGATCACTAGAAATATTAAAGTTAAATTTAAGGTATTCATTTTTAACTTGAGCTTTGAAGCTTAAACTTCTTTTGCTAAATTAAATATAAAAAAATAGTTTATTAGCATTTTTAGCGCATAGCATTGCAATGATCGAGATTTGAAAAGGCTCAGCCTGTGATGCACAATAACCTTAAGAATACTCTGTGACCTGAATGAAGATTATGTGCCAGCTACTGGGAATGAATTGTGCGACACCAACAGATATTACCTTTTCATTTCGAGGTTTTTCTCAGCGGGCGGGGATTACCTCAGATCATTCTGATGGTTTTGGAATTGCTTTCTTTGAAGATAAGGCTTGCCGATTATTTGTTGATAATCAGTCAGCTGTTGAATCACCGATTGCAGAACTGGTGCGCAATTATCCGATCAAATCCCGTAATGTGATTGCGCATATCCGTAAGGCGACACAGGGCAAAATTAATCTGGAAAATTCGCATCCGTTTAGCCGTGAATTATGGGGACGACAATGGATCTTTGCCCATAATGGTGATTTAAAAGATTTTTTGCCTGAGCCTTCGGGCCGTTTTACGCCAGTTGGGAATACTGACAGTGAGCGCGCTTTCTGTTATTTGCTGGATCAACTGGTGAAACAGTTTGGTTATGATGAACCGAAGCTGGATCAGGTCTTTGATTTGCTGACTGATATTTCTCCATCCATTGCAGAGCATGGCACTTTTAATTTCTGTCTGTCCAATGGTCAGGCATTATTTACCTATGCAACGACTAAACTGCATTGGCTGGTTCGTGAATATCCATTTAAGCCAGCCCAACTGATTGATATCGAAGTTGAAGTGGATTTTAGTCAGGTCACCACGCCTGAAGATCGGGTCGCTGTGATTACTACGGAACCGCTAACGCAGAATGAAGAATGGACAGCATTTCAAGAAGGTGAAATGATTTTGTTCAGAGATGGGGCCAAATATCGTTCTCAATTGACACATGTCGCCCGTCTGGAAAGAGAGCATCTGGATCCTTCGCTAAAACGAGTGACTAAAGCAGATTTATATTAAATCTGGTTGAAATCCGATATTAAAAAACAGGCCATCGCTCCTGTTTTTTGAATTTGATATTTATTTTATAGTGAAATCATTAAAATAAATAAACCATGAAATATAAAATCGATCAAAAAATACTTTATTCTTGTGGTCGGGTTTAAAATATAATTTATTGGATAAACAAGGATTTACATTAATTAAATAGAAAATAAGCTGAAAACCAACCGATTTACTTCATTTTTATTTAAATCAATTAGATATATGATCTTTTTCAAGCGATAAATCATTAATATCAATAGGTGGTCGTAATGAAAATGAAATGGGTTCCAGATTATAATACTGGTATCGATGTGATTGACGATCAGCACAGACGAATTCTCGATTATATCAATGAGATTGATGGAGTTGATGCCAATACCGATCGTGCTCGTATTAAACAGATTCTAGAAAATATTATTGATTATACCCAGTCGCATTTTACCTTTGAAGAATCACTTCAGGAAGAAGCGGGTTATAAATATCGTGTGCCACATAAACGTGTGCATGACCTATTTATTAAAAAGATTGAATCTTATCGTGACCGTTTTGAATTAGGCCAATCTATTGAAGCGGAATTACATGAAGTATTATCTAAATGGCTGATCAATCATATTCAGCACGATGATGCGGATTATGTCGGTGCAGTAAAAGAAAATATGATGGGAATTATTAAAGATAAGGAAAAGAAAAAGGGTAAAAACTGGTTTGCCCGTTTCTTCTCATAACTCGATTCTTCTTAAAATAAAGACAAATCGGGGAAATAAAAAATAAAGCTTAATAACAAAAATAAAGCTTAATAATAAATTTGCGCAGCAAATCACGGGCATGGTGATTTGCTTTTTTGTTTTTGATTTTCATCGCCTCACAAGGCAAAATAGCGCTAGATTTTTATAGGAATACATCATGCAGGACAATGCTATGTCAAAATGGTTATCGCCTCTGATGGCTTTCTGTTTATCCTTCCTTATCATTGCGACACTCGCACCGATAACAGGTATTCAGATTGACCGTCAGCTTGATTTCTGGATGTTGTGGTTAGCGACCATGCTAATACTGGCTCTTCCAGTCTGTTATCTGGAAATTGCTCTGGCGAAACGCTCAAAAACCACTGCACTACAGGCATTGTCGAGCCTTACTCGTGAAGCTGATAGTTCTCAGCGCTGGCGGATCGTCGGCTGGTTGGCAGTTGTATTTATTCCATTCCTTGCGGGTGCAATGCTCAATTATGCTTCTAATGTGATTGCAGTTGCCAAGCTCGATGTTCAGCAGCCAGAGATTTTTGCGGTGCTGGCAATTGCTGCATTTGTATTGTCGCTGATACCACGTTTAATTCTGGTTGGGATCACTGCGATCGGCGTACTTGCATCTTTGATTATGGCGAATGTAGTGGGAACTGAATTACCGGCTTGGCAGGTAACACCCATCCAATTCGTAGAGTGGGGCAATGCCACTGTATTGGCTTTGGTAGCAAGTGGGCTGGGTATGGGGCTGTATTGGCAATCAAGCTTGGCTGTCGTAAAACAGCAGGATGTTGCGACTAAAACAGCCGTACCGATTTGGGTGGCGCAGCTATTAGCTATCATCGCCTTTGGTTTCTTTGCAGTGAAAGCTGAAATCCCTGCATTTGCTTTAATCGCAGCCATTGTCGCGGCCGCTGCTTTGCTTACGCAAATGGCACGTGAGCAGTTACAGCAACGTCAAATGAATATCATTATTCAGTGGGCGATTGTGATCGCTGCTACCTTGGTCTGGTTAATTCCAAATGTTGCTCCTGTTTTCAATAATCTGCTGATTCTTTGGGGACTGGTGATCAGTCTGATTTATGCCTTGTTTGCTGGCTGGATCATGAAAATCAGTCATTTGCGTAAATCGATGAACTTCAGTTCAGAAGCGGTGTATAACATCTGGCGTATCGCAGTACGTATCGTCTTGCCAGTTTCAATTATTTTGGCCATTATTGCTGTACTAGGACAATTTTTCTGATGACTGAGGCAATGATCTGGGTGGCCTATGCTACCTTGGAACAACAGTTTCATATTGCCGTACCTTTCCAGCCCGACATGACCGCATTGGATGCAATTGAGCAAAGCGGAATCCGTGCACAGGTGGAATTGCCTGAACCTCTGAGTCTGGGTATTTTTGGCGTTAAGCTACAGGATCACACCCAGCCATTGGCAGCAGGGGATCGGGTAGAGATTTATCGTGCTTTAACCATTAATCCCAAGGATATTCGCCGTAAACGCGCTGAAAAGAATCCGGCGGGCCGTTATGCCAAAGGTAACCGTTTCAAGCAAAATAAACGTTCCGATTAGTGGAATGTGGCTTTATTGAACAGATGGTCTGATTATTTGATAAATCAATCTATTTAATTAAAAAAACCCCTGATCATACAGGGGTTTTTTTATGCAAAACCGATTATAGTGGTGGAGCATTTAAGATCGCTTCTTTGGAACCTGGTAGACCTGGCTGAGATTCTGGAATGGTTTCCAGACCTTCAATACGTTCTACGATACCAGACTGATTAAAGTAAATTTTTAGATGCTGGCCTTGGGCTGCTGGGATCTTGGCTTTTTTAGCATAGGTTCCTGGGGTATAGTTGTAGATGTAGTCCCAGCGTAGCGGATTGAGCGGATCAGATACTGTTGGACTACCGAGCAGGAAACGCACCTGTTGGTGGCTCATTCCTACCTGAATTTTAGAGGCTTGTGCTTGAGTTAAAGGTGTTCCTTGAGGAATATCAACTTTGTACACACCTAATGTCGAACAGCCGACAAGCAATGAAGTGACGAATAACGTCAGCATGATTTTTTGCATTTTGCTACACTATCCCAAATTAATTATGATGCATTTGATCCAAGGATAGATCATACTGCATCTAAACTTTGTTGCCTATTCCAACTTTGATTTTGTTGAGAGACCTTTTTACATGCCTATTTCAAACCAAGATTTACGAAAAGCTGGACTGAAAGTTACCCTTCCACGAATTAAAATATTAGAACTATTAGAAAACTCTAGACAGCATCACCTTAGCGCTGAAGACATTTATAAGACTTTACTCGAACAAGGGGAAGATGTGGGTCTTGCAACTGTGTATCGTGTGTTAACACAATTTGAGGCAGCAGGGATTATCGAGCGTCATAATTTTGAAAATAATCACTCAGTTTTTGAAATTATGCAAGAAGATCATCACGATCACTTGGTTTGTCAAAATTGCAACAAAGTCGTTGAATTTACAAATGATGTTATTGAACATGAACAGCACGAAGTTGCGAAGAAATTTGGTTTTGCATTGACTGGTCATTCACTTAATCTTTACGGTTATTGTGACGCGCCTGAATGTCAGGAAGCTTACCGTAAGAAATAATTCAGTTTTCGGCTGAAATAAAAACAGGCTTTATAAAGCCTGTTTTTTTTATGCTTGGAAAATGATCAGGTTTGACCATCAAAAGTAATATTGGAATGCGCACGTAATAAATGCTCTCCACCTTCTTCTGACAGTTTGATTTGCAGACGCAGGTCGTTTGGTGAGTCAGCATGTTTTAGTGCATCTTTATAGCTAATCTGCTTGGCCTTATACAGGTCATATAATGCCTGGTCGAAGGTTTGCATGCCCAGTTCACGTGAACGTTTCATCAGATCCTTGATCTCATGCACATCACCTTTACGGATCAGATCCGCAATCAATGGCGAATTGATCAGGATTTCAATCGCTGCACGGCGGCCATTACCATCAATGGTAGGAATCAGTTGCTGTGCCACAATGGCTTTCATGTTGAGGGACAGATCCATAAACAGCTGGCTGTGACGGTCGGCTTCGAAGAAGTGAATGATACGGTCGATGGCCTGGTTGGCGTTGTTGGCGTGCAGGGTCGCAAAAACCAGGTGACCGGTTTCCGCAAAGGCAATCGCATAGTCCATGGTTTCGCGAGAACGAATCTCACCAATCAGAATCACATCTGGCGCCTGACGTAAGGTATTTTTCAATGCCACTTCAAAGGAGTCAGTATCAATGCCGACTTCGCGCTGGGTGATAATACAGCCCTTATGCTGGTGCACAAATTCGATCGGGTCTTCAATGGTAATGATATGACCTTTGGAATTTTCATTACGGTAGCCAATCAAAGAGGCGAGGGAAGTCGATTTACCCGTACCGGTTGCACCTACAAAAATAATGATTCCGCGTTTGGTCATCGCCAGTTCTTTTAGAATAGGCGGTAACTTTAGCTCATCCATAGTCGGAATGACGGTTTCAATACGGCGCAGCACCATGCCTGGCTGATCACGTTGCTGAAAAGCACTAACACGGAAACGTGCCGATTTGTCGGGGTTGCTGATGGCGAAGTTACACTCACGTGTGTCAGCAAATTCCTTGCGCTGCTTCTCGGTCATGATTGAGTTAAGTAGCTGCCCCACAGCCGCGCCCGGCAATTTCACCGAGCCAATCGGTACAATCTGACCGTTAATCTTGATAGAGGGTTCAACATCGGCTGTAATGAACAGATCCGAGGCCTTTTTCTCTACCATATAGTTGAGTAAGCCGTTAAAGTCCATGATAAAACCCCAAAAAATTAATTATTTTTATAAGAATGATTCAGGCTGTTTTGCTGCAGTACGGGCGACTTGCGGACTGATAATGCCTTTCGATACCAGCGTTTTCAGGCTTTGATCCAGCGTGGTCATACCATAATTGGCACCGGTTTGAATCGCAGAGTACATCTGTGCCACTTTGTTTTCACGGATCAGGTTACGGATCGCCGGAATACCGATCATGATTTCGTGTGCAGCCACACGACCACCCCCATTTTTCTTCAACAGGGTTTGTGAAATAACGGCTTGCAGCGATTCAGACAACATGGCACGGACCATGTCTTTTTCTTCAGCAGGGAACACGTCAATCACACGGTCAATGGTTTTTGCCGCTGAGGTGGTATGCAGGGTACCGAAGACCAAGTGACCGGTTTCTGCAGCAGTTAATGCCAGACGGATGGTTTCAAGGTCACGCATCTCACCGACCAGAATAATATCCGGGTCTTCACGTAATGCAGAACGTAATGCTTCATTAAATCCATGCGTGTCACGATGCACTTCACGCTGGTTGATCAGACATTTTTTCGATTGGTGTACAAATTCGATTGGATCTTCGACGGTCAGGATATGGTCATAGCGGTTGTCATTGATATAGTCCAGCATCGCTGCAAGCGTCGTTGATTTACCCGAACCGGTTGGTCCTGTCACCAGTACAATACCACGTGGATATTCACAGATATCTTTAAAGATCTGGCCCATACCTAGATCTTCAATGGTCAGTACTTTAGATGGAATAGTACGGAATACTGCGCCTGCACCGCGGTTCTGGTTAAATGCGTTCACACGGAAACGGGCCACGCCTGGAACTTCAAATGAGAAGTCAGTTTCCAGATTTTCTTCATAATCACGGCGTTGCTTGTCGTTCATGATGTCGTACACCAGTTTGTGTACTTCTTTATGTTCCAGTGCAGGCAGGTTGATGCGGCGTACTTCCCCGTCCACACGAATCATAGGTGGCAAGCCTGCTGATAAGTGTAAATCCGACGCACCATTTTTAGCAGAAAAGGCTAACAGTTCTGTAATATCCATAAGGTCCCCGAGTTCATTAAAATGTTATTTATTTTGCTAGAATAATAAGGCTTTCCCACAGCTTAACCAACACTTAGTTGATGAGCAAGGGAAAAAATCCGCACGAAATGAGAACCCCATCAATGAATATGCTGCAACAGTCACGAAATCAGGTTTTAGCTCAGATCCAGTCCGCCTGCGCTCTGGCCGGGCGTGAGCCGGATTCGGTGCGACTTCTGGCCGTCTCCAAAACCCAGCCTAGTCCTGTGCTGGCAGAAATGTATCAGGCTGGTCAGCGTGCCTTTGGTGAAAACTATTTACAGGAAGCCCTAGAAAAAATCACGGCACTCAAAGACCTGGATATTGAGTGGCATTTTATCGGTCATGTGCAGCGCAACAAAACCAAACATCTGGCAGAAAATTTTGCCTGGGTGCATGGGGTAGATCGCCTGATTATTGCTGAACGTTTATCTAATCAGCGTAGTGATTCTCAAGCTGCGCTTAATATCTGCCTGCAAGTCAATATTGATGGGCAGGATACTAAGGACGGTTGTCAGCCTGAGGAAGTAGCAAAACTGGTGACACAGGTCAGTCAATTACCGAATTTGCGCTTACGTGGTTTGATGGTGATTCCTGCGCCAGATAATACCCAAGCCTTTGCGGATGCCAAAGCCTTGTTTGAAGAGGTCAAAAGCCAACATGCAAAACCTGAAGACTGGAATACTTTAAGTATGGGAATGTCTGCCGACATGACTGAGGCGATTGCAGCAGGTTCTACCATGGTACGTGTGGGAACTGCCTTGTTTGGCGCACGTCCTAAAAAAGCGGACTGATGTGTACTAACAATTGAGTTTTGGGAAAGCGTTATTGCAGAGTAGTTGATAACGCTTTTTTTCTTTGGGGTTCCAGCCATTGGGCCATAACCCAGGCAAAGAAAATTAAGCTGCACATGCTTATAAATAAGGATAAAACGGCACCCTCAAGACCATGATCAAGCGTTGCAGGAAAGCAGCCTAGAATAAAAAGCAGTAAAGGGAAATGAGTGACATAAAGTGTATAGGAGAAATTTGCAGACTGAGGCCAAACTGGTTGATATTGACTTTGTTGATGTTGCAGCTGCACAATCCAGCAGACAAAGGCGAGCCCCATACACAGGTTAAACGGCACAAAATAATTTACACGATATAAGTCAGCCTGTTCAATGACATGAAACTGGTAAGCATCCGCACAGGCAATTATAAACGCCAAGCCAAAGAGTACTAATTTAACGAGTTGTAGTCGACTCAAAAAACGCAGCTGGATCTGCCGGAATGAACTGGCAAAGGCAACTAGCCAGAGCAGAAAATAAAACAGAAACTGAAAGTTCAGTATGGAAAGCCCTAGAAGCAAGATAAAAAAGCCGATTTTAGCAATTGCAGAATCTTTTAAAAAAGGCAGAAATCCGGCCAGCATATAAAACCAGACTTCAAAGCTCAGGCTCCAGAGCGGTGCATTGGCAGATACCGTCGGTGTAATAAAGCCATTGAGAAAGAATAAAGAACCCAGAAAATCCCGAGTATCAATGTTATAGGCAGTCCGGATCATCATGCCAAAACTGTTCTGGAACTCATGGCTATGTGAAGCAAAAAATGTAGGTGCTAGTGCATATAGAATTAGACTGAAAGCGGATGCAAACAGAAAGGGCGGTAAAATGCGGCGATAACGCTGCCGTATATACTGCCGCAGATTAAAATTTTCATGTTTTTGGATGTTGTTCTGAATCGAAGTTCCGATTAAAAAGCCACTGAGCACAAAAAAGATCATCACAGCAGCCTGGCCTAATAGACGTACCCACGAATATAGGCTCAGATCAAAAGGTGCGATAAAAGCCTGAAAACTATGACTGAATAGCACCACAATGGCACTGATACCCCGCAAGCTCTCAAGCTGTAAGCTGAAATAGGGCGAGAGCTTGTTCGGGGTGGAGTTCATGCTTTAACCTATAATCTGAATAGTACTGGCACCGGCACCGACCGGTTTAACCTGAATCTGAACCGGAATCCGTTCATGCATCTCCTGTACATGTGAAATCAGCACCACTTTACGCCCCTGACTTTGTAAATGATCTAAAGCATTCATGACCATATGTAAGGAAGCCGGGTCTAAAGTACCAAAACCTTCATCAATAAATAGCGATTCCAGCTTCATAGAGCCGGAAGCCATATTGGCAATCGCTAAGGCCAGAGCCAGAGAGACCAGGAAAGTTTCACCGCCAGAGAGTGACAGGACAGGACGTACTTCACTGTTCATATCCAGATCGATAATCGCCAGACTCAAACTGTTTGGAATCCGGTACAGCTGATAACGCGGAGCCAGGGGCTGTAATTGCTGATTGGCATATTCGACCAGAATATCCAGATGATGTTCCTGCGCGATTTTCTGGAATTTGGTGCCTTCCTTATGGCCAATCAGGTCATAGATCCGGCCCCAACGATATTCTTCAGCTTTGACCTGTTCAATCTGATGCTGGTAGCGTTGTAAGGTCGACTGATTATTGGCATGAATTCTTAATTTGGTGGCCACCTCATTACAGGCATTTTCCTGTTCAGCTTTTTCCTGTGCCAGACTACTTAAGCGCAGTTCAACTTCTTCAAAGCTAAGTTCAGGCTTGGACTTAAAATGATGCTGATATTGTTCTTCCAGAATGTCCCAAGCCGTTTTGGCATTTTCAACCGCCTGATGTTGTGCCTGTAATTGCTGGCGAATTTGCTGATGCTGTTGCAAGTCAATATCCAGGCAATGCTGGATATGCTCGGCATCAAATTCAGGATGTGTATTTTGCCAGTCTTGAATAGATTGCTGGCATTGCCTAATCTGCTGTTCTAGTTGCTGAATCTGGGTGATGAAACTCTGTTTTTTCAGTTCAGCTTGTTGCAAATGCTGATCATGCTGCTGGGTCATCAGACTCTGTGCCCGTAGCTGTTCATCCAACGCCTGTTGTTGTTGCTCCAGATGGTCACGCCATTCCTGTGCTTTAGGATAAATCTGTCCGGCATGGGTGAGGGTCAGATGGTTGAGCTGTTCACGTAGTGCTTTGCCCATATTCAGCGCCGTATTCATCTTTTGCTGTAACTGAGCATCATATTGTTGATGCAGGCTGAGCAGATCACGTGCCTTTTCAATCTGCTGATTTAAGCTTTGCATGTGAGTCTCTAGGGTTTTGAATTCCTGAGACTGTTTCTGACGTTGTTGCAGTTGTTGAGATAACTGCTGACAGCTTGATGAGGCATCAGTAATCCAGGATTTCTGCAAGGACTCAGGCAGTAGATGAAGAACTGGCTGAATCATTTGTTCTAGCTGTAAATGCTGCTGCATGCTAAAACGTAGCTGATCTAACTGTTGCTGTTGCTGACGCCATTTTTTCCAGTCACTTTGCTGATTTTGAAGGGTCTGTGCTAGCTGCTGTTGCTCTTGTTGAAGTTGAAGCACATGCTGGCCAAGCTGTTGCTGCAAATGATCTGTACTCTGGCTTAAATCCAACAGCAAATCAAATTGCTGAAGATCCTGATTCAACTGAACCTTCTGCTGTTGTAGTGTCGTACTAAGCTGACTGCTGCGTTGCTGATGTTGCTCAATTAAGGTTTGCAGTTGAGATTGCTGGATTTGTACTTGCTGATATGCCTGAGTCAGTTGCTGTAGTTTTTTCTGAGCTTCCTGAAGCTGCTGATCATGTAGTTGTTGCAAAGCATTTTCTAGCAGTTTCTGATGCTGTACAAAAGGATGCTCATGACTGCCACAGACCATACAAGGCTCATTTGGTTTCAGCTGTGCACGTAATTCCTGAACACTTTGTGCCTGAAATAAACGTTGCTGAGCCAGTACTTGTTGCAATTGTTCAAAGGCCTGTTCTGCTTCCTGACGTTGTTGCTGTAATTGAACCAGCTTAGTTTCTAGTTGTTTTAAACGATCATGATAGCTTTCTAACTCGCGATTCAATTGCAGGCTTTCAGTTTCTAAGAGAGCCATTTGCTGTACGGTTCGCATTAAAGCTTCAAGCTTCGAATGCTGGGTACTGAGTTGCTGTTGTTGGATCTGGAACTGTTGGACTTGCTGTTCAAGCTGGTCCAGATGAGTATAGCGCTGAGTGAATTCCTGCAAGCTGGCAGATAAAGCCTGTTGCTGCTGTTCCAGTTCAGTGCGGCTGGATTGGAAAAGTGCTGAGTGCTGCCGCATGAATTTCTGATGCAGTTCCTGATAATCCTGCAAGCGTTGTAAGGTTGCTTGTGGCTCGTCATCAAAAACCGCTAAGAAGCTCTGTTGTTCCAGTTGCTTTTGAATCTGATGGTACTGAGTCTGAACCTGTTGTAAACGTTGCTCAGTCTGCACCAGCTGATTCTGAACAGGCTGAATCTGCTGGGTTCTATAGGTCTGCTGTTCGGCTAAAAGCTGCTTATACTGCTCGCCAATCGACAGCATTTCATGATCCAGCTTGAGTCCCTGATCCAGATAAGGTTTGATCTTCTGGAACTCTTGTTGCTGCTGTTGTTGCTGTTGCTGAATATCCTGCAACTTGCGCTGCTCACTATCACGCTGCTGCTGAACGGACGTGAATTCGGCAACAAAGTTTTGCTGCTCAGTCAGTAAATGGCTACGCTGTTTCTGAAACTGCTGTTGCTGGACAAACTGTTCCCGAATCTGCTGAAACTGGTCCAGTTGATCTAATAACTGTTTTTGCGCTGTCATTTTCTGTTCAGCATCCAGCTGAACCGTATAGATTTCTTTTTTGGCCTGAATTTCAGTATAGAGATAATGCTGCTGGCGATGCCATTTCAGGTCATTTTCCAGTATCTTTTCACTCTGATTTAGATGCTCAACCACCTGTTTTAAAGTCGTGTGTTGCTGCTGTAGGGCAGCAATATCTTCTTCAGATAATAGTTCCAGATGACCGATTAATTTTTCCAGGTCAGCACGTTTCTGCTTCACTTCACTGTGTTTTTCAAATGCTTTCTGGCTGACCAGACTGAAAATCTGAGAATTGGTCAGATACTCCAACAGATCGGCACGTTCATTATCTTTGGCTTTCAGAAAAGCGCCAACTTCGGACTGTGCCAATAAAACTGCACGAGTAAATTGCTCAAAACTCAAGCCAACCAGTTTTTCAATCAGCGGCGTGCATTCAGAAATCTTCTGGTTTAGAACCCGTTGATCATCCAGACAGGTAATGGCACGATCGACCTTTAAATTACCATCCACTTTCTGCCGGGCACGACGAATTTCCCAGCGTGCCGTATAGCGTTTCTGGTCTAGGGCAATAAATTCAAGCTCGGCAAAACCCTGTACGCAGCCACGGCGCAGAATATTTTTGGAGTCCTTGATTGAGACATCCTGACCACCTGCATCTTTCAGGCTACCTGTGGCGCCTTTTAAACGTGGAATTTCGTTATACAGCGCCAGACACATGGCATCGAGCAGGGTAGATTTACCAGCACCGGTTTTTCCGGTAATCGCAATCAGTCCGGCATGCGCCAGTGGATTCGATTCAAAATCAATATGATGCGTACCAGCGAGAGAGGCGAGGTTATTTAGGCTCAGACGGATAATTTTCATGGCTGATCCTAAGCTTGTTGTTTTTGTGCAAGTTCATGTTGGGCTTCGACCAGTAACTGCTGAAAATCTTGCTGCACTGAATGATCCTGGCTATAGCCCATTTTTTCCCAGATATTGAAAAACAGTGATTCAGGGGTTGGAGGTGCCAAGTCAATTTTAGAGCTATCAGCCTGATCTTCTGCCTGACGTTGATAAATCCGGCTGATGCGTAACAGACGATAACGATTTGGCGGCAGTGCCTGTTCAATCTGCTGACGTAAATCTACCGGTGGCGGTGCATCAGTAGTGTATTCAATTTCCAGAAAATGTCGTGCTGCCAGATGCTCAATTTCCCCAGTCGGCAGTGCTTTTACTTTGCTGAGCAGATTTTCCAGATTTTCCCGAATTCTAAATAGCTCGACAGTACGAGGAACTTTTAGTGCTTCAAACTGACAACGCTGTTCAGCATTTTGTTCAGGATCGATTCTGACTTCAACGACCTGATGCGAATAGTTGATCTCACTAAAGGATAAGGGAATCGGGGAGCCACTATAGCGAATATGCGGCTGACCGACTTTCTGCGGTTTATGCAGATGTCCCAGAGCGACATAGTCAATGACTTCATCAAATAGCGCCGTTGAGAGAGCCTCTTCATTGCCGACGATAATTGGACGTTCGGAATCGGAAGTTTCACCGCCTTGCATATGTGCATGTGACATAAGAATCAGTGCCTGATGTGGCTGCTTACGTGCTTTGGCTTCGGCAATCAACTGTTGGTGCAGATAGCTGATGGCATTCTGGCTATTATGGGTATGTTCATTAATACCGGTAATTTCGGCGCTACGTAAATAAGGCAGGGTTAGGCACCAGGCAATAATCTCTTGCTGCTGGTCATAAATCGGAACCAGCAAACGATCCAGATCAAGAGTATTGTCCGCAGTCCGGCCGACAATACCCACCGCTTTGGCATTGAATTTAGTCAATAAAGGCTGAACCTGCTCAATCCGGTAACCTGAATCATGGTTGCCGGCAATCATCAGGGTTTGCATATGCGGTGCCAGTTCATGGGCATCGGCAAGGAATTGATAAAGCTGTCTTTGGGCACTGGAAGCGGGATTGATGACATCAAAAATATCACCGGCAATCAGTAAAGCATGTGGCTGTTTTTCCTTGATTTGTTCAAGGAGCCAATTCAGGAATTGTGCATGTTCAAATTCACGGTCATGGTTATGGAAAAACTGTCCCAAATGCCAATCAGAAGTATGTAGAAAATGAACTGCCATGTATACCCACCTTTATTTTTGCCTTCCTACTATAGAAAAAAGCCCAGCTAAAAATCTACTTGAAAAAAATATTTTGATCTATTTCATTGCTGCCCGTCATTAAAACTATTTTCAGCGTAGTTTTGAATATAAGAATAATACTTGTGAAATCAATAAAATGTGATGCTCATATATAAAGTATTGAATACAGCGTTTTTATTTTAAATCTTACTTCAGGCAATTTCATAACATCTGAATAGCAGAACCAATATTTTTTATAAAAATTGCTAAAAACAGACTTGAAAAACTACAGGCAATCATTATTTTATGCTGCATAAGAAGCTAATAAAGATTGGCAGGCGAATTGTTAAAAATGGTTCGTCCAAAAAATAAAAACCGACGATTCGAGTGATGATGAAATCGTCGGTCAAAGATTTGTGTATAGTGAAAATTTTGGCTGCTATTCAAAATTTTCTAAAACACTGGACTTATTGCTTTAGCAAAGAGAACGAAAATTTGTGGATGCCAGTCCAAATTTCCGAACCTTGTACCCTATATAACGTCGGCATCTCGCTTTAGGTTGACAATAAAATGAAAAAAAATTTAATTTTTTTTATACTAGTTGATTAATCGTCCTTGAGTCCTGCTAATGGTGTCTCTAACTCGCTATTTTCTCTGGTTTTTCTTCCTATGCTTTATTTTTACCTGCATTTGCGGGGTTGTGGCGGCGTTAATGCCGACTGGCATGGGCGCAGTATTAACCATTGTGCCTTATCTGGTGGCGATGATCTGGGTACTATTTAATTTTTTAAAAAAGGAACAACGGGCGCCAACCCAAGCAGAACGTAAAAAATTCACCTTAGGATTCAGTCTGATTTACTGGGGCTATAATCTGGTATTTTTAATTCTAGGGATTGCTATTGCGACGCGTTCCAATCCGAATGCCTGGCAGGACTTTTTACTATATCTGCAACAGCCCCAATTTATGAGTATTGTCGTGATCATGTTCCTGCTCATCGCGGTTCCGCTTTATCTGCTGACCTACTGGTTTTATGGCAAACAGGCACAGCGTATGGCAGCAAAAATGTTTGGCTAGGATTTCCTGCTCTTCATATCAAAATTGTTGAGATTAAATTCAAAATGCTAAATCAGGCTGATAGAAAATCAGAAGTGACGTATAATTTGAGCAATACAATAATAATGGCTCAGAATACCCATGTATAAACCTGTAGTCCTCATGACAGGCGCCAGCGGTTTTATTGGCAGCCATCTGGTGAAATTTTTACTGGCTCGTGATTATGCGGTAATCGGCCTGACCCGGCAGAAAAAATTGCGAGAAGAGCATCCTGATTTTCACTGGATTAATGATCTGGAAGAATTGAAAAATCAT
Organism: Acinetobacter sp. YZS-X1-1; assembly: GCF_000804305.1. NCBI lineage: Bacteria > Pseudomonadati > Pseudomonadota > Gammaproteobacteria > Moraxellales > Moraxellaceae > Acinetobacter > Acinetobacter sp. YZS-X1-1. Next base: position 8,864 of record NZ_JWHB01000031.1, on the reverse strand, counting down.
CAGATTGACTATGTGATTAATCTGGCTGGTGAAAGTATCGGGCAGGGTCGCTGGACAGCCGCACGCAAAAAGAAATTGCTGGACAGTCGGTTAAATACCACCAAGCAGTTATATGACTATCTAGAAAAAAATCAGATCAAACCCAAACGTATTATTTCGACTTCAGCGATCGGCTACTACGGAATCGATCCGCAAGAACGCTGGGATACGGTGTGTACTGAACAAAGTCCGCCACAATCCATTTTTATGTCAGAACTGTGTGAGAAATGGGAAAAACTGGCCTTGTCTTATACGGGGCAGGACACCAAAATTGTTCGCTTTGCTGTAGTGTTTGGCCAAGGTGGCGGGATTCTTCCGCAGATGTTATTGCCAATTAAGCTGAATATGTTTGGCCGGATTGGCCACGGGCGTCAGCCGGTGACCTGGGTACATATACAGGATGTCATGCGGGCGATCGAATTCCTGATACAGCAGTCGACCCAGCAACAGGTATTTAATGTGGTGGCACCTGAAAAAGTCAGTCAGGCGCAGTTTGCCCGGATCGCAGCACAGGTGCTGAAACGAAAACCTTTATTACCGTTACCAGCATGTAGTATGAAAATGATGCTGGGTGAACAGTCACAACTGATTCTGAATGGTCAATATGTTCAGTCCAAAGCTTTGCAGGAAGCTGGATTTGAATTTAGCTATCCGACACTGAAAGAAGCCTTGATTGAAATTTTAAACCGTTAAAGAGTGCGGCTGTAAGCGCTGTACTGGACTATAAGGCTGTGGATCTACAATGGTCGGTTGCTCCAGGATTAACTGAGACAGCAGTTTTCCAGAAGCAGCACCCATACATAAGCCATTACGGAACTGGCCAAAATTGGTCCAGAGATTGTCTAGGTGCGGAATCTTGCCAATATAGGGAATGCCATCTGGCGAGCTTGGTCGTAGACCCGCCCACTGTTTCACAATCGGAAAAGCTGCCAGTTCCGGCACCATTTCCAAGCAAGCAGCTAAAATATCCTGACGAATTTCAGCAGAAGACGAGGTATCAAAACCGACCTGACGCATGCTGGAACCACACAGCACATGCCCATCACGACGTGGAATCAGGTACATGACCTTGTTCATGCACATGGTTGGCAGCCAGTTTTCTGGCGTTTTAAAGAGCAACATCTGGCCTTGAACCGGATGAACTGGAATGTCCAGACCGAGCTGTTCAGACCAGCGTGCAGACCATGCACCGGTGGCAATGACGAACTGATCTGCTTTAAAGCTCAGGCCATTTTTAGTGGAAACACTGTGTACATGATCTTGCTGGATATTTAGCTGAGTAATATTGCAATGCTCTTGCCAAGTGACACGCGGATGCTGTTTAAGGTAAGCAATAATGGACTGTAACAGTCGCGGATTGCGGATATTGGAAAGTTCTGGAAAATAGATCGCCTGTTTAAATTTCAGATCTACTTTGGAATTGATTTGCTGGATTTGAGGCTGATTCAGATATTCGGCATGTTGCTGTGGATCCTGATATTGCTCGGCATAGCGCAGTCCGATTTCAAAATCCGTTTCATCAAAAATCAGCATACCGGTTTCATGGATCTGGAAATCAATCCCGGTAATCGGTTGCAGTTTCTGGTTCCAGGCTTGATACAAGGGTTTGGCATGGCGGGCGAGGGCATTAACGGCATCGGGATAACGCCAGGGATACATTGGGGAGAGGATACCGCCTCCGGCCCAAGAGGCTGCCTGTCCAGCCGCTTGCTGATCAAAAATCGTAATAGAACATCCCTGTTCAAGCAATTCCAGAGCTGACATCAAGCCGGTGATGCCTGCTCCGATAATGGCGATATGCATTGCGCCAAGGTCCTTCTATTTTATTTCATGTCTTTCAGTTTGAGCGCCGCTTCTTCCGCGAAGTAAGTCCAGATACCATCTGCGCCGGCACGACGGCAGCACATCAGGGACTCTAGAATTACACTATCAGATAACCAGCCATTCTGAATTGCAGCAGCCAGCATGGCATATTCACCACTAACCTGATAAATAAAGGTGGGTATACCGAAGGTATCTTTGACTTCACGAACCACATCCAGATACGGCATTCCCGGTTTAACAATCACCATATCTGCACCTTCTTGGATATCCAGTGCAATTTCATGCAATGCTTCGGCACGGTTACCGAAATCCATTTGGTAATTGTATTTATTGCCGCCTTTTAGGTTGCTGGCAGAACCGACAGCATCACGGAATGGACCGTAGAAGCTAGACGCATATTTGGCTGAATAAGCCATAATAGAGGTATAGATATGGCCATTCTGTTCAAAGGCCTGACGAATTGCACCGATGCGGCCATCCATCATGTCACTTGGCGCTACAATATCAGCACCGGCTTCGGCATGACTTAAAGTTTGCTTGATGAGTGCTTCAACCGTTTCATCATTCAGGACATAGCCGGTTTCATCAATGATGCCGTCCTGGCCATGCGTGGTATAAGGGTCTAGCGCGCCGTCGGTAATCAGTACCATTTCCGGTAATTCTTTTTTCAGCAGACGAACAGTCTTCTGTACCAGACCATCTTCATGCCAAGCGGCTTCTGCAGTCAGGCTTTTATCTTCTTGGGGTGTAACCGGGAACAGCGCCAGCTTATTGACACCTAGTTCGAGCAAACGTTCTGATTTTTTTAACAACAAGTCAGCAGACAGGCGCTGCACATTTGGCATACTTGGAATGTCTTGGGTCTGGTTTTGTCCCGGAAGCACAAATACTGGATAAATCAAGTGATCAGCACTGAGATGGGTTTCACGTACCATAGAACGTAAATGCTCATTTTTACGAATACGACGCATGCGAGTTGCAGGAAACGCGGGACGATTGAACGTATAGGTCATAAAAATCTCAGTAATCAGTATTAAACTAGGCCCCTATTGTAACCCTATCTGAATTTTTTGGGCATAAATTAGCGGTTTTTTATTGTTGTAGCTTCGGGCAGACTTATGACTAAGACAGAAAGAAATTGGACAGGTAATATACATTTAGGTACAAAAGTGGATATTGAAGTGGTCTTAAACCAGTTGGTACACGCTTTTAATACCTCTCCTTTTTTTAAGCATAATGGCATGACCATGCGGGTGGTCGATGGTCAGATCGAAGCATATGTTGAAATGCAGGATTTCATGATTGGCAATGTGGCTTTTCAGATTCTGCATGGCGGTCTTGCAGCGACCATACTCGACAGTATTGGCGGAATTGTGGCGATGGGTGAGCTGTATAAGAAAGCCGAACCGGAAACTATTGCCGATACGATTAAAAAGGTATCACGTCTGGCGACGGTAGATATGCGCGTGGATTATCTGGCACCCGGTCGTGGCAAATATTTTATTGCCCGTGCAGAAACCTTACGTTTGGGACGTAAGGGCTGCACCATGCGCATGACCATGGTCAATGATGATGACAAGCCGATTGCTACAGCGATTGCATCATATGCCTATTAATTAAGTTTATCTCCTCGATCCTAGCTCACTCTGGGCCCGAACTAAGCCCTTATTCCTGGAATAGGGGCTTAGTTTTTTAAACTTCGGAGTAATATTTTTTTGCATATTTTCTAATTTTTATTATTAGAATGCATGAAAATTAAATTAATACGGCTTTCTCATTTTACCCATTGATCAATAAACGGGATATGAATCTATTATACATTCATGTCAGTGCTGGTCAGTGTGGCTGCGTGACCAAGTCTGTTGGATTTAGGAAAAAATCAATGACAGATGTACAAGACACCCTGCCAGAAAACGCATCTGATGCAACTTCAGATCAAGCTTTAAAAAATAAACGTAAAAAGGCCCTGAGTATCGTTGCTATCTTTATAGTGATTGCACTGGTGCTGTTTCTGGTTTGGAAATTTTTTCTGAACAATTCAGTCAGTACTGAAAATGCCTATGTGGGTGCTGAAACGGCTTCTATTACATCTATGGTGAGTGGTCAGGTCGCTGAAGTATTGGTTCATGATACCCAAGCGGTCAAACAGGGCGATATCCTGGCCAGAATTGATGACCGTGATGCCAAAATTGCAGTGGCTCAGGCACGTGCAGAGCTAACCAAAGCCAAGCGCCAGTATAAACAGACTGCGGCCAATAGCGGGGCTTTAAGCTCACAGATTGGGGTCAGTGATGATGCAATTCGCAGTGCTGAAGCTCAGCTGGCTCAGGCTCAGGCAGCCTTGCATAAAGCACAAGATGAATATACGCGTCGTGAAAAACTCAGTGCGAGCGGTGCAGTGTCTAAAGAAGAACTCAGTACCGCACAATCTGCATTGGATACTGCCAAAGCAGGCGTAGCTTCTGCTGACGCGGGTCTGGCACAAGCAAGATCCAGTCAGAAAGCCGCACAAAGCAATTTAGCGGCGAATGAAGCCTTGATTCAAGGTGCGAATGAAAACTCAACGCCTGATGTATTAGTCGCTGAAGCCAAACTGAAACAGGCCGAGCTGGATCTAGAACGTACTGTCATTAAAGCACCTTTTGATGGAGTGGTTTCACGCCGTTCCATTCAGGTGGGTCAACGTGTTGCGCCTGGTACAATGCTAATGATGGTCGTACCAGTAGATCAGCTCTATGTTGATGCAAACTTCAAGGAAAGCCAGTTGGAGAAGGTCCGCGTGGGGCAGAAAGCTGAACTGACCTCTGACCTGTATGGTAAATCGGTGAAGTATCACGGCACTGTGGTGGGTTTCTCTGGCGGTACAGGTTCAGCCTTTGCTCTGATTCCGGCTCAGAACGCAACGGGTAACTGGATCAAAGTGGTACAGCGTTTGCCAGTCCGTATTCAGCTGGATCCGAAAGAACTGGCCGAGCATCCACTACGTGTGGGTCTGTCGATGGAAGCTGAAATCCACTTTAAGAAGTAATTCCCGATGAATAAATATGTTCCATATGGGAATCTGACCGGCGGCAAGCTGATGCTAGCGGCCTTTGTGCTGGCATTGGCCAATTTCATGGTTGTGTTGGACATGACCATTGCCAACGTCTCGGTGCCGCATATTACCGGTAGTCTGGCTGTTTCCAGCTCTCAAGGTACCTGGGTTATTACTTCTTATGCAGTTGCAGAAGCGATCTGTGTACCTTTAACAGGCTGGCTGGCTGGCCGCTTTGGTAGCGTACGCCTGTTCGGTGTCTGTTTACTCGGCTTTACCATTTTTTCGATTCTGTGCGGGATTTCTACCAGTCTGGAAATGCTGGTATTTTGCCGGATCGGGCAGGGGCTGTTTGGTGGCCCGATTATGCCACTGAGTCAGACTCTATTGCTACGCATCTTCCCACCTGAAAAACAATCCCAGGCGATGGGTATGTGGGCGATGACCACCGTTGTCGGTCCAATTCTTGGTCCAATTCTCGGTGGTACCATCAGTGATAATCTGTCCTGGCACTGGATTTTCTTTATCAATATTCCGGTAGGTCTATTCTGCGGTCTGGCTGCATTGAAGCTATTAAAACCAGCAGAAACTGAAACCAATGCCTTGAAGATTGATAAAGGTGGTTTGTTCTTACTGATTCTTTGGATTGGTGCGCTGCAATTGATGCTGGATTTGGGTCATGAACATGACTGGTTTAGTAGTTCCTTTATTGGAACCTTGGCGGTGCTTGCCATAGTCGGTTTAATCATCTTTACCATTTGGGAACTGACCGAGCGGCATCCGATCGTCGATATCAGGATCTTCCGATATCGCGGATTTACCTTTGCTGTGCTGTCATTAGCCTTTGCCTTCGGTGCCTTCTTTTCCAGTATTGTATTGATTCCACAGTGGGTGCAGATTAATCTGGGTTATACGGCCACCTGGGCAGGTTATCTAACCGCGACTATGGGTTTTGGTAGCCTATTGATGTCACCGATTGTGGCGAAGATGGCGACCAAATATGACCAGCGCATTCTGGCGAGTTTCGGTTTGACCTTGCTTGCCGTTGTGACTTTGATGCGGGCATTCTGGACTACGGATGCGGATTTTATGGCATTGGCCTGGCCACAGATTCTGCAAGGTTTTGCGGTGCCATTCTTCTTCATTCCACTCTCCAATATGGCGTTGGCCTCAGTACAGCCTCAGGAAATGGCATCAGCAGCAGGCTTAATGAACTTTTTGCGGACTATGGTTGGAGCGATCGGGGCTTCAATTGCAGTCACGATCTGGGATGATCATAGTAAAGTGGCACGCAGTGAGCTGGTCGGTAAGCTGAATGTCGAGGAAACCCAGAATACCTTGATGGCTCAGGGCATGAGTTCGGATAGTGCCTTGGGTTATATTTCAAGTCTGGTGGATAAAGAAGCATTGACCCTGTCAGCTAATCACCTGTTTTTAATACTGGCGATGGTCTTTGTTTTTGCCTCCTTAATCGTCTGGCTGGCACCACGACCAAAAGCGGGTGTGGGTGGAATGCCATCACATTAATATTTTCCAAAATAAAAAAACCGCTAACTATTTAGCGGTTTTTTTCGATCTTATAAATCTGATTTGGCCCGTTTTAAGGCATTTTGCCATTTGGCCAAATGGGCTTCACGTTCATCGGACTGCATTTTCGGTTCAAAGGCGCGATCTAGCTGCCAGGATTGAGAAATTTCATTTAAATTAGAAAATACCCCTGACTTTAAACCTGCCATCGCTGCTGCACCCCAAGCGGTGGATTCCAGCATTTTTGGACGCAAGACAGGCACATTCAGCAGGTCAGCCTGGAACTGCATCAGCATATCATTACAACTGGCACCGCCATCGACACGTAGTTCTTTTAACGGATGGGCAATATCCGATTGCATGGCTGTCAATACATCAGAGACCTGAAAGGCAATCGATTCCAGTGTAGCTCGGGCAATATGAGCTTTATTGGTTCCACGCGACATGCCACATAGCAGGGCACGCGCTTCACTATCCCAATGCGGTGCACCCAGTCCGGTAAAAGCAGGAACTAAGACCACGCCGTCGGTATCTTTAACTTTACAGGCCAACTTCTCTATATCACTGCTCTTCTGAATGATACCAAGCCCATCACGTAGCCATTGCACCACAGCACCGGCCATAAAAACGCTACCTTCCAAGGCATAACTGGTCTGTTCCTGTGCCTGCCAGGCGAGGGTAGAAAGTAATTTGTTCTGGCTGAGCTGAATATCATGACCGGTATTGAACAGCATAAAACAGCCGGTGCCATAGGTATTTTTTGCCATACCGGGTTCGAAGCAAGACTGGCCAAACAAGGCAGATTGCTGATCACCCAAAATACCGGTAATGGGAATCGTAGCCCCTAATAAACCCGGTGCCGTATCTGCAATATGACAATCAGAACTGATGATTCGTGGCAGAACTGAAGCGGGGATATTAAACAGGTCGAGTAGTTCGTCATCCCAGCGTTGAGTTTGCAGATTCATCAACATGGTGCGGGAAGCATTACTGGCTTCAATAATATGCTCAGCACCTTGAGTCAAGTTCCAGATCAGCCAGCTATCAATGGTGCCAAAAGCCACATGACCTTGCTCTGCGAGTGTACGTAAGCCATCAATATTTTCTAATAACCAGACCAGTTTCCCGGCACTAAAATAGGGATCAATCCGTAATCCGGTTTTTCGTTGTACTTGATCCATCTGGCCTTGCTGAATGAGCAAATTACACCAGTCTGTTGCACGACGATCCTGCCAGATAATCGCTGGCGCAAGAGGTTTGCCATTATGACGATCCCATACCACAGTCGTTTCACGCTGGTTGGTCAGGCCAATCGCTTTAATGTCTTTCGCCAGAATCCGGGCAGTGGCTAATGCCTGTTGAACTACTGCAATCTGCGAGCTCCAGATTTCCTGTGCATCCTGTTCGACCCAACCGGAGTGTGGGGTTTGGATATGGGTTTCGCGTTGAGCTGTTGCCTGAATCTGTCCGTGTTCATTAAAGATGATTGCACGGCTAGATGTCGTTCCCTGATCGAGTGCCAATAAATAGCTCATAATTTTTTTAAATGTTGACTTGAATTATGAAATATTAGCGCAATTATGTAATCAGGCGCATTCAAAAGTGTATTTGTGTAGAAAATGCATCGTATTTTTTGCCAGTTATGCTATGATGAGCTTGTACTTTGGGGATGTTCTTGGCTTCGACGCCGATGATGAAACTCATAGATGCATGCCGAGAGCGCATTTTCTCTCGTAAATCAAATTTGCATTTTAATAGTCGCAAACGACGAAACTTACGCTCTAGCAGCCTAAGGGCTGCTTGTCCGCATCTCTGAATACTTGTGGTTAGAGATCCCGACTGAAGCGAACGCACACAAGTCCGTATAGAGTCAAGCCTCGGGGCTTTATACCAAATTTAGAGGATCGCACCTTGAACCCTGTTCGTCGGGTCTCTTGGTGTTAAAACAATAGACGATATCTAAGCATGTAGTATTCTCGAGCGTAGTGTTGGCGGACGCGGGTTCAACTCCCGCCATCTCCACCAAAATTCTTTCCGAAGTAATCCATCGGAATCTAAAAAAGCCTTTAAACTCAATGTTTAAAGGCTTTTTTTATGCCTGTTTGTCCGACCCTGTCCTAAGCTGTTTGACCCAATTTTTGCTTTGTAGGGGGCAAAATTGGGACAATTTGACCCACTAAATAAGTGTAATTATGTGGGACAAAGATATGTCGCTTACTGATGTGCTGTGTAAAAAAGCATTACCGAAGGAAAAACAGTACCGCCTTTCTGATATTAATGGTCTGTCTTTACGAATAGATCCGAATGGGAAAAAATATTGGTCTATCCGGTATACGGAAAATGGACAAAGGAAGTCCAAAGCATTAGGTCTATATCCTGAGCTGAGTTTAAAGCGTGCAAGAGAGATAGCGCTATGCCTCGTACCATGCTGACAGATCAA
>NZ_JWHB01000030.1:0-42792 GCF_000804305.1 Acinetobacter sp. YZS-X1-1 | reverse complement strand
AATTGGATCCTGAATTGAAAATCTATAATCAAGAAATCAATAAAAGAAGAATTGGAATTGAGCATGTATTTGGCAGCCTGAAAACCTTCAAAATCCTTGCTGAGCGTTATCGAAATAGAGGTAAAAGGCTTGGTTTGAGATTCAATTTAATCGCTGGAATCTACAACTTGGAACTGAGCAAAAAATGATTTATGAAAGAGGTCTTTTCATAATGTGAATTTTCTTAATATCAAAATAATTAATTTAGCATGAGTCACATTTATATTGATTTTAAAAATACATAGTGATGTTAGTCAAAAGCCCTCGAAGTGAGGGCTTAATTCATTGTCATGAATTCCATACATTACATAACAATCAACTTTTGTTCGACCTGTAAAATAAAATATACTTATTGAGCAGATTAGCCGGCTCAGAAGAAATTTGGGTCGGTTTTTGCGTTTTTGATCCTGTGGATAAGTCGGAGAAAGCACCAAATAAACACCATATCAATGTAAGATACTGATTCTAAAGCGGAGTTAATAAACAATGATTTTAGTGACGGGTGGTTTAGGCTTTTTAGGCTCACATATTGCTTTAAGTCTGATGGCACAAGGACTAGAGGTCATTGTGGTTGATAATCTGGCCAATGCCAGTCTGCAGACCCTAGAACGCCTTGAATTTATTTCCGATCGCTATGTGCCTTTTGTCAAAATTGATATCCGTAACACTCCAGCATTAAATAAAGTTTTTGAACAGAATTCCGTGCAGGCTGTCATTCATACTGCAAGCTTTAAATCATTAGAAGAATCAGTTTTAAAACCACTTGAATATTATAATGATAATGTCAGCTGTATCATGAGCCTGATGCGTGCCATGCAACGTACCGGAGTACGCAATCTTGTGCATTTGTCTTCATTGACTATATATGGGCATTCTGGAACGGATTTAAAAGAAGATCAGGCTTTCAATTACACTTACCCAAACCCTTATATTAAATCCCAACAGATGGTGGAAGAAATCATCCGGGATACTGCCAAGACGGACAATGAATGGCGTATTGCGATGTTACGTCTTTCCAATGTCGCGGGCGCTTTTGAAAATGGCATTTTAGGTGAATGGGTGCCGCCTTTACCAAAGAATATTGTGCCTCTGGCTATGCAGGTGGGTGCGAAGCAGCGTGAATATTTGGAATTGCGCCGTCAGGCAAAGACCGAAGACTATACGGTAGAACGCAGCTTTCTACATGTAATGGATGTCTGTGATGCGGTATTCAAATCACTACATTGGCTCTCGCAACAGCAACAATGGACTTGCGAAGCCTTTAATATTGCTGGAGAGCTAATCTCAATGCAGACTTTGCTGGATCAGGTTGCAGAAGTCACTCAATCCGCTGTTCCTACAGTAGAGACCTTGCCATATCCGCATGCTGAAATGGATCAGCTGGGTGCTAATACGGATAAGGCCCAGCAGTTATTACATTGGCAACCACGTTATACCTTGAGGAAAATGTTAGAGGACGAATGGCTGTTCTATCAGAATACATTAAGAGGGCAGTGATTTAGAATCCTATAAGCTAATTATTGATAATAATTATCATTTGCAAAATTAATCAAACCCATTAAGATGAATGAATGAAGTACAGTATTGAACCTGCTTTCTAAATGAGTAAAACATGAAATAACAATTGAGGTTGAGCATGCAAACACGTATTGAACATGACACGATGGGAGAAGTCGCTGTACCGAGTGAAGCACTTTGGGGCGCACAAACTCAGCGTAGTCTACAGAACTTCAAGATTGGCAATGAGCATCTGCCGCGCGCCATGATTCGTGCCATGGGCTTGGTCAAGAAAGCAGCTGCAATCACCAATGCCGAGTTAAACCAGATTCCTCATGAGTTATCGACCTATATCATCGGTGCTGCGGATGAAGTGATTAGCGGTCAATGGGATAGCCAGTTCCCCTTAGTTGTATGGCAAACCGGTTCGGGCACGCAAAGTAACATGAACTGTAATGAAGTGATTGCCAATATTGCTAACCAGAAACTGGGCAATCCTTTAGGTGCACAAAAGCCTGTGCATCCAAATGATCATGTCAACCGCGCTCAATCGACCAATGATTCTTTTCCGACCGCGATTCATGTGGCAGCTAGCTTACAGATCAACGAACTGTTAATTCCGGCAGTGACACGTTTACGTGATACCTTGCATGCCAAATCTCAGGAATTTGCCGAGATTGTAAAAATTGGTCGTACCCATCTTCAAGATGCCACACCTTTAACTTTAGGTCAGGAATTCAGTGGATATGTCTCTCAACTGGATCATGCCTTGATTCGTCTGTATCAAGCTTTGCAAGGATTATATGAATTGCCACTGGGTGGAACCGCCGTCGGTACAGGCCTCAATGCCCATCCAGATTACGCCGTTAAAGCCGCCGATACTCTAGCTGAATTAACGGGTTTTCCTTTTGTCACCGCTCCTAATAAGTTCGAAGCTTTAGCCGGCCGTGATGCAGCAGTTTTTGCTTCAGGTGCTTTAAAGACTTTAGCGGTTAGCCTGAATAAAATTGCCAATGATATTCGCTGGTTGGCAAGTGGACCACGTTGTGGTTTTGGTGAATTACGTATTCCTGAAAATGAACCGGGTTCAAGTATCATGCCGGGTAAGGTGAACCCAACTCAAAGTGAAGCCATGACCATGGTAGTTGCCCAAGTTCTAGGAAATGACACGACGATTAATGTGGCCGGTGCATCAGGGAATTTTGAGCTGAATGTCTTTATGCCAGTGATTGCTTATAACCTGTTGCAGTCTATTCAACTGCTTGGCGATGCATGTAACAGCTTTAACGATAACTGTGCAGTCGGAATCGAACCTAATCGTGACAAGATTGAACACTTCCTGCATGATTCATTAATGCTGGTCACTGCATTAAATCCAGTCATTGGTTATGAGAATGCAGCTAAAGTGGCCAAGACCGCCTATAAAGAAGGTAAAACCTTAAAACAGGTCGCAGTCGAACTCGGATTGGTGACTGCAGAACAGTTTGATCAAGTGGTGCGTCCTGAGAATATGGTGGCTCCAAACGTAAAATAAGTCTTCTAATTATGGTTAAATAATAAAGCCCTCTAAATGTGGGCTTTATTATATCTAAGGATTATTCATACAAATTTTAATAAAATAACAAGCACATGTTTTTGCTAGAAAATTCATATTCAACTGAGCTTGTTTATTAAATGCTATGAACCATCTATCGTTCAGGTTTTGACAGATATACAACGAAGGATTACTAATAGAAATTCCCTGATAACTAGAAAAATGAGGTAAGGGTGATGACTGACTTTGATGATGATTTTGATCTGGAAGAGCCCTATCCAGATGAGGATCTATATCCAGATTATACAAAAAAGAAGTGTAGTGGCTGTAGCGGTAGCGGCTATAACGTTGTGGAAGCCAAACAGTGTATCGAATGTATGGGAACCGGAAAAACTGGTGAGATAGATTAACTCAAATTATAATTGTTTATTAAGCCTGCTCTGTGAGTGGGCTTTTTTATTCTCCTCATCAGGAGTTCTTAAGTTTATAGATTCATGAGTAAATAAAAGAAAGAATTTAAAATTACGGGTGAAATCGTATTAGAAGGATGTTTAGAGATAACTATTGAAGTTTTTTAGTGCTAAAGCCTATCCTCATGGCTTCTCATACCGAATTAACATTGAATAAGCGTATATAGCTGCTAAAATGCAGTTCGTTTTTACTGCTGTTTGTCGTTTATTCAGCATGAGTTTCTATGACTTATGAATAAACATCCATAAAATGGCAGGTTGTTTAAGGAAAATTTAATGCTTGATATTTATTTAACAGATGTTCAAAAAAAGGTTCAATTCAAGGATTATCCAGGTGAGCATCCTGTTAAATTTATTCTGAATTTTAAAAAGATTTTTCCAAGCGTAATGGAACTTCTTTTACCTGTTCTCCCGGAAAATGAAAATCTTGATGAAATGACCTGGGAATCAACCACTCAGGACTTTGAAACGTTTCAGATGTTATTAACAGGGTGGGGTATTATTGAATTGCGTTTAAATGCGATCACCCAGTATAAAGATAAGACATTTGCAGATCAGTTGGTGAAAGAGGCACAGCAAAAACGCAGAGAATATCAGAAGAAACATCTTAAGCTTTCTAGTGTGGATCTAGATTACCTATTTATGCATGATGTGCATGGCTTGATTGATGCTGAACTGGTAGAACTAGGTGAAAAATTCTATTTACCAACCTTACGTGATCTTTGGAAAAATAAAGTCTCTGCTCAAGTGCTTAATGCCAAATTCTAAGTAAATTTAAGCTGATTCATTCAATTTCATCCTCCAAATTGGGGGATGATTTTATATAGCGATTTCTTAGGATTGACATTTCCCTTATAATAAATAGCCTAAGCAAATTTCTATATTTATCATCAAAACAACTTTCTGCTACATGATTAAACATGGTGACTTATTTTAAAACAGAAAGTGGCTCAGAAAAGGGCATTTATTTTATCGTTTGATAAACAATAAATTAAAAAACTATTTTTTATCAAAAGAATATATAAAGATATTACTTTAATAATATAGCTATTCCAGTCATATTTTTTTAAGCTATCAGTACTAATGAGTAAATGAATCACAGAATTCTTATTCATTAGAATTCCTTCATAAAAATAAGTGAAGGTTCCAGTTTTCCCGAAGATATATCCAAGGATTTAACCGAATGTCGAATCAGTTTTTAGATTTAATTACAAAACGCCGTACTATTTATGCCATTGGTAAAAATGTAGAACAGTCTCCTGAATATTTAACTGATTTGATTCAAAATGCGATCAAGCAAAGTCCGTCATCTTTTAACTCACAATCATCTCGCGCCGTTATTTTATTCAATGGCGAACATGAAAAATTCTGGGGCTTTGTTGCTGATAAATTAAAAAGCTATGCCAAAGATGAAGAAAGTGCTGCAAAAACAACTGCAAAAATGGCAACCTTTGCTGCAGGTACGGGTACAGTTTTATTCTTTGAAGATCAAAATGTAGTAAAAGGCTTGCAAGAGCAATTCCCATCTTATGCCGAGAATTTCCCAATCTGGGCAGAACATTCAACTGCTATTGCTCAGTTCTCTACCTGGACAGCATTGCATACTGAAGGCCTGGGTGCATCTTTACAACACTATAATCCAATAGTAGATGAGCAGGTTCATGCAGAATGGGATATTCCAGAAAACTGGAAACTTCGTGCTCAACTGGTATTTGGTTCAGTTGAAGGTGAAGCGCGTGCGAAAAATTATCTGGAAGATGATCAACGCTTCAAAGTTTTCCAATAAGTTTAATTTCCGATCTGTCTTTAATCCTTTTTAAGGACAGATCTTCAGGTTGTTTATAAAAATACGCATTAGATTTTTTAAAACTAGGCTAAACTAAAGCGGTATTTAAAGAATTTAATGAGTCAAACCGAATGTCGAAAAACACGCAGAAATTATCACCATTACAGGAACTGATTGCAGAGCAGAAATTGCTGTGTGAAGAGGTCGGTTCTGCCTATGTAGAAGTAAGTGGTGATGATGTCGTTGCAGTGGCTGTACATACATTGAAGCAGGATCCAATTGTCGGAATCCGTAGAAAGCCTGAAACAGACGAAAATATTAGCTGGTATATTTATGGTGGTGAACTGGCTTCAAATGAAGATGCTTTTGAAACCATGACTGTGCGTGAGTTACAGGATATCGCCCCTGAAGTTTTACCTTACCTGGCTTTAGAGCAGGGCTACCGCTTCATGATTGATGCAGATGATTATGAAGATGTCTGGAAAGAAGAAAACTAAAAGAAGACCTTCGAAATGATCAAATCCTCATCTTTAATATGTACTTTCTTTATTTGCATGCAATTGAACAATATGGCTTTTGCCGAAAAGCTTTCACAAGTGGATTATGATCAGTTTATTGCTGCGCAAACAAAAAAAGTCAATGAAACCAAACATATTTTAGATGAGCCAGATCAGAATGCTGATGCACAAAGTCAACGTCAGGCATTCTGTCAGCGTTTAACGGCTTATGAAGAGATTCAAAAAGTCTCTGAAGAAAATCAAGAGCTCAATATGGCGCCCACAATGGCGATGATTGCTAAAAACTTTTTGGATCGACAAGCACAAAGTATGAATAATTCAGGTATGACCACCGCAATATTTTGTAAAAGTAGGGAAGTGTAATTAATCCATAAAAGCAAGAGCATTGTCTTGAGTTTTAATAGCCACCATCATCATTTAAAAATGCATCCTTCTGTTCTGGAATGGAAACTTTGACAGTTGGAATAGAGTAACTCGCTGCTGTTAATCGAGCTATATTGAAATCCTTAGTTCCTACTTGAGGGATAATAGGTATTTGACCTGTTCGAACAATTTCACCATAAACTATCGTGATCAATTCTGCTGGAGTTAAACCCGCTTCTGCTATTACACATTCTGCTGATTCAACAACGTCTTGTTCCACTAAGAATTCAATGTTTTTTTAACTAAATTGTTCATAAGATAGCCTTAGAATACATTTTATACACTACTTTAAACTATCAGATATGAAGCATATAGAAGCTAATGAAATTAAATATTCATATCTTATTTAGGGATGTTGGCCTGAATGAAGGTATATGAATCAAAAGGGTAGGGTCAAAAAATTAGCTCGTTTTTTCGACTCTCAGCTTGCTTATAAAATGCATAAATACTCTGATACGTAGCATAAGGATTTCAGTGCTTTTTAAATTACTCATTAAATAAACTTTATAAAAATCTATTTATATACAAATTTTACCGGGTATATATCAGCTACTTTTGAAATTTATTAAGAAATATTAAATATTTATGTGTTTCTTTTTTACTCAAACGAAGGGTGCTAAAATCATTGCACGCTAAAATAGCCTAAGCAATTTTCTACTTTATATTTATTCTCGCAAAATCCATATCTCATAATTAAAACTTAATACCAAATAAACCTCTAAAACTCGTATATTTCCTAAAAATTTTAAAATATTTTTTTTATTAATGATCTAGTGTGACACTCAATTATGAGCAGATATTGCAATTTAGCCTAAGCATATTTTATTTCCATAAAAATAGCCTAAGCAAAATTTTAAATTATGTCATTGGCAATTGATTAACTTCCAATATAAATCCACTATTAACACCTAACATAGGAAATCACGGAATTCTCAAATGATCCTGAATTATCAAATACAAACCCATGAAACATCAACTTTAGCACCAATGGTATTTATTCACGGTTTATTTGGTAGTTTAAGTAATTTAGGTATGTTAGCCCGACATTTTTCAGAGCAGACAACTACAATTCAAATTGATGTCAGAAATCATGGTTTATCTGGCCATTCTTATGAAGTGAATTATCAAATCATGGCTGAAGATATTTTAGAAACTTTAGCCAGTTTAAATATTAAAAAATTTATTGCAGTCGGACATTCGATGGGTGGAAAAATTGCCATGAAGCTGGCAGACCTGGCGCCTGATCAGATTGAAAAACTGGTTGTATTAGATATCACGCCAATTCAATATCAAGAAAACCATCATTCTGAAATATTTAAAGCCTTGTTTGCAGTCCAGCAGGCGCAAGTTGCTTCACGGAATGAAGCAGCAAAAATTATGCGTGAATATATCCAAGAGGAAATGGTCATCCAGTTTCTTTTAAAATCATTCAATAAAGGGCAGTGGTTGTTTAATGTGCAAGCACTGTTTGATCATTATGAAGATATTACTACTTGGGAGAAGATAGAAAAAAATGAACTTCCAGCGTTATTCTTAAGAGGTGGAAATTCATTATATATCTCTAAACCTGAACATTTTGAAGCCATTAATCAGCAATTTTTTCATGCACGGATTGAAGTGATTGAAAATGCAGGGCACTGGCTACATGGTGAAAAGACGGCGGAAGTTTTGCAGCATATGCAGAATTTTATTGATGAAAAATAAATAATAGAAATGAGCAGATGTATCTTCTGCTCATTCTTTATGGTTGGGAGGTTATTGCATGAGTTTGCAGCTGACTTTCATTTATTAATTGATAAGCCATTTCAGGAGTTTTCTTCAGACCAGGCATACGATATTCCGTATGCCCATAATCTTGAATGGTTTTCCATCGTCCCCCCCAAGTGAGTCCAACTGACTCTGCGATTTGTCCATACAGTTGATAACCGCGCATAGCCCATGGATCACGTTCACTAATCACCACTTTGCCATGACGCTTAAAAGCAATATCTGCAGCCAAACCAAACTGATGATAACTCTGAAAGCCTTTGGCACGAGTAATATTACTATTCACTGCCAGCGAATTCTGTCTTTCAGGACTCCGATAGCCTTCAAGCAATACCAGTTCATAACCATGCTGTTCCTGCATGATTTTAAATACCATCAATAAACGCTGCTTAAAACGCGGATTCATCTTATGCCATTTGCGATCAGCTTGATTCAGATCTTGATAGTGGTTTAAATGTATATCCTGAATATTGGAATTAAATCGTTGCGCTGAAATTACCGGTTGATGGGCATATTGATCTTCCTGCAAAGCTTCCAGAATAAGAGCCTCATCGACTTTTTCAGGTGGAGTCAAAATTTGACCTTCTAAAAGTGCATATATTTGCGGGTCGACTTTTTGTAAATAACGTGCCTCAGACATACTGGCAGAAACAGGCCGAGTCAAAGAAAAAATCAGGATACTGATAAACAATATAGACCCGGCAATCAAGATCCACCATTGTTGTAAATACCAATGTGATTGTAGATAGTCTGGAGATCCAGCCAGTTTAAATTGATGTATAAATTGCTTAATTGTGATGAACTGTTTTTTAGTTTGTGGCAGCCATGCAATTAAAGAGTTCTGTATATGCTGCCTAAGCTCATAGAATTGCATCAAAATCAAAATACAGCTGAGAAGAATAAAGCTGCTAATAATGATAAAAATCATCTAGCGGTCATCCCATTCGAGCAGTTTAATATTAGCCTGATATTAAAATATTCATAAATTAAAGCATTTTTTTCCAGGAAGAAATGACACATTATTTGATATAAGTTGCTTTGCTTTATCTTCATTTTGATTTTAAGTTATTATTTTTTATAAGTTTTTATGGATTATTTATTATAGGTTTCATTAAGGTAAATGAATCGTGATGAAGGCCTGTTCTGTTGGTGCACTAATCACATTCTGATATTGAGTAAAAATTTCTGTACTTTCACTCGAGAGCATATATTTTAGACCTGCGAAACTCATTAGAGTGAACAAAAGCAAAAATACCAAAATCCATAAAAATGGTAATTCACGATGAATAATATGTTTGATCTTGTCAGGTAGTGCTGCAAAAGGGGAAAACGGCGTTTTCTTACCTTTTAGGTAATCAATCTGTTCACTCACTTGGGTAATCAGCTGATTCAAACTATGCACAGACTCAAGCCGATATTTTCCATGAAAACCTAATAACAGGCAGTAGTGATAGACTTCCAGTACTGCTAAACGTTCATTATCTTTATAACGAATTTCCTCTAGATGCTCAAAGAAACGATAACCTGCGAGTTGAGAACCAAATAAGCTTAACTGTAATGGATCCATCACCCAGTAATTTTGCAGATCAAAGAAACGGGCATCCTGCTGAGTGACAATGGTTTCATCTAATAAGGCACAATAAGCATATTTAGCATCCTGAATGTCTTCAAAAGAAAATTGCTGTTTACGTGCTTGATGCTCAAAATAGTTTAGCATTTCCAGAATCTTTTCACGAAACGATGCTGGGTGCGAAGGGATATAATGATTTTTTAGCAAAAAGACAATATAAAATCCGTCATAAAGAAGATCAATCAGATTGGTCATCATATGAGATTTCTGATCAGTCATTTGAGTAAAAATCTGTCCAGATCCGATCTGGCCATCATCAAATAGCGATGGTGCAGAATTTGTAATTGTATTCATAATGATACTTATCCTTTCATGACAGCAATAAGTTCGATCCTGATATCCTGAAATCCATTCGGGATATAAATGCAAATCGATTCTGAATCGAGCATGCGTTGATACAAATCGTTATGCGGTTCAATTTCGAAATAGCTGACTCCAGAACGAACCGGGATCGCTGTTGGTACCTGAATCAAATGTTGAATTGGAATGGCAGGGAGTGCAGCAATGACTCGCTGTTCAACATCAACTGTACTGCCAACTTTAAAACGGATCGGCACATAAGCAATTAAATCTTGGACAGGCATCGCACTGGTTGAAACAGCCAGATATAGACGCGTATCTCGGGTAATCTTGTCGGTTTCCAGACTGCCAAGCCAATAGGATGGTCGGGTTTCTTTTAAGGAGATGCTGATATAACGATTCGAGATAATGATATCCAGTAGATTTCTTAAAATAATGTCTAACTGATTGAAGCTTTCGTATAGATGATAGTGCTGATATTTAGGCAGTTGATCGACATCATAAGCAGTCGAAAAAGTTAGCAATGAGCCAGTTAGGCGTAATAGTTCACTATAGAGACGTTCAGGATGAATAATCGGATACTGCAAAATATGGTTTAGGCTCGCATATGCAGTATTTAAGGCATTGACCAGCCAGAAAGACACAATATCCCCAGAGCGGAATTCAATCAGTTTCTGTTCATTTTCCCGATTATTACTCTGGATGGTCTTAATCTTTGCCTGAATGATATTCAAGGTGCGTTGTAAATTAACCAAAAGATTTACATTGGCCTGTATATGTAAAATTGGTGGAATAAATTTATGATCAAAAATAAAATTCCCCGAACTTTGCCGTTTAATTCGACCTACTGGAAGATATAGATACCCATCCATCTGATGCTGAGGTTCTTGGCTAACTTCAAATATTTTTAATTCAGCACGACGGCGCAATAATGTAATCTGCGCAGTACTTGCATCGGTAAATAAGTCATGAGTTGAACTTAAATGGGAATGATAACGGCTAGGTCGGGCTTGATCAGCATGACTGACATTCTGTTTATTTGGCTGTACCATCGGTAAGGCCAAATAAATTTGCATTTCACTTTGTAAATTTAGGGTATCTAGCTGAACCGGTTCAGGTAATAAATCCTTTGCAGGTGCCTGATAAATTTCCCCATCTTGCCAGATCATTTCAACTTTATTTAATGCCAGAATTTGCATTCCAAGTTGAGCTTCATCAAACTCAATCGACTGAATGCCATGAGCAAAAGGGAGGGTCGCACGAATGGTGTGATTCAGTCGCTGTTCGTGATAGGCATCCTGTAATTGAAAATGTTGAGGTCTTAAAAACAGACCTTCACCCCAAAGTATTTTTTCTGCTTTAAACATTGAGATTTCACCACTCGCAGCTTGATTCATTTTGGGCAGGGATGCCTAATAATTCATGTAGATGTTCTAAAGGATTTTCATTTTTAATCACTTTGGCTAACCACTCATGTAAAGGCATTTGGCTCCATGTAATAGTCTTTTGCAGCATATAGCTTACCGGGCTATGTGGCTCATTCATCTGAAAATAATCGGCAATTTCTTTCAGAATCTGGATAGCCTGTTCACGATTAAAAATATGATTTTGATTATGGAATTGAACAGATTGCTGGAAAGTTGGCAGCACCTGACCTGAAGAAAGGTTTATTTCATTTTGAGCAAGTATCTGAGCCAGTTGATGATCGTCTGGAGCCGGAGATGCAGATTTCGCTGAACTTATGTCTTTTTTATATATCCGCTGAGTATTGGCAAAAATAGATTCTAATTGAGCATCAGCTGCAGCAAAACTTGGCCCATCTATTCCAAGAAGTTCATCAAGCGCAGACTTGAACTGTTGCCATTGATGTTGAATATCTAATATATACTGATAATTTTGCTGTTGAACTTCTTTAGGAATATTAAGCAATAACTGCTCAAAATGCTCTAACTTTTGCTCGGAGCCTTCTTGTGCTTCCAAATCATCTACTTGTTGTTTACGTTTTTGATTCTGTAAATATAGAAAATTGTCATAGTCTTTCAGACTATAAAAAGGAGATTGCTGAATAAGAGGAACCTGTTTAATTAATCTCGGAAGTTGATTAATAAAACCTTCCAATAATCCCAAGCGTTGATCCAGATCATTCTCTTCAATTTTAGGATGCAGTTGCAACCAGTATTGCTCCAAGCTACGATGACAAAGTTCCAAACCACAGGCAACACCTTCAAAACCATATAGATGACTCCAAGCTTCAATCAGCCAGGTATATAAACGGATATCTTTGGTTTTTTCGGTCAGTAGTTCTATCGACTTTATTTCTACTAAAGCCCAATCTGCTTGCTTGGGTTCGGCAACCCATTCTCCCTGATCCAGTAAAGGATCATCCTGCATTCTGGCACTTTTAATACTTAGAAATTCGTTCGAAAATGAGCAATCTATACCGCAAGGATGCTCTATAGAAATTTCTTCAAATAAATATTCAAATTTCAATGTCATTATGAATCCTAATTATTCTTATTTTAATCTTTGCTGTTTAAGCAACATTTGTCTTATTTTTCTTGGAATGCCTTTTTTTAAGCACTGATAATTCTGTATCCAGATGATAATAGAAAGTATCTTTCTGAACATCGATATGAATCAGTTTTGGCAGTTGGTTTTCACTCATAGCCACCAGTAATTTTGTCGCCAGATCTGGCAATATGGATGCATTTAAAATGTGATCAATATTTCGTGCACCACTATCTATTTCTGTACATCGACTGAGTAATAATTCTAGTACCTCATCGCTATAGCTCACTTGAGTCACATACTGCTGCTGAATCCTCTTGGTAATTCTCCCTAATTTATGCTGAATTATCTGGATTAACAGTTCATCTGAAAGCGGATAATAAGGAACAATTCGCATGCGTCCTAAAAATGCTGGTTTAAACTGTTTATAAAGACTCGGTTTTAGCTGCTCAATTAATGTATCTGCATCTGGCCATTGATCAACTTCTTGATTTATACAGGCTTGCATAATGACATGTGAACCGACATTCGAAGTCAGCAATATGGTGGTATTTTTAAAGTTAATCAGGCGACCTTCGCTGTCTTCGAGCACACCTTTATCGAAGACCTGATAAAATAATTCTTGTACATCTGGGTGGGCTTTTTCGATTTCATCCAGAAGTACCACACTATAAGGATTGCGGCGAACGGCTTCTGTTAATACACCACCTTGACCATACCCAACATAGCCCGGGGGTGCACCTTTCAAAGAAGAAATTGTATGTGCCTCTTGATACTCGGACATATTAATCGTGATTAGATGCGATTCACCACCATAGAGTTCCTGAGCAAGAGTGAGGGCTGTTTCGGTTTTTCCAACTCCACTTGGACCGGTGAGTAAAAATACTCCTTGAGGTTTATTTGGATCTTCCAATCCAGCCTTTGACGTTTTAATGCCTTGAACCAGTTGTTCTAAAGCATAATCCTGACCCATGACTCGCTGTGAGAGTTTGTTTTTTAGATCAAGAATCTGCGAAATATCATCACTCATCATTTTACCGACTGGAATTCCAGTCCAGTCCGAGATAATCTCATTAATAATGTCGGCATCTACACGTTCATAAACCAACGGACTTTGCGCCTGAATCTTAGCTAATGTTTGACGTAATTGATGAATCTGGTATTGATCAATCGATGCTTCAGATTTAGTTAAGCCATGAATCTCATGAATAAGCTGCAGCTCTTGTTGCCATTGATCATGAGTCTGGTTAATCTCTTTTTCAATGGAATGAATCATATCTGACAACTCTTGTAACCGATCGGTTCGAGATGAAGTTGTCTGTTCTTGATCAAGAAGGTGATATTCTAGCTTGAGATTATGCAGTTGAGCCTGTAACTGATCTAATTTGGCTGGTTGAGCATTTTGGCTCAAGGCCACCCGTGCAGCCGCAGTATCTAATACACTAATTGCTTTGTCCGGTAACTGACGGCCACTGATATAACGATGTGATG
This sequence comes from Acinetobacter sp. YZS-X1-1, assembly GCF_000804305.1. Classification (NCBI taxonomy): domain Bacteria; kingdom Pseudomonadati; phylum Pseudomonadota; class Gammaproteobacteria; order Moraxellales; family Moraxellaceae; genus Acinetobacter; species Acinetobacter sp. YZS-X1-1. The sequence goes on along the minus strand of NZ_JWHB01000030.1, from coordinate 28,829 downwards.
CATGCACAGCGGTACGAATGGCTTCATCATCAATCTGGATTTGAAAATGCTGGCTCATCACAGGAACCATAGCACGAAGCATATCGATGGCGACCTGCTCAGTTGGTTCTTCAATTTTGATTACCTGAAAGCGGCGGCTCAGTGCAGCATCTTTTTCAAAATAATGTTTATATTCAGCCCAAGTCGTCGCTGCAATAGTTCTTAATTCACCACGTGCTAGCGCCGGTTTTAATAGATTTGCCGCATCATTCTGGCCAGCTTGACCACCAGCACCAATCAGCGTATGTGCTTCATCAATAAAAAGAATAAAAGGTTGGGTAGAGGATTGTACTTCTGCAATGACCTGCTTGAGGCGATTTTCAAATTCACCTTTGACACTGGCACCTGCCTGTAATAAACCCATATCCAATACGTGCAACTCAACTGTTTTAAGGGCATCCGGAACTTGGCCATTTACAATTTTCAATGCTAAACCTTCAACTACAGCAGTTTTTCCTACGCCTGGTTCACCAGTGAGAATAGGGTTGTTCTGACGGCGGCGCAATAGAATATCCAGCATTAACCTGATTTCAAATTCACGCCCAATCACCGGATCAATATCACCACGACGAGCCTTTTCAGTCAGATTAATCGTGTATTGGTCAAGTGCGGGTGTCTTTTTGGGAACATTAGATAAATCTGGAGAAGGAATAGAGGGTTGAGGCACTTTAAGTTGTTCAATACTTTTCTGGCATTGTTCCAGAAATTGATGCTTCATACTGCCCACTGGAAAATGTGAAAACAGTGAAGATGCCCGAAGAGCAATTTGATAAAGCTCTGGCGAAATCAGTAAAGCGACTAACAAGTGGCCACTACGAATCACTGGGTTTTGATCTGCGGATGCCAGCAACCAGGCCTGTTCCAAGAGTTGAATAATTGATTTGGCAAAAATAGGGGTACGGGAATTTCCCTTGCTAAGCTGCTGGATACTTCGTTCAAGCTGATTAATCAGATGGTCTTTATCCATACAATGTTTTGCTAATAATATTTTTAAATCATTCAATTCTGGATGCTGGAGTAATTCTAGAAAAAAATGCTCGATCTCAATTTCATAATTTTTTTGATGGATACAGGTATTGGCAGATTTCTCAAGACATAGGCGTGCATGTTCAGAAAGTTTCAAAATCAAAATTTTTAAATTATTCATGAGTTTCTCATTATTGTTAGCATACACAACTTTATAATTTTTAAATGGATAGCTGTGTTTTTTTATATTTATTAAAATGAATATTTCTCTATTTTTATCCGGCCCATATTTATACTTTTTATGAAAATTGACCGAACAATTTTGGCTCATTTTACTCAAACAAAAATAAAAGTCTGTATCTTTCATCAGAATTTTGTCAATTCTTAAAATTTTTTGTCACTAAGTCCGTTAATCTCTTTTAGCTTGACTTCTCCTTAATGTTTTATGTTAAATCCGCCAAACGATTGTCAAATAAAAATAATATTTAGACATTAAAAAATATAAAAACAAACAAAAACAACTGAGGCTCATTTTGAAAAAGTATATAAGTTTCATATCATTATTTATATTTGGTACAGCCTGTCTTTACCTTCCACAAGTACATGCTGCTGAATTAAAAAAATCATGTATTAAGGCCAATCCTTATGCCGCGGGTGAAACAGACCCAATATTAATTGGCTTATATCAACAGCTTTGTGATAAATCGGCGAAGAAAAATATTTCTTTACAACATGAACTAAATACACAAATTGCTAAACGTTATGTGGAGTTAGGTTCTCATCTCAAAGCACTCAATTTGATTGATCAATTGCATCGTCAACAACAGCATAACCAGACTTTAACAGACTTGGGTTTTATGGCAGGAGTCGCTATTTCATCGAATGCTTTGCAACAAATGCGTAGTACAGAAGTTCGTGCCTTAAATGAAACGACCTATCCTCAAGCTAAACTGTTGGCTGAGAATATTCAGTTTGCAAAACCTGTACCAGCATCGGTTGAGCCTAAATCATATACTGCTTCAAATATTAAGAATATCAAGAAACAGACTGCTGTAAGTATGAAGCGATCTACTACGTCCAGCACTAAAACAAAAAATGTAGTCAAATCTGCCTCTATTAAAAAGACTGAAAATATCAGTACTCGCACCAATACAGCCAGTTCTAATCCATTTGGTTCATTAAAGAATAATTAATAAGGAAACACACAATGGCCAAACGTGAAAGCGTACAGAAAAAATTACAGCGGATCCGACCACCACGTGTGCAGCTAACCTATGATGTGGAAGTAGGTGATGGAAAGGAAATCAAGGAACTACCATTTGTTGTAGGTGTTTTAGGCGATTTTTCTGCTTCCTCTGAGCTGGAAAGAACCAAATTAAAAGATAAAAAATTTATCAATGTCGATTTAGAAAATATTGATGAAGTGATGGAATCACTTGCTCCACGAGCAAATTTTCAGGTTGAAAATACTTTAACCCAAGCCGGCGGCACTATGGCGATTGACCTGGTATTCAATGGGATGAATGATTTTCGCCCAGAGCAAATTGTGCAACAGGTGGAACCGTTACGTAAGCTGATTGAAGCACGTGGACGTTTGACTGATCTGCGTAATAAAATTTCCAATAGTGAACGTCTGGAAGATTTATTGGATGAAGTGCTGAAAAACACGGATCAAGTACAAAAGATCAGTGTGGAGGCTGGTGATGAATAATTATAATGCTGCAACTGCCATAGATACTGCACTTGAAGAACATTCACTTTTGGATTCAATTGTCGAGCGTAGCCGTATTGCTCGTACTGAAAAAGAACATGATCGTGCTAAAAGTTTGATTGGTGAACTTGCTAAAGAGGTTATGGCAGGGACCATTACTGTTTCTGAGAATATGACGCTGGCACTTGATAAGCGTATTGCTGAAATTGATGCCATGATTTCAAGTCAGCTTAGCAAGATTATGCATCATGAAGCTTTTCAAAAAGTTGAGTCTACTTGGCGTGGTTTATATTATTTCTGCCAGGAAACACCAGCACATTCTTTAATCAAGATCCGGATGATGAATACTACAAAAAGGGAACTAATTAAAGATTTCCAAAGTGCGACCGATTTTGATCAAAGTACGTTATTCAAGAAAATCTATGAAGAAGAATATGGTTCATTCGGTGGTGCACCTTATGCAACGCTGATTGGTGACTATGAATTTGACCGCACACCTGAAGATACGTACCTTCTGGAACAGATTTCTCATGTCGCTGCGGCAGCACATGCGCCATTTATTTCTGCTGCAAGCCCATCAATGTTTGGACTAGAATCATTTACTGATATTGATCGTCCACGTGATGTTTCTAAAATTTTTGAAACAGCAGAGTATGTACAGTGGCGTTCTTTCCGTGAAAGCGAAGATGCTCGCTATGTGGCACTGACTATTCCTCGAGTACTGGGACGCTTACCTTATCATCCACGTGAAGGTACAGTGACTGAGGGCTTCAATTATATCGAGGAAGTTTCTGGTGAACATCATAATGAATACCTCTGGATGAATGCAGCTTATGCGTTTGGCACCCGTTTGACCAATGCCTTTGATCTGCATGGCTGGTGTGCAGCCATTCGTGGTGTGGAAGGTGGTGGTCTGGTTGAGGGCCTTCCAGTACATAGCTTCAAGACCAATGACGGTGAAGTAATTTTTAAATGTCCAACAGAAATTGCCATTACCGATCGGCGTGAAAAAGAGCTGAGTGATCTTGGTTTTATTCCTTTAGTTCATTGCAAAAATACGAACTATGCTGCGTTCTTTGGTGCACAGTCTGTGCAAAAAGCCAAAAAATATGACAATGATATTGCTAATGCCAATTCTGCATTATCAGGTCAAATTCAATACATTATGGCAGTTTCACGTATCGCTCATTATTTAAAAGCCATGATGCGGGATAAAGTGGGCAGTTTTGCCTCGGCTGGAAATGTTGAAGCCTTTCTTAATGACTGGCTGTCTCAGTACATTTTACTAGACGACGGTGCTTCACAAGAAGCAAAAGCTCAATATCCGCTTCGTGAAGCTTCGATCAAAGTTGTAGAAAATCCAGCTGAACCTGGTCACTACAAGTCTGTGGTTTTTTTAAGACCACATTTTCAGTTAGATGAGCTCTCTGTATCACTCAGGCTGGTCACTGAATTGCCGCAGTCAAGTCAATAGGACTACTGCGATTAAAGAACTATAAGTATTTATAACAATAGGATAATTATTAAAATGAAAGACATTTACGTCCAATTTCGTGGCAAATATAAAGTCGATGGCGAATCACGCGATTCTGAACATAAAAGCTGGTTAGAAGTAAATTCATGGGCACACCATATCCGTCAGCCTAAATCCGCGACCTCTTCAAGTGTGGGCGGCCATACTGCAGAACGAGTTGAGCATTCTGATATGGTCTTTGTAAAGGATCTGGATGCAACGAGTCCAAAGCTTTGGGAGGCTTGCTCTGCAGGGTATACCTTTGATGAAGTACAAATTGATTTTTATCGTGCCAACGGTGACAAACGTATCAAGTATTTGCAGATCAAACTCAAGCATGTCTTGGTTTCTCAAGTGACACCAAATGTGAATCAGGAAGGCGTTCCAACTGAAACATTTGGTTTGAAATATGCTGCAGTTGAGTGGACTTATAATCAGCAGGATATTAACGGTTCACAAAAAGGTGCAGTTACCAAGAAATGGTCATTATCAAATAATACTGCTTCTTACGCAGCTTAATTTACATAGCCTGGATAAAGGCTGATATCCCTAGCCTTTATCTTTCTCTTTTAGAAAATATCTAATGAAAAGAATATGAATCTGGATCAACTTTATCCTTATGGATTTAGAAGTACGTTATTCGAACGTTTATTACCTGTAGATGATCAATACAATGGACAAGGTTTGTCTATACAAGAATTAAGACAATCCCTTGCCCATGATCTCGAAGATCTTTTAAATAATCGGATGACTCGCCTGAACCAAACGGAAGAGCATTATCCTGGGATAAAAAATTCAATTCTGCAATTTGGAATTATTGATTTTGTTGGCTTGTCGACTGCGAATCCTACAGATCGTGACAAAATTTGCCGTTCAATTGAGCAGTCTATCAGTGCACATGAACCGCGTTTAAAACAGGTAAAAGTAGAGATGCTCATTAATGAAAACAACATGAGTAGCCTGTATTTAAGTATTTCAGCCTACTTAAATATTTCACCTTTATATGAGGTGGTGATGTTTGATGCATTACTTAAACCAACAACACAGCAATACGTTATCTTGGCTCGGAAATAAGCAGGCTGCATGTGATTGAAGATTTACTACCATATTATGAAAAGCAGTTACAGGAGTTTAGCCAGCAATCACGAGAGTTTGCTACTAAATATCCTAAAATTGCGCAACGCTTATCTTTAAATCAAGAACATATTGATGATCCACATATTGAACGGCTGATACAGGCATTTTCGCTGATTTCCGCACGTATTGATAAAAAGCTGACTGACAGTTATGAAATCTTTACACGCTCAATTTTTGAGGTGATGTTTCCACAATATCTAAAAACTTTTCCTGCCTGTTCACTCGTCAGCTTCGAAGATAGCAATAAGACAAAGAACTTAAAAGAAGACTATATAATTCCGAAAAATACAGTCTTAAAGGCGCGCAGTATTCGTGGTGTCCAGTGTGAATACCATACCGTGAATGATGTCACTTTATTACCAATTCAGTTGAAAGAAGTGAGCTTTAAAACGCATCCTTCTGCCTATATTCATTTGAATCGTAATGCCACACTTATTATAAAATTTGAAATATTTAATCAGCAACTTGAACTATTAGCCCGACAAAAATTGTCTTTATATCTGGATGCGATTTCTAATTTTCCCTTACAGGTTCTCGATACGATTTTTAAGTCTGACACCCATTTTTCTTTAAAATATCAGAATCACGAAGTTGATATTGCTCGTCCATTTGAAGTGATGGGTTTTACTGAGAAGGAAAGTATTCTTCCGATTGATCAACATACACATCAAGCTTATCGTCTGCTGACTGAATATTTCTGTTTTCCAGAAAAATTTAATTTTTTAAATCTCAATTTAAATTTTTTAAAATCTGTGATGGAAGATATTACAGATTTCGAATTGCAGATTCATTTTAAGATAGACCTGAATGATCAAGCGGTCATCCGAAATTATGCAGAGTTAAATAGTGCAAACTTCAAGCTGTTTAGCACACCAATCGTCAATTTGTTTGAAAAACAGGCTGAACCTCAAAAAATTGATCATCAACAACTCGAATATCCTTTAATCAGTGATGCTCATCATCCTGAATATTTTCAGGTTTACGGCATTACTGAGATGAATCTCTTAAGAGAAAAAGTGACAAAAATCAACTGATTTATAAAGTATTGCCATTTTTTGCCATGAGTCATTCTCATCAGGAGAACCAACAGTTTTTCTATCAGCTTTTACCAGCAGCGAATAAAAATAACAGTATTGATTTTAAATACTCGATTATTTCCAAGAATTTAAAACCGGGAACGACAACTTCTGATTTTATTAGTGTACGTTTACTATGTACTAATAGGGATCTGCCTTATCAAAGTTATCATCAGGATCAAAACAGTTTATCTCTCAATGAAAATCATCTGGTACGGAAAGGTAAATTATTAAAACGGCCGAACTTACCTTATCGTTTTCAGCAAAAACAGCTAGAACAATGGCGAATCATTTCTCATCTGTCTTTGAATAATTTGTCTCTGATGAAAGGGGATTCAGTTAGTCATATGAAAGAGCTGTTTGAGCTTTATAACTTACCGCAAACGAAAGAAAATCAGCACATTATTAATTCAATTCAGGCGATTGAGTTTTCCTTGGGACAACAGCTGATTGATCATCATCCATTTCCACTGTTTGTTCGAGGGGTTAAAGTCGAGATCCAGCTAGATACCCAAGTTTTTCGGGGTACAAGTATTTATATTTTTGCCCAGATTCTAAATCATATTTTTAATTTAAAAGTTCAGATGAATAGTTATGTGGAGATGACTGTGCTGGACTCAGAATCAAAACAGGAGTTATACCAATGCGTGCAGAACGTTGGTGGCAAGAGACTTCTGTAATTGATCAGCTCTATCAGCGACCGACTGCATTTGAACTGGTTCAGGCAACGCGGTTACTACGACATGATCCTCAGCAGCAAAATCAACAAAAATGGAATAATACTTTTTATTTCTTAAGTTCATTGAATTTGAATTTTCCAGTATCTGAAATTGAATCACTTCAGCTCGACGATGAACGGGTACAAATCACTAATCTAATGGTGGGGCTGACAGGGATTCAAGGGGTATTACCTTATACCTACACCCATAAAGTCAGACATGCAGCACGCCAACAGCATGAACAAAGTCTGTATTTTTTAGGGCTGTTTAATAACAAACTCACTGTGCAATATATAGATGCCTGCCTGAACTACAACCTGCCTGTGCGGTATGAAATTGAACAGGATAATCACTACTTAAAAATTTTACATGCCTTGAATGGTTATGTGGAAGAGCAACAAGACCAACAGTACATAGATGATTATTTTGCTGAATTTGCAGGCTTGATGCAGGGACAAAATAATAGTGAATATGCTTTGAAAACCATTCTGTCCTGTATTTTTCAATTTGATTTTGAAATCAAGCAGCTGATGCCAGAGCAATTCCATTTAGATGATCAGCAGAAAAGTCCTTTGAGTGAAGCTCGACCAGTTGTACTCGGCATAAATAGCTTTTGTGGTGAAAATATTACTCAAATAGATGAAAAAATTGAAATTATAATTGGTCCTTTACGCCGGAAGGATTATCTAAATTTCTTAGCCCAAGGGAAATATAGCCTTAAATTACAAAAAATTATCAATACTTGGTGCAGTCCGACTATGCAAGTCGATATTCGACTGATTCTGGATAAACAAGATCTTTTATCTATAGAGCTTGGTAAAGACAGTTCAATGACATTGGGTCAAGGGGCCTTCATCCTGCCTAAACAGGATGAACATAATAATGAAACGTGTTATTGCTTAAAGGGGAGCATGGCATGATCAAATTTATCATTTCTGCTTTTCTGGTCCTTACTATTTTAATTGGCACTTTAGTGATCTATTACTGGCGAGATAGCAACTATGATCCATCCCAAATGGATCTGATCTGGTCTTTTATCTTGTTACCAATTTCACTTTGTCTACTAATTCTAAGCCCTTATTTTATTTATAAAACTATTCAATATTTCCGCAACAAAAAACTGCAGCAACAAAAAGATCAGGAATTATTTATTTTAATACAGCAAAAAGAAAAACAAGCTGTGAATTTAGCTAAGCAAACAGCCCAGCATTACACTTTGAACATTTTATCCAGCGCTGCTTGGCATTGTTTTGGAGAAAATGAAGAAATCATACAGTTTATGCAGCAGTTTAGAAGCCCTGAACTGGATTTCCAACTGAGCAATAATTATGGCTTGCCACTTTTATCTTATCGTATTACAGCACTCGATCAGTGGCTGAAAAAAACTCAAAATGATGATGAAGATCAATCTTTAATTTTGACTACACGTGAACGGCGAATACAGCAGTTAATTTGGCAGCAACTACAGCAGCATGAACATAGCTTGCAAGGGATTTCCCAGCAGTTAAAACGTTCTGCACTTTTTTATGAGAGTGACTTTGCCTACCAATACCGTATGCATCGCGGATGGGATCCAGAAAATCTTCCTGAAAATGTCGAAGAGGAAGAGGAAGAGGAGATTACTCAGAAAGAGATAGAAACTGTAGTACGTTTAAATCGTCTCAATGTTTATATCTTATTAGCAGAAAATCTGATTCACACTTGGGATGATCAGGTTTTTCAAACTCAACTTTTACAGCAGTTAGAAGATGATTACTCATTCCGGGCAGATCATCTGCATATTGAATTCTATTATTTCAGCCAACCAAAGGCTTATGCTTCTTATATTGAACTTTTACAAGAGATCGCGCAGCAGCCTGAACAAGCAAACCTAATTATTATGGTGGATTCTGAAATCGATCAGGACTGGCTAGATGAACAACTTTGGCAAAATGAGCAATATATTGCTTCAGAATATGCAGCCAGTTGGTGCTTAACTGCTGAACAGGTCGTTCTTGAGGTAGTTCCTGTATTACAAAAAATAAAAATAAGCACTCAGATCAAAGAATTAAAAATTTATTTTATTGAGCAGCAGCTAGATTTAACTGGCCAGATCGAAAAAGAACAGGCCTTTGTATTGCTCTTAGATGAAACAAAAAAATCCAAAAACCTTCATCAATTGCAGCAAACTTTTATTCCAATTGGAGTTCATCCTGAATTTTTTATTTATATTCAATCTTTTATAGGAAATACGCAATGTTTAGGACATATTTTTGGGATGATGCTAGTGACACAAATGCGGGACAATATCATAACGATAACCTATAGCTTGGAACAAGAAAACATATATATTTGTTGTGAAAATAAAGATTTAGAAAAAATTGAAGCAACAGCTTTAGTCGCATAAATAACTAAAAATATAGAATAATTAGAGATTATAGTGAATACATTAATTTATACGATCCTAGGTTATGTCTGGCAATATGTCACTCATCCTAAAGTGATCATGGCCCTATCTTTCTTAGTTGTTCTGATTTCAATGAAGAATACGGTATCTGATCGGATCTTCTGGAGTCTGGCAGCTATTTATATTGCTGTTCTGGTTGGCTGGGGAATTTATGAGCTGATTCAACGTTATCGCCATGGCAAAAAGGGTAAGGCGCTAGCTGAGGCCATGTCTAAAAATGCTGAAGCAGAAAATAAATATAAAAATAAGGAAGAACTGCAACTGATTAATCAGCAAATGAAGCAGTCAATCCAACTTCTCCGAAAATCTAAATTGGGGGATCGTAAAGGCAATGCAGCCCTTTATGAATTGCCTTGGTATATGGTCATTGGCAATCCGGCAGCAGGAAAAAGTTCAGCGATTTATCATTCTGGATTAAATTTCCCGTTTGAAGAAACCCATCGTAAAACGGTGTCTGCTGGTTTAAGTGGTACACGAAACTGTGACTGGTTTCTCTCTACAGACGGTGTTTTACTGGATACAGCCGGACGTTATTCAGTATATAGCGAAGATCATTCCGAATGGCTAGGTTTTCTCAATATTCTAAAAAAGAGTCGTTCCAAAGCACCAATTAATGGGCTAATTGTCATTGTCAGTATTGCTGAGCTGGTGAGCCAGAGCCCAGATAAATCAATTCAACTAGCAAAAAAATTGCGTGCCCGGATTCAGGACTTGACTGAACGTTTAGAAGTTGTGACACCCGTGTATCTGATCTTTTCTAAAATGGATCTGATTGCTGGCTTTACTGAATTTTTTGATTGTTATAGCGAGCATGAGTTCAATCAGACCTGGGGTGCTACCTTAGCCTACGATCCTCAGTCCAGTGAGAATGCGGTTCAGCTCTTTGAAAAGCATTATAATATTTTATATGACGGTCTAAAAAATGTCAGTCATACCCATTTGTCTCGTCGTCATTCTCAATATATTTCACCAAGTGTGATGACTTTTCCGCTTGAGTTTAAAAGTTTAAAACCGGTATTAAGAACCTTTATTTCAGCCCTATTTCAGGAAAATCCTTACCAGTTTAAACCAGTATTTCGTGGCTTTTACTTTACTAGTGCCCTGCAGGAAGGAACAATTGAAAGCCCAAAAACCGAACAGATTGCTGAAGATTTTCACCTGATTCGAAGTGAAGATGCTGAATTTGGTCTACCTACACGATCGATATCTCAAGATCATGGATATTTTCTAAAAAATCTGTTTTCAGAAGTGATTTTAAAAGATAAAAATCTGGTTAAACAACAGATTAACCCGCTGCGTAAACGTCAGCGTTTTATCGGGTTTATAGGCACTCTGCTGACAGTTGCGATTGTACTCAGTTTATGGATCTGGTCATATCGTAATAACCAGCAACTAATGAGCGAAATCCAGAATGATTTAAATAAAGTTGTGCAGCTGCAACAGCAATCTGGTCATGAACTCTCGACCCAATTGGATGCTTTATTGATTTTGCAAGATCATTTACAACAATTGGATCAATATGAACAGCAGCTTCCATTCAAATACAGTTTTGGACTCTATCAAGGTGATCAAATTCGGGAACAGCTCGAAACTGAATATTTAAAAGGAATAGAGCTGTTGGTATTGCAACCCACACAACAAAATATTGCTCAATACTTACAACAGCTCAAATTAAATGAAGCTCATCTGAAAGCCAATTATATCAATGTACCTGTACAGCAGAATGTTCAAGTGCAACAAGTGATATCAGAACCGTCTGAGCAGAATCCGCAAGATGCTTATAATGCCTTGAAAACTTACTTGATGCTGAGTAATCGGCAGTATATCGAAGCGGGACATCTGAGTGATCAGGTCACCCGTTTCTGGCGTTCCTGGTTGGACACTCATCGTGGTGAGATGTCTCGTGCCGAGATGATTCAGAAAGCTGAAGAGCTATTAAGTTATGTCATGACCTTAACCAATCGCCAGCATTTCCCTCAATTAGATTCTGATGTGGTGTTGGTCGAGCAAAGCCGTCAGATTTTAACCGCGATTACAACAGGCGTTTCGGCACGAGATCGCGTCTATAACGAGATAAAAATGCGTGCTTCTGTGCGTTACCCCACTTTGACATTGAAACAGATCCTAGAACAAGATACTCAATCCACGATGTTAGGTAGTTATGCCATACCCGGTTTTTTTAGCTATCAAGCCTGGAACGAGTATGTACAACCTGCAATTGAAAAGGCGGCACAAAATCCGACCGAGAGTAAAGACTGGGTACTGAATGTCTCAAAATCTGATGATCTCAGTTTTAGTGGCAGTCCGGATCAAATCCGTAAACAGCTCACAGAGATGTATAAAAAAGAATATATTGCCGAATGGCGTAAGTTCCTGAATGGTATTCATTATGCTAAAGCAGCAGACATGAACCAGCAAATCCGCCAAATGGATATTCTGGGAGAAACAGAACATTCTCTAATCCGAATCTTATTGCAACGTGTTGCCAAAGAAACCAGTTGGGATAATCCAATGGTTCAAGCGGAATTAGCGACGCCACAAAAAGGTTTCATGGCCTGGTTTAAACGAAAAATTTTAAGACATGATGAGAAAAATCTGGCACAAAATGCAGCTACTCATTTGTCTCAAGGCATAATTGCCCAAGATTTTCAGGTGCTATACCAAATTGTCCGCCAGCGAGATGACCTGCAAAATAAATCATTACTAGATGAATATCTTGCGTTACTGGGCAAGATGCGTAGCCAGTTCAATGACCTGAAAAGTTCTGGTGATATTGGTCCAGCAAGTATGGCTATACTACGACAAACGATTCATGAGCAGAATTCTACCTTTAATTTAAGCCAGAAATTTGTCACTGAAAAAATGTCGGCAGGAAGCCAGGAACTCGATCAGCAAATCCTACAAAAGATTTTAGTCGCACCACTGACACAGGCCTTTTCGAGTCTGATTCCACCAGCACAGGCTGAAATCAATAAGTTATGGCAGATTCACGCTTATCAGCCATTTAGCAGTAGTCTTGCACATAAATACCCTTTTAGCAGCCAAGCCAGCTTGCAAGCAACAACGGCCGAGATTAACCAGATTTTTGGTGAAAATGGCAGTATTGCCCGCTTTGTAAAAGAATATCTGGATCCTTTAGTAATTCGTCGTGGCTATCAGCTGACTTCTAAAACCTGGCAGGATTTAGGTGTCGGTTTGAATCCTGCTTTTGTGTCAAATTTTCAAAATTATGTTGCACCTGTACATGGGGTCGCTACAGGTGAATTAAACCAAAGTTCGAATAGAGCAATCTCTTCAAATCAGTCAAATTTCCAGTTCTATCCTTTGGAAAATCCGAATGTATTGTCCTATAACATTGAGATTGATGGACAGCGTATGCAGTTTGAAAACGGCATTCAACAATGGGTGAATTTTATCTGGCCAAATCCCGGAACAATTCCAGGTGCACGGATTAGCGTAGTCGATCTTGAAGGGAAGACCCATACCATTTTTGATGAGCCAGGTGAATATGGGATTAATCGGTTAATTGATTCAGCGCAGCGGCAGCAAAAAGGGAATATTTTTGAAATGGTTTGGCAGAGCAAAGCGCAGCCGAACCTAGCAGTAAAAGTTAATTTCCGTCTGGTCAGTGGAGATACTTCTAGTTCGATTGCAGGAGGTGCGGGGTATCACAATTTACAGCTGGTTGATCAGGTCATGTCAAACAAGGCGGTTCGAGTGGTTGCTGCACAGTCGGCAACTAACAATGGTCAGTTAACGTCATCTTTAACGATGGCAACTAGCCAGCAAAAGTTAGAGGCAACTGCACCATGATGTGGATCAATTTATGGGAGCAGAATTTTGAGGTGAGTGGCGATGTATAAACTATCGACCCAGCCTTTTTATTATGGAAAATGCCCAGCTCATGGTGACTTCTTAAAATCCCAAGGCCAGCATGGGCTGATTCAATCTATAGACCGTTGGATCAGTAAAGCGCTTGAATATGCGATGCAGTCTAACAATTTCAAGCAGTATTATATCAAATTGCCATCTTTAGATTTTTTCCTAGTCAATCTTCAGGTAGGTCAGTTTTTGGTGGCAAACCTGATCAGCAGTGAAGATTATTCAGGCCGTCATTTTCCAATGGTTTTAGGACAAGTTATTGAAACGGATCAGCCTCATGAAAACCTGATGTATTTACATTACCGGTTTAAACCGATGCTGATCGAGCTTTATCAGCGTAATCTGGTGATACGCTCGATTCAGAGTCCAGATATTTTATTGGATAAATTAAGTAAATTATCAGATCAAAGTTCGGTATATAGTGCTGAAGATGTTCAGCATTTTTATGATACGCAGACATTGAATTCGCTGGCTAGGCTCATGGGGGGTACAGTATATGAACTGGTACAAACACTGATTGCACTCGGATTATTACTGCAACCCATTATTCAGCAGGGTACAGACCGGTTAAATAAAATTCTGATTTTACCTATTCATAACGTGCCCTATTGCTATGAAATCGCTGCATTCTGGATCAATCTGATTAGCCTGTTTATACAGAAACAGTCTAGTCATTTATTTATTGGATTGTTGCATGCAGATCAACCGGTTTTATTATGTGGCTTCCAAGGTACTGATAGTATAGCTTTAGGTGATATTTTTAATCAAAATATGCAGAGTCAGCATTGGGTGTCCTTGGTGCACGCGGATTGGATTGATCCTTATTTAGAACAAAATGCGGGACTGGCAGTGCTAGAACAAATACTGAATCAGCAACGGATGAGCCTGACTAATATTATTCAAATTTTTAAACAAACATTTATTGAAGAATAAGATGAAAAAAAAGAACTATATCGACCCAATAAAAATACTAATAAGTGTCTTAGGGCTAAGTACAAGCTTTATGATTTTTGCTCAACCGATTGTGATTGAAGGGGCAGTGCCAAATGAAAAAATAAAGGCTGAGATTTTGGCTAAAGCTTATAGCATCTATGGACAGCAAAATGTGGTGGATCAGATTCAGGTTCGCCAGGTTACAACACCGAGTGACTGGATAAATACAGTAACGAAAGTGATTAATGATGATCTTAAAAAGGTGAAACAGGGCAATTTAACGGTAAAAGGAACAGAGATTAAGCTGACAGGAAAATTGTCCAACTCTGAAGATTTACAAACAACTCAAGTTAAACTTCAAGGTTTGATACCAGTAAATTTTCGCTTAAATACCCAGTTTTCACTGAATCAGGCAGAACAGCAGATTATTGATGCTGCATTAAAAAATCGTATTATTGAATTTGAATCTGGTAGTGCAATTTTAGCGACATCAGGGGTGCAGATTTTAGATGAGATGGCAGTTGTATTGAAACGTGTGCGTGGAAAAAAGGTCAAGATTTTAGGGCATACAGACAGTTCTGGAGATGCTGATAAAAATATCATCTTGAGTCAGCAACGTGCAGATGCGGTTAAAACTTATCTAATTCATAAGAATATTCCGGCTGAATCTTTAAGCACTGAAGGCCTTGGTTCGAATAAACCAGTTGCTGATAACACAACTTCCGAAGGGCGTAAAAAAAATCGCAGAATTGAGTTTGAGGTGCTTTAATAAGGAGAGTGAGTAGTCAAAAAATTTAAAAATATGAACGGATTTTTAGAGTAACCCAAAAAGTTATGCTTAAAAAAGAAACAATATGGAGTTTTAAAATTTAGAAATGAACTCAAGGTTAGAAAACGCATCATTAATAAGCATTATTGAAATTTAAGTTTGAAAAGTCTGCACTTTTTTGAGGTTTTATAGTCTAATTAATTGATTTTCAGCCTCAGACTTTATTTTCTATTTTAGGGCAACATGTATTTATTGGTGCAAAATTTAATCTCTATTTTTATTCGAAGTAGATAATCATAATGAAATTCAGTGGTTTAAAATTATAAATTAAAAGTGGCACAGTATTTGAATAGCTTCTCTCAAATTTTCTAAAAAAGCCTAACTAGGGTTGGAGAGAAGTAAATGAAAGTCGAACAAAAAAAGTTTTCTAAAAATTTAATTGTTGCTGCGATGTTGGGGACACTGACTTTAACAGGTTGTTCGAAGTCGCCTGAAGATAAAACGGCTGCTACCTCTGAGCCGGAAGCAGCTGCAACTAGTGGGGAAACGATTAAAGTTGGTATTTTGCATTCTTTATCTGGCACGATGGCCATTTCTGAAACTTCATTAAAAGATACAGCAATGATGGCGATTAATGAAATCAATGCCAATGGGGGTGTCTTAGGTAAAAAGCTTGAACCGGTTATCGTTGATCCAGCATCTGACTGGCCACTATTTGCTGAAAAAGCACGTCAGCTCATCACTCAGGATAAAGTTGCTGTTATCTTTGGTTGCTGGACTTCAGTATCGCGTAAATCGGTATTGCCAGTGGTTGAAGAGTTAAACGGCTTACTGTTCTATCCAGTCCAATACGAAGGTCAGGAACAGTCTAAAAATATTTTCTACACTGGTGCTGCACCTAACCAGCAAGCAATTCCAGCTGTTGAGTATTTGATGAGTGAAGAAGGTGGTAAAGCAGAACGCTTTGTCTTACTAGGTACCGACTATGTTTACCCACGTACCACCAACAAAATTCTCCGTGCTTTCCTGAAATCTAAAGGCGTTGCTGATGCTGACATCATGGAAGAGTACACACCATTTGGTCATAGTAACTATCAAACCATTGTGGGCAATGTGAAAAAATTTGCTGCAGGTAAAAAGACTGCGGTGATCTCAACCATCAACGGCGATTCAAACGTACCGTTCTATCGTGAATTGGGTAACCAGGGCATTAAAGCTTCTGATATTCCGGTTATGGCATTCTCTGTAGGTGAAGAAGAGCTTCGCGGTATTGATACCAAGCCATTGGTCGGTCATTTAGCGGCATGGAACTACTTCATGTCCGTGAAAAATCCTAAAAATACCGAATTCAGCGGTAAGATGAAACAGTATGCCGTGGAATACAAACTGCCAAATGCAGACAAGTTTGTGACCAATGACCCGATGGAAGCGACTTATGTCGGTATCAATATGTGGAAACAGGCGGTAGAAAAAGCCGGTTCTACTGAGGTAGATAAAGTTCGTGAAGCAATGGCAGGTCAGACCTTTGATGCACCATCTGGTTATCAGTTACAAATGGATGCTAACAACCATCATTTACATAAACCGGTGATGATTGGTCAGATTCGTGGCGATGGTCAGTTTGATGTGGTTTATAAGACACCGAAAACCATTGCTGCTGAGCCATGGAGCCCATACATTCCTAAATAATTTTCTCCGAAGCCTGCTGCTTCGGCAGTAGGCCTTTCTTGTTTTTCATTTCCCAGAAGGGATAGCGTTAAATATATAAATAGGGAGGGCACTCATGTCCACTCGCCTAAATCTCGCGGCCATTTTTTTAATTTTGAGTCAGTGTTTTTGTCTAAATATTGTGCATGCGGAAACTCAATCTAGCGAAACAACCGTATCGCAATCATCTCAACAGTCACTTGATGCCATTCAGCAGTTTGTTCGTGGGGACTTTGCCACTCGTCGTGCATTATTAAATCAGTGGCCAGCCAGTGTTGAACAACTTGATCAGCTGGCAGAATTTGTTGAAAAAGATCAGCTTTATACTGACAGTGCAGGCAATACTTATATTCTGGAAGCAGAAGACAAATTGGTCAGCTATCCGGATAAAAAAGCCGTTGAAACCTGGCCATCTGATGTAACGCAAATTACGTTGGTAAATACCTTACATAAAGCACTGACCTTCGGTTTAGCAAAAAAGAAATTAAATTCAGACGAAGCCTCTCAGCGACTTGAGGCGATTGATATTCTGGAAAACAACTTGTCTGAACTTGATGCTCAAGCCATCAATCAGATGTATTTAAATGAAAAAAATAATACGGTTAAATCACGTTTTGCCCAGTTAAAAGCACGTCTGGATTATCAGTCTGAAGATGTGCTAACCAAAATAGAAGCGGCAAAAGTTTTAAAAGACTCCAATAGACCAGATGTTCTTGTACTGGTTGAAAATGAACTGACTCAGCCAAATCTGCATCCGGATTTAAAAGCAGCGCTGGTCGATGCCAGAAGTAGTATCAAAACCCGAATTCAGGCCAGTGAATGGACTGGACATGTATTTTCCGGTTTAAGTACTGCCAGTATTTTATTGCTTGCGGCTTTAGGATTAGCCATTACATATGGTTTGCTTGGCGTCATTAATATGGCACATGGCGAGCTGATCATGATCGGGGCGTATACCACTTATGTAGTGCAAAGTTTCTTTAAATCCCATTTTAGTGGTTTGGTAGATTGGTATCTGATCGCAGCGATTCCTGCGGCATTCATTGTCAGTGCAGTGATTGGCATGCTGATCGAACGTACCGTGATTCGTCCTTTATATGGCCGTCAACTGGAAACCTTATTGGCCACCTTTGGCGTGAGCCTGATCCTGATGCAAGTGGTGCGGATGATCTTTGGGGCACAAAATGTCGAAGTGTCCAATATTTCATGGCTTTCAGGCGGGATCTCGATTACTCCAAGCCTGATGCTACCTTATAACCGTATCGCAATTATTGTCTTTACTATTGCTGTCTTACTGTTGCTGGTTTATCTACTCAATAAAACCCGTTTTGGTTTATTTGTCCGTGCCGTAACGCAAAATCGTCAAATGGCTCGTGCTGTCGGTATACGATCCAGCCGAATTGACATGATGGCATTTGGTCTAGGTTCAGGTCTTGCCGGTCTTGCCGGTTGTGCCTTGGCGCAAGTGGGTAATGTGGGGCCAGATTTGGGCCAGAACTATATTATTGATGCTTTCCTTGTGGTTGTTGTTGGTGGGGTTGGTCAAGTCTGGGGTGCAGTTCTTGCCGCTTTGGGACTAGGTGTCAGTGGTACCGTACTGGAAATTGGTATGGGTGCAGTATTGGCGAAAATTATTCTCTTGGTTCTTGTGATTTTGTTTATTCAGAAACGTCCACAAGGTTTGTTTGCCATTAAAGGACGCTTTGTGGAGTAAGCCTATGAAAATCACATCATTACTTTCAGATAAACCTTATAGCACACTCGCAATTGCGATCTGTTTTGTTATTTTACTGGCCTTGCCATGGCTGCATTTATTGCCAGCAGATTCAAGCCTGCATCTGTCTGCTTATTGGGTCACTTTGATCGGCAAGATCATGTGCTTGGCATTGGTGGCTTTAGCACTTGATCTGGTCTGGGGCTATGCCGGTATTTTAAGTTTAGGTCATGGCCTGTACTTTGCCTTGGGTGGTTATGCCTTTGGGATGTATCTAATGCGTCAATCAGCAGGTGATGGTTTGCCTGACTTTATGCGTTTTCTGAGCTGGACTGAGTTACCCTGGTTTTGGGTGGGAACTAATCATTTCTGGTGGGCCATGATACTTGTGGTTCTGATACCAGGACTGATTGCTTTTATTTTCGGCTTCTTTGCTTTCCGCTCCAAAATCAAAGGCGTTTACTTTTCGATTATTACTCAGGCAATGACCTTTGCGGCAGCGCTTTTATTCTTCCGTAATGAAACAGGCTTTGGCGGGAATAACGGATTTACCGGTTTCAAAACCATTTTAGGCATGGACATTACCTCAGCACCGATGCGTGCCAGCCTATGTTTTATCACGGCTCTGGTGTTATTGCTGTGCTTTGTTGGTCTACGCCATTTAATGAATAAACCTTATGGTCGTGTGCTTGGCGCAATTCGTGATAGTGAAAATCGTCTGCAATATTTGGGTTACCGTACGCTTTGGTACAAGCTGTCAGCCTGGGTATTATCTGCTGTGATTGCAGGTATCGCTGGCGCATTGTATGTACCACAAGCCGGGATTATTAATCCAAGCGAAATGAATCCAGTAAACTCGATTGAAATGGCAGTCTGGGTGGCGGCTGGCGGTCGCGGTACCTTGATTGGGCCGATCCTGGGTGCAGGTTTAATTAATGCGGTTAAAACTTACTTTACTGTGGCGTATCCAGAAGCATGGTTATTAATTCTGGGGACATTATTTATTGTGGTCACCATCTTCCTGCCTAAAGGTGTGATTGGTTTATTCGACCGTTTTAAAAAGGAGCGTAGCGAATGAGTGAAATTTTACAACCTCATGGCGGCCATGCTTCTGAAGGCTATGGTCGGCCAAAAGAGCAAGGGCCAGATTTTAGCCATGGGATCGCACTTTATCTGGAAAAAGTCAGTGTCTGGTTTGATGCTTTCCGTGCCTTAAATGATTTATCGCTGTATATCGAAGAAGGTGAATTGCGCTGCATCATTGGACCAAACGGCGCGGGTAAAACTACGTTGATGGATGTCATTACTGGGAAAACCCGTCCTACTGAAGGTTCTGCATTTTTTGGCCAAACCTATAATCTGGCGAAAATGAGTACTGAAGAAATTGCCGAAGCTGGCATCGGGCGTAAATTCCAGAAACCAACGGTGTTTGAAAATTTTACCGTGATGGAAAATCTGCTCTTGGCTGCACCTAAAGATAAACGGGTGAAAAAAAGTTTTTTCAGCAAGCTCGATCCGGATGCACAAAATGCCTTGGATGAATCCTTACAGCAGATCCGCTTGCAGGAATTTATTCACAAACCTGCAGGGCTTTTATCTCACGGCCAGAAACAATGGTTGGAAATTGGCATGCTGCTGATGCAACGTCCAAAACTGATTTTACTGGATGAACCAGTGGCAGGGATGACTGATGCTGAAACTGAACGGACTGCTGAACTGTGTCTGGAACTGAAAAAGAATCATACCCTGGTAGTCGTCGAACACGATATGAGCTTCATCGATACTATTAGTGAGAAAGTCACGGTGCTGGCACAAGGGGCGATTCTGGCTGAAGGTACATTGGCAGAAGTACAGGCCAATGAAGATGTTATTGAAAAGTATCTTGGACGTTAAGGGGCTGACTGATGCTAGAAGTTAAAGAGGTAAATCAGTTTTATGGCGGTAGTCACATTTTACGTAATGTGTCTTTCAATGCGCCTGTTGGTGAGTGCTCAGTGGTACTAGGTCGTAACGGCGTTGGTAAAACGACACTACTTAAATGTCTGATGGGAATTTTGCCCATCAAATCAGGTCAGATTCTTTTAGATGGCAAAGATATTGCCAAACTGAGTCCTGAACAGCGGGTTCGGGCAGGTTTGGCCTATGTGCCACAAGGTCGGGATATCTTTTCGACTTTAACTGTTGAAGAAAATATTCTGATTGGCATGGCGAAATTTAAAGGAACCAAAACTCGTAAAGTACCGGAACATCTCTATGAGATTTTTCCGGTATTAGAGGAAATGAAATATCGACGCGGTGGTGACTTATCCGGTGGCCAGCAACAACAACTGGCGATTGCCCGCGCATTGGCATCTGAACCGCGTGTGCTCATTTTGGATGAACCGACTGAGGGGATTCAGCCATCTATCATTAAAGATATTGGTCGGGTAATTCGTAAACTGGCTGATGGCGGTGAAATGGCGATTGTTCTGGTAGAACAGTTCTATGACTTTGCTGAAGAACTGGCAGATGGTTATACGGTTATGGCACGTGGACAAGTGATTGCTCAGGGTGTTGGAAGTGAAATGCCAGAAAGAGGGATTCGGGATCTGGTGGCGATTTAATTTTTTCTAGCTCAAATCCTCTCTTGCAAAAATTTAAACATTTATATTTTAGATTTGATCAGGAGAGGGATTGTCTATTCATGATTATTTTTCTACTTTTAAATAAGTCCCTTCAGATGAGACATTTTAGCCAAAACCACAATCAGGACTTATGCCTGACTGTTTTACAAGAATCTGTTGTCCATATTTTTTATCAAAATTAAAAGCTAAATCAATTTTACAATCTTCAGTTTTATATGTTGTTTTTTTCTGATCCAGAGCCATGTAAGTGATAAATTCGCCCATATTTGGACCAGAAATCAATCCTCGATAACGAAAGTATAATCCTTCATAACTAATTTCATAGTAACTTTGGTTTTTCGTTACTGTAATGGTATCCCAGAAGCCAAAACGATTACTGCGAATATACTGACCACTTAAACTATGAGATGCTTTGGGCGTAGGTGATTTACTTAAGTTAAACTGGCTCGATGTTGCTTCTGGATTAAGTAAGAACCAGGCACGAGCCCAAAGTGGTTTTCCTAACTTGGCATAAGTCAAACCCACATTATTATTGGCTATAACAACATCCTGTTCAGATAGTTTCATCCTACTATCTTCTTGATTTAATAAACAGAAAGATGTCCAAGAGGCTTGATCTTGAAATTGATCAAGAGCTTTTTTATATTGTTTTTGATCATAATATTTTTTGCCTAACAAGCCATAAGCTTTGACTTTATTACAGCCACCTCGAATTTCTTGTTCAATTGAAAAATCGGCATGTCCCAATGGTAGTAAAAAAATTAAAAGTGCTAAAACAGAAAAATTTTTAATCATTTTATTGGTCATATTTATGTTTGTGATTTTTGAACTATAACGGAATTTAAAGCCTTATTTAAATTTTTCAAACTAATCCTGTTAAAGCTGATCTCAATCCTTGAGATAACATTTATTTTATGCAATGGGTATCACAAAACGAAATTAACAGAGATGAATAAATAACTAAAATCCAAGTTGGCACGATAACTGCTTTATTTTGATGCAAATTTTAAATGCTAAAAAATATTTGGTTTCAATTTGGAACAAATACAGGATTTATCAGCATCAGTAGGGTAGTTATGAAAATTTATACGCAACGTTTGGAAAACATTGCACCAGAAAGTGATTTTGAGTCTCTTGAACTCACATTCGATACACGACAAAAGAGCCGTTTTCGTGCAACTTTAAAAAATGGTGTCGATATTGGTGCAGATTTACCACGTACTGGAATCTTGCGTAGTGGTTCTTTTATAGCAACTGAACAGGGTGACATTCTTCGGGTCGATGCGAAACCTGAAAAATTGATGCAGGTGACTACAAACAATAGCTTTGATTTATTAAAAGCAGCCTATCACCTAGGGAACCGTCATGTTCCTCTCATGTTAACACCTACTGCATTGTACTTTGAACCGGATCATGTACTGGCTGAAATGGTGCAGGGTTTAGGCCTTGAAGTTCAGGAAGTCATGTACCCATTTGAACCAGAAAGCGGTGCTTATGCACAGCATCAGCATGACCACCGTTTAAGCCCAATCAAGGCTTTACATCATGTCCATCACTAATGCATCTCAGCTACTCAGCTTGCTGACTCTATCTTCAACGGCATTGCCAATTGGAGCGTACTGTTATTCGCAAGGGGTGGAAAGTGCGATTGAAAAAGGCATGGTACATGATGAAGCCTCTTGTGTGAGCTACTTCCAGGAAGTATTGGAAATGCTGCTGGTGCGTTTTGAGCTTCCAGTACTCAAGCGTCTGGTAGAGACTTTTGATGATGCAGAACAGTTTCAGTATTGGGCAGAACTGTATCGAGCCAGCCGAGAATCCAAAGAATTACTGGCTGAATCTCAGCAGTTGGCATTTTCCTTGAATGCATGGATTAGAGATGTTTTAAAACAGTCCCCGAGCGTAAAAAAGCAATTAGGGTTTGTGCCGGTATATGCACATTTATGTGGTGAACTGGGTTTAGATCTTGCAGATGTATTAACTGCTTATAGCTTTACAGTTTTGGAAAATCAGGTGCTGGCAGCAGTAAAAACCATCCCACTCGGGCAAATGAGTGGGCAGCGGATTATTTGGCAATTACATCAGGAAATTCCTGAAGCTGTACAGGCAGCACTAGCTTTGGACGATCATGAAATCAGCAGCGCATTACCGCAATATGCCATGTTGAGTATGTCGCACGAAACCCAGTATTCACGCTTATTCCGGTCTTAGTTTTCAGATTAGAACAGCAGTAAAAAATTTGAAAAGCATCATTAAAACTGATGCCCAGAAAATGTAATAAAGGAAATCAACATGTCAGAACGTAGTCCATTACGCGTTGGAATTGGTGGTCCGGTTGGATCAGGTAAAACTGCTTTAACCCTGAATTTATGTCTTGCACTGCGTGAAAAATACAATATGGCAGTGGTGACCAATGACATCTACACCAAAGAAGACTCGAACTTTTTAACCCGGCATGAAGCGATGTCGCCTGACCGCATTGTCGGTGTAGAAACAGGCGGCTGCCCACATACTGCGATTCGTGAAGATGCGTCCATTAACTTGGCTGCGATTGATGATTTGTGTGAAAAGTTTGATGGGCTGGAGCTGATCATTATTGAAAGTGGTGGCGATAACCTTGCGGCAACCTTTAGCCCGGAATTATCTGATCTCACTTTATACGTGATCGATGTTGCCGGTGGCGAGAAAATTCCACGTAAAGGCGGTCCCGGTATTACCAAGTCGGATCTGCTGATTATCAATAAAACGGATTTGGCGCCAATGGTCGGTGCCAGCCTGGAGGTGATGGATCAGGATACGAAGCGGATGCGTGGCGATAAACCATTTTTATTTTCTAATATGAAAACACAAGATGGCTTGAACGAGATTATCAGCTTTATTGAAAAACAAGGTTTATTTAAGTCTTAAGGGGAAATTCATCATGCGTCTATTCAAACAGTTACTGGTTGCAGGTATTGCTGCTTTACCTATGTTGGCAATGGCTCACGCGGGACATGACCATCACAGTGGATTCTGGTCTGGCTTTGTCCATCCTTTTACCGGTTTAGATCACCTGATGATGGCGATTGCCTTTGGTGTACTGATGTGGACTGCAAATCAACGCTGGAAAATTTCGGGTCTCATCGGTCTGGCAGTAGCGATGGTTGCAGGCTTTGTACTCGGTAGCAAGGGTCTGCTTTCAACTTCACTGGCTGAGTCAGGCATCATCGCTTCATTGGTCATTTTAGCTGTTGCGCTGTGGACTAAATCGAATAAGGTTTTGCCTGTCGCTGCAATCTTATTGGCCAGCTTCCACGGCGTGGCGCATGGAAGTGAATTGGGACAAGGCGGACATGTATCCCTATTAATTGTTGGCATGGTTTCAGCAATGGCTTTGATTTATGGCGCAGGCTTGGCTCTGGGTGCATTCGTAAAAAAATATGTGCCTTATGGCAAGCAGATCGTTGGTGGTCTAGCTGCAGTTGTTGCTGTCATTGGCCTGGCTTAATGCCTGGAAAATCATTTTCAGATGAAATTGAGTTGATTTGTTGATGCATGAACTGGCAGAAAAAAGCACACAGCAGAACTTATGGTATGCACGTCTGGAAATGGGATTTCAGGCGCAGCAACAGACTACGCGAACCATTTTGCAGCACCGCAAGCATCATGGTCCGGTACGCATCCAGAAAATGTTATGGCCTGAATCTAACGGAATCTGTCATGCCATTATCGTGCATCCGCCAGCAGGGATTGCCGGTGGAGATCATCTCACTTTTGATATGCAGGTAGATGCCAATGCTCATGCCTTGGTGACCACACCAGGCGCAGGTAAATGGTACAGAACCAATGGCAAGCAGGCTTTTCAGCATATTCACATCCGTTTAAATGACAATGCGATTTTTGAATGGCTACCTCAAGAAACCATGCTATTTGATGGGGCTAATGCCAGTTCCGAAACAATCTTCCATTTAGATGCGGCAGCCAGTTTTATCGGTTGGGATATGCTGGTGATCGGCCGTCAGGCACGAGATGAACAGTTTGCACAGGGGGCTTATCAAAACCGTTTTCAACTTTGGCGCAAAGACAAATTGCTGGTTGCAGATACCTTGAATTTTAAAGGCAATGACCGCTGGCTCAGTTCGTGTCTAGGCATGAATGGACATGCGGTGATGGGCAGCTTCTGGGCTGTACCGCCTGAAAAATATCGCGTGAATTTTTATCTGGAACAGCATCTCGATTTGATTCGTGAGCTCATTATGCGGATGGATGTTCCGATTACCTTGACCTTGCTTGGCGATGTAGTTAGCGCACGTTTTCTGGGAGATGATGTTCGTCAATGCCATGATGGCTTTGCCGCGATTCGCGCTCGTTTAAGACGATATTGGTTCGATCTGGATGAAGCATTTCCGAGAATTTGGCGGACGTAATCCTTTAATTCTCTCTCATTATAGGAGAGGGTTAGGGAGAGGTGATTAAACATTTATTAAAACCCTCCCTCTAACTCCCTCCCAAAGGGAGAGAACACCAAATATCGAATCTTGCACATATTTTGCTTAGAAATACATATATATCAATGAGGAACCAGTTATGGAACTCAACCCTACAGAAAAAGATAAACTGCTGATTTTTACTGCGGGTCTGGTGGCAGAGCGTCGTAAAGCCCGAGGTTTAAAGTTGAACTATCCGGAAGCCATTGCCTATATTTCTGCGGCACTGCTTGAAGGTGCGCGTGATGGCATGACGGTCAGTGAATTAATGCATTACGGTACGACCTTATTGACACGTGATGATGTCATGGAAGGCATTCCGGAAATGATTGCAGAAGTGCAGGTTGAAGCAACCTTTCCAGATGGATCAAAGCTAGTCACTGTCCATCAACCGATCGTATAGGAGCAGTACATGATTCCAGGAGAAATTTTTACGCCTGAGAGCGATATTGAAATGAATGTCGGTCGGGAAGTTTTGAAGGTAACTGTTGCTAATATTGGTGATCGACCGATTCAGGTCGGATCACATTTCCATTTTGCCGAAGCGAATGATGCCTTGCAGTTTGATCGTGAACTAGCCAAAGGCTTTCGCTTAAATATTGCAGCGGGAACGGCGATTCGTTTTGAACCTGGGCAAAAACGCGATGTGGAATTGGTTGCATTAGCAGGTAAACGTGAGGTTTACGGTTTCGCCGGGCGAATCATGGGCAAGCTCGATTCATAAAAATTGCAGCAGAATTATAAAGGTTTATAAATCATGAAAATGTCACGTCGTGCTTATGCCGAAATGTTTGGACCGACTGTAGGAGATCGTGTTCGTCTAGCTGATACTGAATTATTCATTGAAGTCGAACAGGATTTCACCACTTATGGTGAAGAAGTTAAATTTGGTGGCGGCAAGGTCATTCGTGATGGTATGGGTCAATCACAACTTTTGTCATCCGAAGTAGCTGACACTGTCATTACAAATGCACTGATTGTTGACTGGTGGGGTATTGTAAAGGCCGATGTGGGCTTAAAAAATGGCCGAATCTGGAAAATCGGTAAAGCCGGTAACCCGGATATCCAGCCAAATATTACCATTCCATTGGGTGCTGCAACTGAAGTCATTGCTGGTGAAGGACAAATATTAACAGCTGGCGGAATTGATACCCATATTCACTGGATCTGCCCGCAGCAAGTTGAAACGGCACTGATGTCTGGCACAACCACGATGGTCGGTGGCGGTACGGGTCCGGCAGCTGGAACTTCTGCGACCACTGTAACTCCAGGACCTTGGCATATTGCCACTATGTTGCAAGCGATTGATGATTTACCGATGAATATTGGTTTATTAGGCAAAGGCAACTTAAGCCAGCCAGAGCCAATTGCAGAACAAATTAAAGCTGGTGTAGTTGGATTAAAACTGCATGAAGATTGGGGCTCGACACCAGCAGCGATTGATAACTGTCTGACTGTGGCCGATCAGTACGATGTGCAGGTTGCTATTCATACTGACACACTAAACGAAAGTGGCTTTCTGGAAGAAACTTTGGCAGCTTTTAAAAACCGAACCATTCATACCTATCATACTGAAGGTGCAGGTGGCGGACATGCTCCTGATATTCTAAAAGCCATTGGTCAACCGAATGTATTGCCATCTTCAACCAATCCAACCCGTCCATATACGGTAAATACCATTGATGAACATCTGGACATGTTGATGGTTTGTCATCATCTAGATCCAGCGATTGCAGAAGATGTGGCCTTTGCAGAAAGCCGTATTCGTCGCGAAACCATTGCTGCAGAAGATATATTGCAGGACATGGGCGCAATTGCCATGATGTCTTCTGACTCTCAGGCGATGGGCCGTGTGGGTGAAGTAATTTTACGAACTTGGCAAACGGCGCACAAAATGAAAGTGCAATGTGGGCCTTTGGAAGGTGATACTGCCTATAAAGACAATAACCGGGTTAAACGTTATATCGCCAAATATACGATTAATCCTGCAATTACTCACGGTTTAAGCCATGAAATCGGCTCTGTTGAAGAAGGTAAGTTAGCTGATCTGGTATTGTGGAAGCCTGCATTTTTTGGAGTAAAACCATCCATGATTATTAAAGGCGGGATGATTGCAGCAGCGCCAATGGGTGATATTAATGCTTCTATTCCAACGCCACAGCCTGTGCATTATCGTCCAATGTTTGGGGCTTATCCGCGCGGGGTACATAACACCTGTATTACATTCCTCTCACAAGTTGCAATTGATGATGGCGTACATGAAAAATTAGGTCTGAAAAAGTTGATTTCACCATGTAAGGCGACACGCCAGGTCACCAAACAGGATATGAAACATAATAGTTATTGCCCTGTAATGGAGGTGCATCCAGAAACTTATGAAGTTCGTGCCGATGGTGTGCATCTGACCTGTGAGCCAGCAGAAGTGTTGCCGATGGCGCAGCGGTACTTTTTGTTTTAATTGCTTCTAAAATCCCTCTCAAAAGAGGGATTTTTTTCAAAGTATATTTGAGTTATATAATTTAATCTTTAGTGTTAATTTATCAAGACTAAAAAAATGATTTTATTATGAACTTAGAAAAAATTTTACATGTACTTATGCAAGAAGTCTCAAGACCAGATTATTTAAGGCAATTTGAAAATATTAAATGTGATGATCAGTATTATTATCTCTATAAGCATTTAAGCTTTTATCCAAAGCTTCAAGTGTTAAATTTATTTAAAAAACTTCAATTAAAGTTTACCCATCCTGATAATTTTAATGATCCATATGATTGTATGGCATCTATTGAATTCAATAATGCGCCGAATGATGTTAAAGAAATTCTACATCAACATTTCTCTACAGTTATAAAAGTAAAACTGAGTGTAACTTGTTTTAATAATAATCCATTAGACTTCTTGCGTTAGTCAAAATTTAAACAGCCCAAAGCTACATTTTATAAGGTTTTAGCCAATTCAAAAATTAGGTAAAACGATACTTTCGCAAGAGATCTATTAAATATGCTTATGTGGTCTCATTATGCTCAAAGCCATAAAGGTTTTTTAGTTGAATTTAAAATCCCACATCCTAGGGCGTGTCCTCATTTGGCTTTACATCAAATAAACATGCAAGCAATGTAAATCATAG
>NZ_JWHB01000029.1:0-44549 GCF_000804305.1 Acinetobacter sp. YZS-X1-1 | reverse complement strand
TTATTAAAAACAGTGAAACGTTTAGGAAGAACTATTTGGAAAAAATGGTCTGGTTATCTTCGTCGAAGTTTGGTCGAAACCAAGATGCATTGCATCAAATGATTAGGCGATAAATTAACAGCAAGGAGTTTTCCTAGTCAGGTCAATGAGATTCATGCACGCATAGCAGTATTAAACAGATTTACAGAATTAGGTCGTCCTCATACCCAAGTTGTCACTTGAGTTCTGTTCAGATAAGCAGGTGCTGTCTTTTAAATCTTTGTGCAACAAAGCCTTTTTGATTTATAAAATACTTTAGCTGCTTAAGTTTTCGGGCATAAAAAAACCCGCTTACGCGGGCTTTGATCAGAGTGTTTTAAGCTGACTTTTTCTTCTGCTTGCCGAGGCGGGTAGCTAAAGCCGTGACTTTCTGATAGCCAGTTGGCATGAGGCGCTGAATTAAATCAATCGTTTTGGCATCATTTCCAATCAGCAGACGGCGTTTGTCTTTTTGTACCGCGTCCAAAATTTGACGGGCTGCTTCTTCCGGTGGGCAACGCAGCAGCTTATTGAAATTCTGTACAGATTTTTCCGGATGCATTCCCAGACTACGAATGCTGTCATTCATTTTCGCTGCAATGGCGATATTGGTGCGGATTCCGCCTGGGTGTACACAGAGTGCGCTTACGCCGCAGTTTTCCATATCCAGTTCCTGACGCAAGGATTCGGTAAAACCACGCACAGCGAATTTAGTGGCATTATAAGCAGACTGGGTTGGCTGGGCAGTTAAACCAAACAGGCTGGAAATATTGATGACATGACCATCACCGGTTTTCTTGATTAAAGGCAGAAACTCTTTGGTGCCATAAACTACACCCCAGAAGTTAATCCCGACGATCCATTCCAGCTCTTCATAGCTAGCACCTTCTACGGTAGAACTAAGAGCTACACCAGCATTGTTAAAGATCATATTCACGCTGCCATGATCTTTCTCGACCTCGGCGGCCCAAGCGTGCATTTCTTCCAGATTAGCCACATTGACTTTTTTGGTTGTGACACGAACATCAGTACCTTTTAGCAGCTCAACGGTTTTAGCCAGGCCTTGTTCATTCACATCACTGAGTGCTAAATGACAGCCCTGCTTTGCTAAAAGCACCGCAAGTTGTTGACCGATACCTGAACCTGCACCAGTAATGGCCGCGACTTTATTATTAAAATTTTTCATTGAATTTCCTTGATTAGAACACTGCCCTTCCATGACAGCCTGTTTTTCTGTCGCATAGGAATACAGCACACCGTTTCAATATAGTTTTGACAATCCTTATTGTCAATAATTCCAGCATGTCTCTACGGGCCAATTTTCAGGTTTGAATTTCAGCATAGGTCAAAGCCGGATTTATTGATAAGATACTTAAAATCTCAAGCACATGAGTCTATGGTCTTTATGACGGATGCAGTAAATTCAGGACAAAAACTAGCGAGTAAAAGTAAGGAACGCCAGTTTAAAGGACTTTCTATGGCTGAGCGTCAGCAGGCGCGTCGTGAAAAGCTAATTGAGGCCGGGATTGAAGCTTATGGTCGTCATGGTTTCTTTTCAGTCACAGTGAAGGATATCTGTAACGAAGCCAAACTGACTGAACGTTATTTTTATGAATCCTTTAAGAAAAGCGAACATCTGTTCCAGACCATTTTCCTCAAGCTAATTGACCAGTTACAGCAGAATGTCATGCAGGCCATGATGCAAGCCTCTTCTGATCCAAAGAAAATGATCGAAGCCGGTCTGACTGCCTTGCTAACGACCTTACGTGACAATCCGGGTATGGCACGAATTATTTATATCGATGCGATGCTGGTTCAGGAACTGCATAATCAGGCCACGATTCATGAAACCATGGGCCGTTTCGACCGTATGATTCAGGCCTTTGTCATGCTGATGATGCCGAACCTTAATCGTTCTGAACGAGAGATTTCCCTGGTCTCGACCGGACTTAATGGTTATGTCACCCAGATTGCGATTCGCTGGGTCATGAGCGGCTTTAAACAGTCACTGGAAGAAATTCTGTCTTCCTGTAGTCTGGTGTTCTTTGCTTTATTAGACACTTTGGGTACAGAAAAACCAGCGGATCCGGTTAAATAATTTTTAAATCAAGATAAGTTCCAGATAGATTTACTTGTAAGTGATCTACAAGCCTTTGAATTAACACCCTCTTATAAAATAACAGCTTAAATTGTGAAAAATCTTTGCAAAAAGTCCCAGAACTACCTATTCTGCAATGATACTGTCATAATTAATCTTTGTAATAAGCCTGTCATAAATATAAAACGGTCCACCGTTTGCATGAAATAGGGTATTGCGCTGTGAAAGATGACTACATTCTAATTGTTGATGATGAACTGCCGATTCGTGAAATGATCCACACTTCTCTAGATATGGCAGGCTTTCAATGTTTACAGGCAGAAGATGCCAAGCAGGCTCATCAAATGATTGTGGACCAGCGTCCAGCATTGATTTTGCTGGACTGGATGATGCCGGGTGGCGTCAGTGGTGTCGATCTATGTCGTCGTTTGAAACGTGATGAAAACCTGTCCGAAATTCCTGTCATCATGCTGACTGCGCGTGGTGAAGAAGATCATAAAGTTCAGGGACTGGACGCCGGTGCCGATGACTATATGACCAAGCCGTTTTCGACCCGTGAGCTGGTTTCACGTATTAAAGCTGTTTTACGTCGCTCCAATGCCCTCAGTGGTGAAAAATCCATTGATGCTAATGGATTGGTATTAGATCCAGTCAGTAAGCGTGTGAATTTTGGCAATACTATACTGGACATGGGACCCACTGAATATCGTCTCTTGGCATTTTTCATGACCCATCCGGAACGTGCTTATACCCGTGCGCAGTTGCTGGATCAGGTTTGGGGTGGCAACGTCTATATTGAAGACCGGACCATTGATGTGCATATCCGTCGCCTGCGCAAGGTACTCGAACCTTATGGCGCTGACCGCTATGTACAAACTGTGCGTGGCACCGGTTACCGTTTCTCGACCCGTGTCGATGTTGCACTCGGTTAATTATTTTTAGGTAAATCTCGTTTTATGTATGAGCCCTATCCTGTTCCCGAACTGTCACACGAGCACAAAAGACTCCGTTACAGCAGCCTATGGGATTTTGCCAAGCAAGATTTACGTCTCCTTCTTCTCTTCCTGGTAATTGCCAGTTGTATTGGCCTAGGCATCGGTTATTTCTGGATCTGTATCATTCTGGCCTTTGTTGCCTTCTTTGGTACACAATTGCGTTCACTCTACCTGGTCAATGAATGGATCTCGAACCGTCCCTATGATGTACCGCCAAATATCAACGGAATCTGGGGCGCTTTACTGTTCAATGTTTATCGGGCCCAGCGTCAGGAACGTGTCGTTCAGGCTGAAATGGTTGAGCTGATTGACCGTGCACAGTCCTCGCTAGTCGCCCTTCAAGAAGCTGTAGTGCTGATTGATGAAAACCAGCAGATTGAATGGTGGAATCCGGCGGCAGGACGTTTACTAGGGATTGGTCAGGAAGATCGCGGCCGTAATATCCTGAGTTTGTTACGTCAGCCAAATTTCATTGATTACTATCATCATATTGATGATGCACCTGATGGCCTTAAAATGAAGTCTTCGATATTCGAAGATCATTATGTGCAAATCAAAATGACCCGTTTTGGCGGTGAAAGCCGCTTACTGGTCGCTTATGATGTGACCCGGATGCATAATCTGGAACAGATGCGTAAGGACTTCGTCGATAATATTTCGCACGAACTGCGTACACCTTTAACTGTGCTCAGCGGCTATATCGAAACCTTTACCGATCAGGAAGATATTAGCCCGCGCTGGAAACGCGCCTTTGACCAGATGCAGTCCCAGACCCGTCGCATGAATGCACTGGTGAATGACCTGTTACTGCTATCCCGTCTGGAAAATGACAAGAATATTGCCAAGAACCAGATTATTGACATGCCGAATCTGATGAACCAGCTGTTTGATGATGCGCAAGCCTATAACGTGGATTATGGCCATACCCTAAATCTGGATATTGACAGTCACTGTGACCTGATCGGCTCAGATATGGAAATTGCCAGTGCCTTTAGTAACCTGATTACCAATGCCATCAAGTACACGCCTAAAGGTGGAACCGTTACCATGGGCTGGCATGATGATGGTGAATCGGCTTATTTTGTCGTAGAAGATACCGGGATTGGGATTGATCCTAAACACTTGCCACGTTTGACCGAACGTTTCTACCGGGTAGATTCTGACCGTAGCCGCCGTACTGGTGGCACAGGACTGGGGCTGGCAATTGTGAAGCATGTACTGATGCAACATCAGGCCCAGCTCGAAATTGATTCCCGTGAAAATCAGGGATCCACCTTTAAGGTGATTTTTCCTAAAGAACGTCTCAGTTTCCCGGACTGATTCAAAAATAAAAAAAGGTGCAAGTCGCACCTTTTCTTTTTTAGCGAAGGTTTTAAGACTTTAATGCCTGCTCTTTGGATAAGGCCCGGAAATAAGCTGCTCGATGCGAGATCCGTTCCAGATAGGCTTGAATCGCCGGATAACTTTTACCAGTACGGCTTTGCATGGCTTCGAGTGGGAAGCTCATCTGAATATCCGCAAAACTGA
The DNA here is from genome assembly GCF_000804305.1 of Acinetobacter sp. YZS-X1-1. NCBI lineage: Bacteria > Pseudomonadati > Pseudomonadota > Gammaproteobacteria > Moraxellales > Moraxellaceae > Acinetobacter > Acinetobacter sp. YZS-X1-1. The sequence continues at coordinate 39,911 of NZ_JWHB01000029.1, read as the reverse complement.
AACGACCGGCAAAATATTCATGCTGGCTTAAATGATCTTCCAGAAACTGGATATGGTCTTTTAGACGGCTTTGTACAAACTGCTTTTTCACTCCTTCACAAATTGTTTTAGCAACTGGACGAACTAAAAATGGCACTTGCTCAGGAACTTTAGTCATCACCAGTTGCATGACCAGCAAAGGCATCAAAGACCCTTCTGCATAATGCATCCAGTAACGGTATTGCGCCTTGTTCTCGGCACTGATCGGCTGAAACTGATGGGTCGAATCATAGGTTTCTTGGAGATACTCCAGAATGGCGGCAGACTCAGCCAGTACCAGATTCTGATCTTCCAGAATCGGAGCTTTACCCAGAGGATGAACCTGTTTCAAAGAAGGCGGAGCAGAATAGTTTGGCAGGCGTTTGTAATACTTGATCTCATAATCAAGTTCCAGCTCTTCCAAGGCCCACATGATTCGAAATGATCTTGATTGTTCGAGATGATGTAAAACACGCATATTAGACTCATGATTTTATTGTTATTACTGCGTGAGCATAGCAAAAAGTCTGGCTCTAACTAAAGAGTTTATTAGTCTACTTACATTTTCCCTACCGGATATAGCGTACCCTCTTTAGCTTAAATCAGGCTAGTGCGAATCTCCAGACTGCGTAACAGGGTTTTGGTCACCGGGGTTTTGGCACAAATCTCCAGAATTTTCTGCTGCAAAGCCGAATCATGAGTAATATCGAAACTTAAGCGTCGTTCAATCCATTCCTGCCCTTCTTTATTGGCAAAAAATTCTGCTTCAACCTGAAAGTCGCCCAGTTCAATGTCCTTATGTTTGGCATACATGCGCAAAGTAATCATGGTGCAAGAGATCAGACTGCCTAAAAGCAGATCATAAGCTGCAGGACCTGCATCCTGCCCGCCGAAGGATTCTGGTTTATCGGTCAGATAATGATGCTGGCCATGAGTGATTTCTCCCTGCCACGGTATGGTTAAACTCTGTATTTTGGCAATTGCGATACGGGCCATACTGATCCTTTGTTCTTATGATTATGTAAAAGTTATTTGGAAGCTCGCATATGTTCCGGAAATGCCGGTGCTTCCATACGTGGGCCATCATAGCTTGGAATGGTGCCAAAACGCGGGTGTCCCATCATCCACTGTTCACGGGCCAGCTTAAGTTCTTCCACATCACGCCCCACTAGATTCCACCACAATAAAATAGGGCTTTCAAATGGCTCTCCACCAATCAGCAGGACTCGTCCACCGGCATGAATTTCGATATCCACATGCTGTAATCCGGGTTCAAGAATCACCATATTATCTTCAGTCAGTTCATGCCCATTAATACTTGCCAGCCCCTCAAGGGCCATAAAACCATATTCAAATCTTGGATCTAAACTCAGACGGGCACGGGTACTTTCAGCAGCGAATAGATCCACCCCCAAAAGTTCGGTATGAACCTTAACTGGTGATAGTGTATCCAGAAATTCCCCGACCAGGACCGTACATTGAATGCCCTGTTCTTCGATCACAGGTAATTCCGGATAATGATCAAACGCCGGAGCCATATTGATCTTGTCATCAGGCAGGGCGATCCAGAGCTGTGCTGCATGCATTTTGGTTTCAGTTTCCGGTGAAACCTCTGTATGCGAAATGCCATAGCCTGAAGTCATCAGATTAACCTGTTTCGGCCGGATCAATTGCCGGTTACCCAGACTGTCACTATGCATCATGGTGCCTTCAATCATCCAGGTAAAAGTTTGCAGGCCAATATGCGGATGCGGTCCGATATCCAGACCATCTCCCTGAGGAAATTGAGTGGGACCGGCATGATCCAGAAAACACCAGGCGCCAATCATACGTTTATGCCGACTCGGCAAGGCGCGTTTAATGACGGTTCCCTGCCCGATTTCCGCACGCCGTAAAGGAACTTCCTGTATGAACTGATTGATATACTTTTCACAATCATCTGAATTTGACAGTTCAATATCATTATTATTCGACATGGTTGAGCTGACCTCGGCAAGTTCATTCTGGCTGTATGCTGTATCAAGACATCTTTCCCTGATCATCACAAGATGTCTATCTCATAGAACAATGTACCGCGTCTACCCGCAAAATCTATCTTTGGAAATATTTCGATACGTATAAAATGTGCTACTCATCAGAACAGTTCAAATACTTAAAGGCTTCAGTCTTCCAAAGACTGTAATCAAGTTCTTGGTGATGAATTATATAATCATTCAAGTAATCAACATTATCTCATTTAAATCAACTTATTCATCCTGCTCATGTTTCACGTGAAACGCTTATTTTTATTTATATAAACTTTTAAAATCAGCAATCTATAAAAATGTGATCCGTCTAGCTTTATGTTCACAAAACAAAAATTTTGTTACGTTTTCTTTTTAAAAATCGTGCTACCCCCTAATTCTAGGGAGATTGTTTTTTATTCATTTGGTTCATAATAGGGCCCAATAAAAATAAGATTGGATCAGGACATGTCATCCTCGAATGAAAATATATATTCAACGGCGAATATGTCTTTTCAAAACTCGACCACGGATAGATCATTAAAGTTGGCCGAATGTGATCTGCAAAATCGCCAGTTAATTGAAGATGCGCTTGTACATCGCGCTGCACCTATTCCTGCGCAATTCCAGCAGTACTTTTATAACTATCTTTATGTGCATCGTCATCAAAATCTTCGCCAGATTAATTACATGGCACAGATCGCCTTTTTGCTGTATTTCTTTGCCGATATTTTTATTATTCCTGACATGTTTTTCCTGTCTGGCCTGATCCGGGTATCACTGGTCATTGCTGTCATGTTTTGCTGCTATTACCTGTTTAAGCATCAAAAGAATATCCGGGTTCTGGACATGATTTTGCCTGTGGGCACGACTGTGGCTGCAGCGACCTGGATTGGCCTGCTCCTGCTGTCGAGCAGCCCGCATGTGTCGACTTATATCTATGCTTCTGCGATCTTTATTTTAATTACCAACCTCTGTGTACAGACTGAGTTTAAGGGTGCCTTGTATTGTTCCATTTTTATCGCCTTGTTTATCATGATTGGAGTGACTCATCTCATGAGTCTATCGCAGGCCTTTATTTTCACCGTTGTTTTCACACCTCTCTGGGCGTTTAGTATTTATATCAACTGGAATAATATCATCAACATACGGCGATCTTTTCTACGCACTTTGCTGGATGAATGGAACTATCAAACCTTAAAGAATCTTGCCCATACTGATGATCTGACGCAGTTATTTAACCGTCGTCATTTTGTGGATATGGCGGAACGTTCAATCCATCAATGGCCAAAGCCTGCCAGCACCTGCCTATTGATGTTTGATGTCGATTATTTCAAGAAAATCAATGACAATTATGGTCATGATGTGGGTGACCGGGTGCTACAACTGATTGCTGAAATTACCCGTAAAGAAATGCGTTCTAGTGATGTACTGGCACGTTTTGGTGGAGAAGAATTTATTGCCTTGCTGGAAAATACCCAGCTACAGGACTGCCTGATGATTGCAGAACGGATTCGCTGCTCGATTCAAAAGCAGGTGATGCACATCAATTCTGACCAGAAAATCCAGTTCACGATCTCCATTGGTATTGCTGAACTTGAATCTCCACAACAGGAACTTGAAGACCTGATTAAGCATGCGGATATTGCGCTTTACGAAGCCAAAAAAGCAGGACGAAATCGGATTCGGGTCTATCATCCTAATATGCTGCAACCGACTAAACCGCTCTCTCCAAATCCTTGGAATGTATTTAAACCACTGAATAAACAGGAGCAGTCTGGCGCTCATCATAAAGCGAAACAGTCTTGGTCTGCTTTGTAAGTTGAGAGCAAAACCAAGATTGTTAGACAAGAATTTAAGAATTAGACCTAAATCTGTTTGTGATGCTTTTCAAATAATTTCTAAAAGAATAGAATATTTTTCATACAAATATAAGTATTCATCTTATTCATTTCTTTGGATTTAATGTGGGAAGGAGATATGCCAGATAAATATGAAGAAGAAGCTCGCCTCCTGCTTCAGGATACCCTTCACGATCCTCTTGTTCGTATTCCAGAGTCTTTAAAACCTGCCTACTTTAGCCATCAGAAACAGCTCACTCTAAAATATTTGTTGTAGGTAAACCTATTTGCACAGGTGGCATATGCCTCCTACACCCTTGCCGATATTCCGGTACTGAATGACATTATGAATTTGCTCATTCTGACCAAGCTAGGCTATACCTTGGTAATTCTACTGATTACCATCTGGATGTATCATTTTTACCGGAACTTACCTGTATTTGACTTGCTGTTGCCGACCTCGATTATCGGAGCAAGTGCAATCTGGTTTTTTAATCTGAATCAGTCTGAAAGTCCGCATACACTCATTTATCAATATGCTTCACTGGTCTTTATTGTCCTGGCCAATTTATGTGTGCAGATCCGCTTCTGGCCTAGTCTGATTAATTCCGGTCTGATTACATTGGTGATTTATATTGGTGTGTATTTCAATACCCAAGCTGATCTGTATCAGATGTTCTTGTTTTCCCTGATCTATATACCGGTATTGACCTTCAGTTTATATATCAGCTGGAGTTCTACACTAAAATCCCGTTTGGTATTCCTGCAACATACCCTGAATGAATATCATCGTCAGCCTTTTGAAAATCTCGCCCATACTGACTCGCTGACAGGCCTGAATAATAGACGCTGTTTTGAATATCTGGTGCAACAGCTGAGCCAAAAGAATCTCAACCAGCCTGCTCCAATCAGTTTGCTGGTCTTTGATGTCGATCATTTCAAGCAGATCAATGACCGTTATGGACATGATGTTGGAGATCAGGTGCTCCAGATGATTGCTCAAACCACATGCAATGAAATGCGACGCCATGATGTGCTGGCACGCTATGGGGGTGAAGAATTTATCGCATGCCTTACTGAAACTTCACTAGATGATGCACTCAAAATTGCCGAGCGTTTAAGACACAAAATCGAGAATATTATGGTCAATCTGGAACATGGGCATCGTCTCGATTTTCACCGTTTCAATTGATGCAGCCATTCTGGAAAGTAGTGAAACGGATTTAATGGCGCTGATTAAACAGGCTGATATTGCCCTGTATCAGGCTAAAGCCAATGGTCGGAACCGAGTCGAGTGTTATGATCCTGAACTTGACCAAGGTTTGCTTGGAGAACTTCAAAACTGGCAGGTTAAACCGGCTTAAATGTCATTTGAAAAATAATAAAAAGAGCGCCGAAGCGCTCTTTTTTATAGGTAATTTTCGTTAGAAAATTACTCCCATTCAATTGTTGCTGGTGGCTTAGATGAAACGTCATATACCACACGAGAAACTTCAGCAATTTCGTTCATGATACGTGTAGAAATACGGTCTACCAGGTCATATGGAAGATGTGCAAAACGCGCTGTCATAAAGTCGATGGTTTCAACTGCACGAAGTGCAATTACCCATGCATAACGACGGCCATCACCGACCACACCCACAGATTTCACTGGTTGGAATACGGCAAAAGCTTGAGCAGTTTTGTCGTACCAGCCGCTTGCGCGAAGTTCTTGCATGAAGATGTCATCAGCAAGGCGAAGAATATCAGCATATTCTTTTTTCACTTCACCCAGAATACGAACACCAAGGCCTGGACCTGGGAACGGATGACGATAGATCATGCTGTGTGGCAAGCCTAGAGTTGTACCCAATTTACGTACTTCATCTTTAAACAGGTCACGCAATGGTTCAACCAGGTCAAATGCCAAATCTTCAGGCAAGCCACCTACGTTGTGATGCGACTTGATGACATGTGCCTTACCTTGTTTGCTGGCAGCAGATTCAATCACATCTGGATAAATCGTACCTTGTGCAAGGAAGGTTACGCCATCGAGCTTACGCGCTTCTTCAGCAAAGACTTCGATAAATTCGCGACCGATGATTTTACGTTTTTTCTCTGGATCAACTTCGCCAGCCAAAGCAGAAAGGAAACGGTCTTCAGCATCAGCGCGGATCACGCGGATCCCCATGTTGTCTGCAAACATCTGCATCACTTGATCGCCTTCGTTCAAACGAAGCAGACCGTTATCTACAAATACGCAAGTCAACTGATCGCCAATTGCTTTGTGCAAAAGCGCAGCTACAACTGATGAATCCACGCCACCTGAAAGACCTAACAATACTTTTTCATTGCCAATCTGTTCACGAAGCTGTTCTACACGCAGGTCAATAATATGTTCTGGTGTCCACAGACCACGACAACCACAAATCTGGTGTACGAAGTTAGACAGTAATTCTGCACCTTTCGAAGTATGTGTCACTTCAGGGTGGAACTGGATCCCATAGAAACGGCGAGTTTCATCAGACACCATGGCAATCGGACAGCTTGGTGTGCTTGCAGTCACCTGGAAGCCTTCTGGAATACGTGCAACCTTGTCACCATGACTCATCCAGACATGCAGCTGGTTTTCACGGTCTTGCAGCTGACCAATCAGCTGGTCACGTACCACGATATCCACTTCTGCATAACCGAACTCATGTACAGTACCTGGCTCAACTTTACCGCCAAGCTGTTCACACATGGTTTGCAAGCCATAACAGATACCCAGTACAGGTACACCTAACTCAAATACCACTTGCGGCGCACGCGGGCTGCCTTCCAGGTGAACACTTTCAGGTCCACCAGACAAGATGATACCGTTTGGATTAAATGCGCGAATGTCTTCTTCAGACATGTCATAGGCATACATTTCAGAATATACACCAGCTTCACGGACACGACGTGCGATGAGCTGACTATATTGAGAACCGAAATCCAGAATCAGGATACGATCTTCAGTAATTTGAGTATTGGTAGTCATGACAAACAACTATGAAAGGCAAACGAAAGATAAGCGCCGTATTCTAGCATTTTTATTAGGCTTAAGCACACTATTCCCATCCGCATAATAATTAAGCAGTTTATTTTTTTAAATAGAATTAAGCTTTCGATTCAGCAGGAGAGCTTTCCCTTCTCTCCCCAGAATTCAATATATTTACGCTATTTGGATTTCAATATTTTAAGACCGGCCAGTTAAGTTGCTATTGAAGGTTTATTTCGCTTACCTCTATCACGGTCTTCACTGGGATGGCGTTTAGGGTTAAACATGGGAGCCACCTTTTGATTTTTATTTTAATGACATTTTCATGCTAAGCCTGTTTTATAGGAATTTACCGCCAATTTGTAAGATAAATTTTTAATTCACCCATCAGGGATGAGCGGGCAATTATTTTCCAGTTCGGTACTGACTTTCATGCCGCAGACTGTTAGGATTTGATCACCTTTTTGCTTGTTTTTTCCCTATGGAACTGCTTGATTTTATCCTCCACGTTGATGATCACCTGCTCGAATTCATTACCAATTACGGCATCTGGATTTATGGCATTCTTTTCCTGATTATTTTTGTTGAAACGGGACTGGTGGTGATGCCATTCCTGCCGGGAGACAGCCTGTTATTTGCATCAGGTGCACTAGCGGCTTCAACGGGTGCAATGGATCCATGGGTACTGATTCCGCTACTGTTCACTGCGGCAGTGCTGGGCGACACCCTGAATTATCATATTGGTAAATATATTGGGCCACGTGTATTTGAGATTGAATCACGTTTTATTAATAAAAAGCATTTGCTTGCTACCCAGCAGTTCTTTGTGAAACACGGTGGTAAAACCATTATTTTTGCCCGTTTCATTCCTTTTGCACGTACCTTTGCACCTTTTGTTGCTGGTGCGGGAAGTATGAATTACAAATATTTCCTGACTTACAATATAATCGGTGGCTTTCTCTGGATCAGTTCATTTGTGATCCTGGGTTATCTGTTTGGCAACATGCCAATCGTCAAAGACAACTTCACTCATCTGATTTTCGGTATCATTATTTTAAGTGTCATGCCTGGTGTGATTGGCTTTATTCAGCAGAAACTCAAGAAAAATAAAATCGCCTGAAAGCCTAGAATTATTGATTGAAAATTTATTCCAGCCAATTGATCAACAAGGGCACCAGGCAAAGCAGTAAAAACAGAGCCGACCCTTTATAAATCAGGTCGGCTTTTCTTTTTGCCGACTCTCCCGCCAGAATCGCTTGTCCAAAGATCATCCAGAACAATGCAACAAGCAAGGCAATCCCAGTAAAAATCGCAAAGACTAGAACAAAGTTACTCGGACTTTCCCAAGTAGACAGCGGCAATATCCCTGTCGCCAGAAGCGCTGCTTTGGGATTTTTCAAGGTTCCCTTAAACATCTGCCAGGGACGGATCTGAGGATGACTCTGATTATATTGTTCCAGTTGCCGTGCTTTGAATAAATGGAAGGTCATCCAGCCCACACCAATTGCACTCAGCACATGCACCAGTTCCTGAAAACTGGGCCAGATCGGTGAAAACAGATGGACCAGCAGAGCCCACCCATTGATCGCGTATAAATACCCTACCAGAATGACGGGAATATACAGACTGGTTTTGGCTGTTCCCTGCTGATAGGCAGAACTGGCCACCAATGCATTGGCAGGTCCAGGGATCATCAGCACTGCTATTGTTGCAAAAACAAAGAGCCAGTTTTCAATCATGGTAGTTAAACATATCAGACAAGGTGATTACCTTAACCAATCTCGTGTTCTGATCACAAGACGGGATCTTTCAAAATTTTATGCGCATCGGTCATTTTTTCTGGTGAATACTGTGAACTGTGTCACTTGAGCAATCATTTTTAAGATAGAAAAAATGCCGACTTAAAGTCAGCATTTTTTTGATATTTAGAGGGCTATTTATTGGTGTTTTGACGGACAACAATTGGGCAGGCTTTAAATTTTGCAGCTTGTACAATAGCTTCCTGTTCACCCAGTAGACGTGCCGTTTCAGTGCGTTTGGTATTGGAAGACTGTCCCATATTCACTGATACACTCGGACCAATGCCCCAGCCACCGCGGCTGCCCCAGCCACCACCGATGCCTACCCCTACGCCGACACCTGTACGTTTAGGCGGCTCAACACCATTATCAAGATATTGCTGAATACGGTTGTATTCCCCCTGAAGCTGCTGACAGTTGAGGGTTTGATAATGAGTGGGTGAAACATAGGTCGGTTTGACCGTCGTTGCACAGGCACTCAGCAAGCTAAGTATGCTGATCGCCAGGCTTATTTTCACAAGTTTCATAGTTAACTCGATCTTAATGCTGCTCTATCTCATTGAACAATGATTGATAGGCCTGAGTCAATTTATGATCAGTTGCCAAGTGAATTAATGGCTGATTTTTTTGATGTGACTCTTTCATCAGCACCGACGGTGGCAACATGCTGTTTAGTACCGGAAGACCTTCATCTCTTAGTTGCTGTACCACTTCGCGAGGCAGTTTTGCCTGAGCCTGAAACTGGTTGACCACGATGCCTTCAATTTCCAGACGTTCGTTATGATCATCCTGAGTTTCGATGACATTCTCAATCAGAGTTTGCAAGGCCCGTTTAGAAAACACATCACAGTCAAACGGAATCAGAACACGGTCTGCAGCAATCAGGGCTGAAAGTGTAAAGAAATTAAATGCTGGCGGAGTATCAATAAACACCCGGTCATAATGCTCAGCAAGTGGTTGCAAGGCATCGCGCAGCTTATAAATCTTATGCTTGGATTCCAGTGCATGGGCCAATGTGCCCAAACTTGGACTGGCCGGAATGACATCCAGATTTTTAAAAGGTGATTGATGCAGATAACTTTCCAGCCCTTTAGCCCGGGTCTTGAGAATGGAGCCAATCGCATTACCAATTAAGCTTTTGCTCTGCTGGTTCCCCAATACATCTTCAAAATAGTTTTCAATATTCGGCTCCAGCGCCGGCTTGTCACTCGAATAGGTTGCATCATCCCCTAGTAAATACTGGCTGGAGTTTGCCTGCGGATCAAGATCGATTAACAGGGTTTTAAGCCCCTGATGCGCACTGATTGCTGCCAAATTGACTGCAATACTCGATTTCCCCACCCCACCTTTTTGATTAAAAACCACACGAGTATGCATAAACACCCCTCTTTATTTTTCTAATGATCAGTATGTTTGAGTTCATTGACTGATGAATAATTTAGCCAAAATTCGGCTTGATCATGACCAATACCATAATCACAATAAGTGAAATCACAGCAATAAATAAGCCAGCACGGCGCTGTACTAGCAGGATTGAATCATCTTTTTTATACGCTTTGCCCAAGGATGAAATCAGCACCAGGAATAAAATGATTTTGGCATAAAACCAAGGCTGTACATCAAAATTCTTTAAAAACAGGGCAATAATCCCAGTTAAGGCAATCACGCTAATTACCAGGTGCTGCAAAGCGACCAGAAATACACGTGCTTTTGGATTCGGTTGATTGCCCTGTGTACCCATAAACAGGGTAATAGCACGCGCAAGAATGGCCACAATGGCCAGTCCTGCCGCAGACATATGAATAATCTTGACTAAAAGCTGGGTATCCATAAAGTCCTCTTAGTTTTTTGGTGCATGTGCACATTCCGGACTAGACGTATCCTGTCCTGTCCACTCTTCAGGCAAGAAAGCATGAATTGCCAAGGCATGAATTTTATCTTTAGACAGCAAATCACCTGCCGCAGCATAGACCTTTTGATGGCGTTGTACCGCACGCAGGCCGGCAAAGGCCTCACTGACAATCACCGCCTTAAAATGCGATTCCTTACCCGGAAAATATCCACCATGACCCGAAGATTCATTCACGACTTCCAGGTAAGTAGGTGACAATTGTGCCAAACGGTCTTTCAGTTGTTGTTCTAAGCTCATGGCCTGACTCCGATTCAAGATATGGGTCCAGTATACCCTGTTCTATCTGCTATTTCGGTGCAAGAAATGTCTGCAATTATTTGATTGTGCCGAGATTTCATTAAATTTTGCATAAATTTTGTCTAATTGTCTGGAAGCACAGAGAATATTGCTTTTATTTTATGCAATCGACACAAGATTTTTCATAAAGTTATTGACCCTGTTTTTGCATGCTGTATTATACACGGCATGCGGGAATAGCTCAGTTGGTAGAGCACAACCTTGCCAAGGTTGGGGTCGCGAGTTCGAGTCTCGTTTCCCGCTCCAAATTCTTTTTTGTTCATTTTTTAAAGTAAAAAATCGATCGACCCTGCGGGAATAGCTCAGTTGGTAGAGCACAACCTTGCCAAGGTTGGGGTCGCGAGTTCGAGTCTCGTTTCCCGCTCCAGATTCAAAAAGCCCTCATCGCAAGATGGGGGCTTTTTTCTTATTGATTTTATTATATTTTTTGAAAATTCCCCTTCCTTTGTTATTCGATTCAATAAAAAATATTCTTAATGTAATTTGTATTTTGTGACCAAGATGTGACCATGGCGTGCCCACGACCATAAAGATGGTCTCAATTGACCTTAAATGTCCTCAATCGATCACCACTTTCAGAGCTTTTTTGAAGGCAAAAAATCACCCTGTTCTCTTCCAAACAAGGTATTTTTTACCAAATGATCAATAATTTGTGACCATTTCACTTTTTGATGTGACCATTTGTGACCAAACTATTCACTAACAGATTGTTCTTTATTGTCTTTTTCAAAAACAAATAAATCCCCTACCTGTACATCCAAATAATCACAAATTCGATCGATGGTCTCCAAATCAATTCGAGTCAATTCGCCATTATAAAGCTTATGCAAAGTTGTCTTATTAATGCCTGTGCCACGAATTAAGTCAGCTACACGCATTTTTCTTTCAGCCAACAATATTGGTAGCTTACAAATAACCATTAATTTTTCCTCTAATACAATGAAAATTTAATTGCATTTAATTAAATTTGAGGTTATTTTAGGTCTAAGGATGAAAAATTCCTTACATCCGATGAATTACGCTAGGAATACAATTATGTCATATACCTATCTCACAGCCCAGCAACTGGCTGAAAAAATCCAGTACGACGCTCGTACCATTCGCAACCAGCTGAAAGACAGTGTCTTCATTGAAGGTGTTCACTACATCCGTCCTTTTGGTGGCCGCAAAATTCTTTTTGTTTGGGAACGTATTGAAACTGAAATGCTTAAATTCACTGGTTTAAGCATGGATGCCTTGCAATAAGGCTTAGGAGGTTTAACTGATGGCTACCATCCGGGAACGAAGTGGCAAACTGATTGCCGACTTTCGCTATATGGGCATTCGTTGCAGAGAAACAACCAATCTTGAAGATAATGCCTATAACCGTCGCATTTTGAAAAAACGTCTCGAACAGCTTGAGGCAGAAATCACACTGGGCACTTTTGAATACGAAAAGTACTTTCCAAAAAGTAAACGTGTCGATGATTTTAAGGAAAAAAGAAGTCAGCAAATCGCTGTACAAACTAAGGTTCCTCTTTTTAAAGAGTTTACTGAAGTGTGGTTTAAACAAAAACAAGTTGAATGGAGAACTTCTTATCAACAAAAGGTTTCAATTATTATTAAAAATTATTTGATTCCTGCTTTTGGTAATCAGGTTCTCTCGAAAATCAAGAAGTCAGACTTGCTGAACTTCCGTGCTTCCCTCGCCAAAGTGACACACGGAAAAGATCAAACAAGTCTGAAAGCATCGCGGATTAATCAAATCATGACGCCTTTACGTATGATACTCAATGATGCGGCTGAACGATACGAGTTTGAGTCGCCTTATAAAAATATTAACAATCTGAAGGAAAGCAAGATTGAAGTCACACCTTTTTCTCTGGAAGAGGTGCATAAAATTCTTACCACGGTGCGTGAAGACTTCCGTCCCTATTACACCATTCGCTTTTTTACGGGTATACGTACCAGTGAAATCGATGGTCTGCAATGGAAAAATATCGACTTACAGCGTCGCGAAATCCATATCAGAGAAGCGTTAGTGAATGGTGTTCTTGGTGGAACCAAAACTTATGGCTCTGACCGCACGATCCAGATGAATGACCGGGTTTACCAAGCTTTTCTGCAACAGAAAAGCTTAAATAATGGTAAATCAGAGTTTGTATTCTGTAATCGTGACGGTGGACCTCTCGATTATCGTCTGGTGAATAAACGTGTCTGGCATCCGATCTTGCGCTTTCTGGGATTAAAGCCTAGAAGAGCCTATCAAACACGTCATACCGCAGCAACGCTCTGGCTGTCGGCAGGAGAAAATCCGGAATGGATCGCACGTCAATTGGGACATTCAACGACTGAAATGCTATTCCGGGTCTATAGCCGTTACATCCCCAATGTTACCCGTCGTGATGGCAGTGCATTTGAAGCCATGTTGGAGCGACTAAATACAGAGGAGCTTGCACATGAATAGTAAAGCTTTCTTTGGTGGTGTGGTCGTCAGTCCTGAAGCAGATATGGTGGCTCGTGAATTAATCCATGAGCTACACATTCCCAAACTGCACAATCTGGCCTTTTTGCTGGAAATCAATAAATGCTTCGATGATCACCAAGCATTGAGACTCTGGTTACAGCGAATGCTGGATGAAGGGCAAGCCCATTACGATGATTTAGCCCGACAGGCTCGCATCCGGTTAATGAGCCTGGCTCCATGATCAAATAAATATACAAGGTTATCTAATTGATGACCTTAGCCCCCTCTATACCTATAAAAAGGTGAACACATGCATAAACATATTTCAATTTGGATGCCACTCTATATTGGCGACCTACAGGCGAAATTTGCACGAATGACAGCAGAACAAATTGGTGCGGCACTGCTGTTAATGATGGATTTCTGGAAAAACGGTGCTATTCCTCATGACCTAGCGACAGTATGTAGCATCACAAAATTATCGCAACATACCAAGGCTAAAACTTTGTTGAATACGCTAATAGCCCTGGAATTGTTTGAAATCGAATCTGAGCAAATTCATTCAAGTTTTTTAACCAGTTTAAAAAGCCAGGCATTGCAAAATCAACAAATGAAATCTGATAAAGCTAAAAATGCAGCTCAAGCACGTTGGGGGAAATCCGCAAGTAATGCTCAAGCATCAGCCAAGCAACGAAAAGTAAATGCTCAAGCAGCTCCTGAGAAGAGCCCGAGTATTACTCAAGTCATGCTTGAACCATGCCCTTCATCTTCATCTTCATCTTCATCTTCATCTTCAAATTTTGAAGAAAAAAATGAGAGTTTTTTAGAAAATTCAAAATGGATTTAGGAGAATGATCATGAATACCATGCTTAAAACGCTCCAGTTTCGCGCAGAAACAACAGAAGCACTCTGCCCTACCCATCATATACCCCTGATGGAAATCGCCGGTCACAGGCTTTGCAAATTGTGTGCAAAAGAAATGGTCCATCACTCACATGCAGCCTACGCAGATGAGCTGCAACAACGGTTGCTGCAACAGAAAATCAAAAACTCAGGGCTCAATAAACGCTACCTGGACCGTGGCTTCAAGAATTATGTAGTTGCATGTCCTGCTCAAGACAATGCCATGAAACTATGTCAGGCTTTTGCACAGCAGATTATTTCTGACCATTATCCAAACCTGCTGCTCATTGGTACACCGGGTACAGGAAAGACTCATCTGAGTGCGTCAATCATTCGCAACATCCTGCATAATAGTACAAAATCTGCACGCTACTATACAAGTGCAGAAATTGCTCAAAAAATGATGGATACCTGGTCAGATGCTTCACGCTCTGAAAAGGAAGTCATCGACCATTTCTCCAGTTTTGATTTATTGGTGATTGATGAATATGGCTTGCATGACCGGCATGAGAAACGTCTGGAGATGGTGCATAAGGTTCTGTATAGCCGTTATGACAATATGAAGTCCACGCTGCTAATTTCTAATTTCACATTACAGAATATGCAGCGGGATTTAGGTGTCCGATTATGGTCACGGTTGCATGAAAACAATTTGATTGTAGTGCCGTGTTATTGGGATGACAGAAGATTAACTGGGTAACAAAATCTGCATAGCCAATCACCCTAAGAGTAGGGTGATTGGCTTTTTATAATAAAAACGAATTTTATATATACAATCTAACCAGATCTAGGTTTAATTATTAAAAAAAATAACTTCCATATATATTTTTTTAACTTCCAAAAGCCAATATGCTGATATAATTTTATTTTTTAGCGGTTAAAATTTTCTTAGCATGGACGGAAATTGGTTCGAATTCATAGCAATACAAGGCTTACAGGCTCGTAAAGCCTTTTACATCATTATGGTTCCTCTCAAAGTTGTACCTAAATTTTTTAAATTTGATGATGACTCATTACCACCAGCAATGCGTGCCCAACGCACATTAAACAAAACAAGAATTCCTCAAATAAGCAGATATATAATTGATAATCCTGATGAATATATACTTTCATCTCTCTGTGCATGCGTAGATGGAGAAGTTGTATTTGAGCCCAATGATCTTTCTAATAATTTGGGTAAGTTAAAAATTTCAATGGATGCTACTGTCTTAATTAATGATGGCCAACATAGAAGAGCAGCTATAGAAGATGCTCTCAAGCATCGTCCATATCTAGGAAATGAAACTATTTCTGTTGTGGTTTATGCTGATCAGGGCTTAAAACGTTCTCAGCAAATGTTTGCTGACCTAAACATGCATGCAGTAAAGCCAGCTCAATCAATTAAATTACTTTTTAACCATAGAGATGAACAATCACATATTACTAAGGCAGTAATTGAAAATATTGAACTATTCCGCAAATTTACCGACTTTGAAAAGTCTAGTTTATCTAACAGAACAACTAATTTATTTACATTTAGCTCCTTACATCAAGCAACTAAACAACTATTAAATGATTTACCACAAGAAGCTACTCATGAAGAAAAGATTATAATTGCGACTAAATTCTGGAGCTGTGTAATTCAATATATTCCAGGGTGGCTAAATCTTTTAGAAGGTAAAGTTACGGCAGCTGAGTTAAGGAATAGTTATATCCATGCTCATGGCATTACAATCCAAGCTCTCGGTAAATTAGGCAATATTTTACTCACACAGTATTCAGAAAACTGGGAGTCTAAACTCAGTAAATTGATACATATTGAATGGTCTCGAAATAACCTAAAAGTCTGGAATAACCGCGCTTTAGTTGCAGGAAAAATAAATAAATCTCGTAATAACCTCGTTTTGGTCACCAACTACATGCAAAAAACTTTAGGAATTCCATTGAGTATTGAAGCACAAAGAGTCGAAGACCTACTTACTCACTCACTACATGCAAGCCAAGATGCTCTTAATGAGGAGATGGTCTAGATGAGCTTTTTTGAAAACAATTCTCTAAAAGATGTATATGAATCTATCCAAGAAGTCTATTTATCCGATCAAAGACCATGGGTAGTTGGTTATTCTGGTGGTAAAGATTCGACTTGTGCATTGCAATTGGTATGGAATGCTTTAGAAAAACTTCCAGCTGAGCAAAGACAAAAACCCGTGTATGTAATTAGTTCAGATACGCTTGTCGAAACTCCTATCATTGTTCGTTACATTGATAAAAACTTAGAAAATATTCAACGCAAGTCTGATGAACAAGGTATGCCTTTTATTGTACAAAAGGTCAGTCCTCGAGTGGAACGTTCATTTTGGGTGAACTTGATTGGCCGCGGCTATCCTGCACCAAGTAATAAGTTTCGATGGTGTACTGAACGACTTAAGATTGAGCCAGCAAATGACTTTATTACCCAACGTGTAGCAGAGTTTGGTGAAGTTGTCGTTGTGTTAGGTGTACGTTCATCTGAAAGTGCGACACGTGCACAAGTAATCGCAATGCACAAGATTAAAGGGACAAAACTTGCCAGACACTCGTCTTTACTAAATGCTTATGTATTCGCTCCTATTGAAGCTTTTACCACAGATGATGTATGGAACTTTCTATTACAGAATAAATCACCGTGGAATAACGACAATCGTGAACTCGTCACTATGTACCGCAATGCACAAGCTGGTGAATGCCCTCTTGTCGTGGATAAGACAACGCCTAGTTGCGGTAATTCCCGCTTTGGTTGTTGGGTATGCACAGTAGTTCAGCAAGATAAATCCATGGAAGCGATGGTTGAATCTGGTGAAGAATGGCTAGAGCCGTTGCTTGAATATCGTGACCTCTTGTCATCAACTCAAAATCCTGAGAAAAAATTTATCTATCGGGAGTTTAAACGCCGTAACGGTCAAGTTGCATTTAACCATGCAAATGGCAAGCTCGTACCTGGTCCTTACAAACTTGAGTTTCGTAAAGAGCTTCTTACAAAACTTTT
Source organism: Acinetobacter sp. YZS-X1-1 (assembly GCF_000804305.1). NCBI lineage: Bacteria > Pseudomonadati > Pseudomonadota > Gammaproteobacteria > Moraxellales > Moraxellaceae > Acinetobacter > Acinetobacter sp. YZS-X1-1. The sequence goes on along the minus strand of NZ_JWHB01000029.1, from coordinate 22,686 downwards.
GGAAATTCAGAAACAAGTACAAGCTGAAGCACCGATTGGCGAAGCACCTGTCCTTATTCATCCAGCAGAGTTGCATGAGATTCGACGTTTATGGCGTTCCGAAAATGGGGATTGGACTGATTCCGTTCCGCAAATTGTAAAAAATATATTAGGCGTTGAACTAGATTGGGAACTTGAAGATAGTGTTTTATATAATACCCAAGACTTCTCTCTACTTGATTCAATCTGCAAAAAACATGAAATTCCAACAGAACTTATGGTGAAACTCATTGGAGTTGAAAAAGCTTCCCATGGTCTCAAACGCCGCCATAACATTCATAGTCAATTAGGTAAAGTACTTAATGAGGAATGGCGCGATTTAGCTACAATTCTTGTAGCTCGCAATTCTGATCAAGACATTAACGAAATCATTGAAACAGATGATGAGGAATCTTCTTTCACCGAAGAAATTTCTTCAGGTCAGTTAGATTTATTAAATAACGCTGGAGTTAATCCATGATTATCAAATCATTAATTTTAGATAATGTTGGTTTATATAGTCAGCGTACTGAGTTTTCACTTGAACCTAAAAAATCATCCATCTCCAATCGACCAATTATTCTGATTGGGGGTCGTAATGGTGCTGGTAAAACTACATTCCTAGACTCCGTACGTTTAGCTTTGTATGGTAAGCGTGCATTAGGTTTAGGGATCAGCAACAAAGAATATCATCAGTATCTTTTAAGCAAGACAAATCAAAATCACCCTGAACGCACCTCTAATATTGAACTCAAGTTCATTTATACGGAAGGCAGTGTCCCGGCTGAGTTTACAGTTTATCGTTCGTGGGTAATTGGGTCCGATCACCAAATACATGAAAGTTTAGATTTGCAAAAGAATGGTAAGACCGTCACCTCTGTACCAAAGCAAGAATGGGAAAATTTTCTACTAGAATTGATCCCAATTGGGGTTTCTCAACTGTTTTTCTTTGATGGTGAAAAAATTCAAGATATTGCAGAGGACAACAATGCTGCATTATCAGACTCTATTAAAAATCTACTAGGCATTGATTTAATCGAAAAGTTACGCCTGGATTTACATTCATATTTAAGCCGTAATAAATCTGATGAAGCGGGAAACAATGATGTTGATTTTCTTGCCCAGCAAGTAGAGCAGTTCAAATTACAAGAAGAGCTATTAAACAATGAGTACGCTCGAATTAAGTTTGAACATCAAGCATTATTAAAAAATATTGAACGTCAAAGACTTCGTTTTGTGTCAGAAGGTGGTGCTATTGCATTGGAATATGACCAACTCAAAGCTAAACTTTCTCAACTTAATAAAGACATTAATGTCTGCAAACAAGAGCTAATTAATTTAGCAAATGGATTAATCCCTTTCTTATTTGCACCGAAACTCATAGCTAAGTTTACAAAACAGTTAGAAGGTTCATCAGCAGATCAATCTTCAAATCATCAACTTTTTGAACAAGCACTTACATCATTCCAAAATAGTTCAATCCAGAAAAAAGATCTCTGGAAAGAAGATCATTGGGAAAATCTGAATGAGTTCCTTGCGAGTTACTTTAACTCGCAACCACAGTTAAGTTCACACAAAGCGTTCACTGAATTAACTGAGCCTAAGCAAACCTTAGTCAAACTATTGAGCTTAGATACTGAAGTTAAAAAACAAGTTCAAACCTTATACGAACGATTTACATACTTAAATCAAGAAAAAGAAGCAACAGAGTTTTCAATTGCTCGTGCAGAGAATGCAGAAGACTCTAACGCCTACCTTGATGAGTTATTACAGAAAGAACGTAAACTGGGTGAGCTTGATCTTATTTTGAATCAAAAAGATGAGGAACGTCGTAAGACCAGCTGGGAGGTTGTAACAGCCGAACGGAACTTAAAGTCAGCTAGTGAAGCAGTTGCGGAGTTTGAACTACAAAATCATAAAAACTCATTGGCGGCAAAAGGTATTAAGGCTCTTATTGATTTTGAAATTGCATTACTTGAACAGAAAATTACTCAGGTTCGCCAAAACTTTGTAGAAATTTTCAACTCGTTACTACGTAAACGTAATTTCATTACTGATTTACAGATTGATGCGAAAACCTTTAACACGCGTTTAATTAAAACCAATGGGAAAGTTGTTGAGAAATCTGCTCTATCGGCTGGTGAAAAACAGATCTATGCGATTGCGATGTTATGGTCTTTGGCTAAAACAAGCGGACGTCATCTTCCAATGATCGTCGATACGCCACTTGGCCGTCTAGACCGTGAACACCGCGATAACCTGATGAAGTTCTACTTCCCTCATGTGAGTCATCAAGTCATTATTCTTTCTACTGATACAGAAATCGATGATCTCTATGTAAATCAGCTAGATGAGTTCATCTCTGAAAGTTACTTACTTGAATACAATCATGAGTTAGCCTCAACTCAAGCATTGCCAGGTTATTTTACTGATTTAAAACGTACGAATACGGAGAAAAGAATTGCACTACAGCAAGCTTAAAATTTCATCTGAGGCAACCACTCGCCTTCGTATGCTGAAACAACGTACTGGTTTAACACCAAACCTGCTTTGTCGTATTGCACTCATGATGTCATTAGAAGAAGGTCCTTTAGGTAATATTCCTCTACCAAATGAGGATGGTTCTGAGTTTAATGCCTATACGTTAACAGGTGAAAATACAGATTTATTCTTATCACTTCTAAGATATGTAGAAGACAATCAAGCAGAACCTTTAGAAAATAAAGTACTTCTTGATCGTATGCGTGGGCATATTCATAGGGGGGTTGGTGCTATGTCTGTACGCTATAAATCTTCTGAAAGTTTAATTGCTAATATATAAATTAAAAGGCAAGTCTTTACGGCTTGCCTATAATTGATGTCTAATCGAATATAAATATTAAAGACCAAATTTCAGATATAAATATAGAAAAAATTCCATAAATCATATATTTTACAGTCAACTTTACTAACTAAAAAAATTTATGATTTTTGTCATAAGTTAATGATGAATCATAGTGCTAAGAATATATTATGACCACCCCAAAAGAGACTTTTAATGGCTTCCTCGAAGGCTTTAGCTTTGTTTGGAAACAAACAAAAAATCCTATAAAGCACCCAACCTTTTGGTTATTTTTTACAATTGCAATTCTTATCTTCGGTTCATTAGGAGTATGGTACGAATGGAGAAACGTTAAAAACTCCGATTATCAAGCCCTATTTAACGCTTTTATTCTTCTCACCCCTCCTTTAATTAGTAGTGCATATCTACAACTACTTTTTAGTAAAGTTCCTTCAAAACCTGCTAAAGGTCTATTAGGTCTTTTCGTGGCTTTGGCAGGCTATATATTTTTTGAGCTCATAGGTACAACGTTTAAAACCCAAGATTGGGATTTATATTTTTTCACAGCGGTCATGGTTTTTATTACATTATGGATAACCTGGATACAACTTTCATTAAATGATGATCTCTATGATTTTGATCCTCAGGCCTTAGGACCGAATCCTAAAACTGAGTTACCACAATCAAGAAAACGTAAAGTCAAAATGTAATTAAGGTCTTTTAAAAATGAAATTTCCCATCAAAGTTCCCGCAATAAAAATCGAACAACCTATGGCAACTTTTTTCGCTGTATCTCTCCCCGCCAAAGTTTTACTAGAAACCTGCTTTAGTGATCATGTTCAAGCGAAAAAAACACAAGATGGATATGATCTTGTAGGAACTCAACGAGCTTTAAACAAGATCCGCTTAAAAGAAATTAGTGAATATATTGATAGAAACGATTCAGCTTTCCCAAACTCTATTATCCTTGCTGCTAATTATCATGAGTCGGGTTACACCCTGAACGAATATCTCGAATCTGAAAAGAATGACTCACTAAACTCTGCTAATTTTAATGAAAATCTTAAGTCAGCAGAATGGACAATTACTGAAATACAAAATCCAAACTCTGACTTAACTTTCCATATACTAACTATTCCAACACCAAATAAATTAGCAGCAATTATTGATGGTCAACATAGACTTTTTGGATTTTCAAAAGATCATCTTAAAAACTCAAAACGTTTAGATATGGAGCTTCTATGCTCTGTCTACATTGATTTACCCAAACCTTATCAGGCTCAAATTTTTGCCACTATTAACTCAAAACAAAAGCAAGTTGATAAAAGTTTAACTTATGACTTATATGGCTATAATATTTCAGATGAGGATTTAGAGTATCTAAGCCCTGATAGACTAGCAGTATTTTTTACAAGAAGACTTGCAATATTGGAGGAATCACCTTTTTTTAATAGAATAAAAATCAAACCCTATCAAGAGGACAAAACAGATAAAGAAGATTGGAGTATTTCTACAGCAGCTGTTGTTGAGGGCATCATGAAGCTCTTTTCAAGCAATCCAACTAAGGATACCAATTTCTTACTTAGTGGTGATAAGCAGAAAAAAAGATACACCTTAGAAGATGATACGAGAACAGATAATTCCCCTCTTCGAGATTTATATATTGAGTGCGAGGATAAAATATTATTCCATGTTGTGCTGAACTTTTTTAAAGCATGCCAAAACATACTTTGGAAAAATGCTTTACCAAGTTCATTCATCACCAAGACTATAGGTATTCAAGCGTTATTTGATATTTTAAAGCAAGTCAGCAAAGATGCTATTGATGGTGGAGATATTCGTCCGCAATATTTTGAAGCATTACTCTCCCCCGCAAAAAATATAAATTTCGCTGATGAACTTTATAGAAATGCTTCTGGATCAGGAAGAAAGGAAATTCGTGAAGCACTAGAGAAAAAATTAAAAATAAGAAAAGCCTGAATAATTCAGGCTTTTCTTATTTTATCAAACACGCAGGCTAAAGCGCACAGTGGCCCCGAAAGATCTAAATCACTTCTTACAAAAGTCGCTTCAATAAAAGAGCCTCTATCAGGTTCTTGATAAAGCTCTGTGACCCTTTTTACCCCACGCTTATGAAGCTCCTTACCCAATTTTCCTAAATTAGAATAATGCTTAAAGTATTCTTCTAGCTCATAACCATGCTGAGTTGAATTATACCACTCACGTAATGTCACAATTTCTGCAGCTTTTTTAGCTGCAGAAATTTGTTGTTTACGTAATTGGACTTCACTTATTGAAAATCCACAATTACTCATTGCTAATTTTCCCTATGAAACTTTGAGCTGTTGACAAAGCTCCCAAAAGGCCTTGTCTTTCATTTTTATAACTTTCTTCTTACCATCTATATATAAACTATAATGTTTATCTAAAGTCCGTATGGTCTCCATCAAACTTTCTTGATCAGCTTTATTTGTTACATTAAAAAGTGCACTAATATCAGCATTTTTAATTTGTGCAACGCGATGCACCACCCAAGTAAGAATATAGTCAGAATAATTATTCTCACCCGTTTTAAAATGGCTAATATCCTGCGTAGATAAAATTATACCCACCCCATATTCACGCCCTTCTTTTAAAATCTTACGCAAACTTGGAAAGTCTTGCGACATAAAATTATCAGCTTCATCAACCAAAATCATTTTGGTAAGTTGTCTAAAATCACCTTCAACATGAGGTTTACCTTTTTTCTGCATTTGTGCATAAAATAAATCTAAAGTTAAAGCGACAACTAAACTTTGTACTTGTAGTGGATATCCTGCTAACTCAACAACCAAAACACCATCTAGCAAATCATATAAGCTCGAACATCTACTATTAATTGATTCAAATATCTCTAGTTCATTTAAACTTTCAAGCGCTGCATATAAAGAATCAATTGTAGGGTTAGTGGCTATATATAAATCCCATACGTCTTTAATAGTAGGAGCATCTAAATACCAAGTTGCTGAGTCTGCTCGATCAATACCAACAGCCTCATAAGCATCCAAAATGAGCTTACGTAAAGTCGCTTGTTGTGCAACACCCAACCCAAAAGCTTTAGCCATAGTATCTGAGAAACCACGAGCTGTATGAACAGGCAACATTGGTGTATCACCAAATAGGCTCAATGGGTTATAAGGTAACTTATAAAGCTTATGTCGTTTTACTGAATTAATTTCAGTAAATTTAGCATCTACATAATCTGACTTATAATCGAAAATCAACATACCAATAGATGCTGCATTTACATTATTACTTTGATTCTGTATCAACTGAGTTATAAGTGACTTGGTAAATTGCGTTTTACCTGTCCCCATCGTACCAATAATCCCTGTATTAGTATTCATAAACTTAGCTGTATTGGTTGGTTCCCAATATAATTGCTGATTATTGAGAACATTTTCACCAAAATGTATTCGCAATGCTTCTTGGGATTCAGGCTCAGGCTCAGGCTCAGGCTCAGGCTCAGGCTCAGGCTCAGGCTCAGGCTCAGGCTCAGGCTCAGGCTCAGGCTCAGGCTCAGGCTCAGGCTCAGGCTGGACTGCTATTCCGAATTTGTCAAGTTGGCTCGTATCATCTCCTTCCAACGCTTCATCATCTGTAATTTCTTCAACCTCAGAGAGGTCGCCTATAGGATCAGAAATAAGATTAGGATCAACTTGTTGAGTATTTGAATCAACCATGATCTCCTTAAATAAAGTATTTCCCTTTAAAATAAACTTTTCAGGAATATTAATTAAATCTTCTGATTCACAATTTTCTAATAGTTCTCGCAATGGGGTGGATATAAATTTATTCTGGCAAGGCCCAGGGATTTTAGCCATTAGAATATTATCAATAACTGTAAAATCCTCTTGGAAGAAAGTATCATTTTCAATAAATGCAACTACGAATCCCTTTATATACCCTTGAATATCCGCTAGCTTATAATCTCCTTGTAGCAAAATTTCACGGTCTTTTAAAAGTGATTCGAAATAATTATCACTATATATTTTATACAGTTGATACTTTTCCACCTGCATCATAATTTGTTTAATAAATAGACCTCTATATAGATGACCTACTAAATCTTGACGCCCGAAAAGAACATTTTCTAAATAGCCTTTAAGTTTTTTAGCTTGCTCAATACCTTTATCATGTCTCTGCTTTTGTCCAACTTTAACTTCTAAAGGAAGTAGATACATCTGCTGATCTTTAAAACCCACAAATAAGACATCATCTGACATGACACCGTACTTGAGACCTTGGCAATAAGTACTGAAATCTGATTCACTCATTTTTAGGCCAATATTGCCAGAAATACGAACCATTTCAGCAACGCTTAAAGGTACCCAAGTAATATCACTATTAATTAACAGACAATTCACATATTTATAAGCAGCAATTATGCTTGCTTTTTCTCGACGCTCCTTTTCAGGTAAGGTAAGCATCTTAAGCAACCACTCACCATTAAATGCATTAAACTCATCTATACGTCCTACTTTACCCTGACCTAAAATTTGATCATACAAGTCTCTTCGTTTCGTAACAGTAATAGCATCATAATTTGAAGAATTGGTGTAATTATCTGAATAATGAATTAATACAACATCCTGTTGAGATTTGAAGAAATCCAATGTCACTTTTGGATCAATAATTACAGTCCATAAGCTATCTTCATAAGATTTTTCTAATAATTGTTGCAGGTCACTAGTTACTTTTAATGATAATCCGTTTGATTCATAAAAATTTTGATTTTCCCATGCTGAATAACTTAGAGCACTGTAACGTTTGACAATTTGAATAGCGGGATTATTTAAATCGGGGAAATACTTTAGTCCTGCCGTTGTGAAATATGTTCCTTGCTCATGGTAAGAGGTTTCCCCCGCCAATAGCCCATGACAAGCTATTCCAGTTTTACTTTCAATTAAATCAACAGGGGCGGTTTTTACTGGTGTATTATTACGGACAAAAGAAATATGTGAATAATTAAAAGCCTCAACTTTTGCAATTTCAAATTTACTATATGTAATATTTCGACGAACAATATCTGTAATCTGATCTGCATCAGCATCATTAGGACTTAACTTGCATAAACTCTTGAGCTCCTTTTGACTAATAGAATCTGCCACAATATCAAAGTATGTATTATTCAATTTATCATCGTATATACTTACATGAATATTTGGGATATTTTTCTGTTTATGTTTTTTTATAAAACCAATAAGTCCAAGGAAAAGATCTTTATTATCACCATTATGAATAGAATTAATTAGTAAAGTATCTCTGTCACCCTGGCTAAATAAAACCTTAAAGGCTTCAACAAATTCACTAGTCTTTTGTCGTACTAAAGGCTGTGTATAGCTGAGTAAATTATCTTTTTGAGGAATGACTTCAATCCACATAGGGTGCTCAGCAACTACCTGACTATAACTGAACCTATGCTCACTCGAGGCATGCCAATTAAATGGAATTAACCCTTCTGCATTTAAGCGACGGATTGTAGTAGAAGATAACTGAGTAAATGAATTAGAAAAGTCTTGCTGACATTTATTTACTAGTGTCAAGAAATATGCAAGATTAATTGGATGAAAAGGCGTTAAATATTCTTGATCATCTATTAAAGAAAAACCTAGGTTAACAAGCATTTTTTCATCTTTTGAAAGCAGCTTAGCTGTTTGAATATTATTAATCAAATCAACATATTCATTAACTAATTTTTCTACAATTTCTAAAAAGTCATTTCCCCAAGAAACTAAACTTAAAAGTGTCATTTTCTCCTTTAGGTAGGTAAATAACTCTCTATACACCTCCGCTAATCTTGGATAAGCTGAATTAAGTTCATCAATACTAATTTGTGATCGCTCACCTATTACATTTGATAGTAGTCCTTTTTCAATGAAATCTAGCTCATAATCAAGAAACTTTTTATACTCATATCTTGTTTTATATTCTCTACCTAATAAGGAAATTTTAGAACTAGATGAGTTATATATGCCATTAACTTCTTCGTCAAAAAAGTGACTATAAAGTTCTTGATTAAATATCAGTGGAAGTTTTAAAGAACTTACAGATACAATACCTTGAATTTCAAAATTGAGAATATGATCAGAGTTTTTTAATGAAAAATTGATAAAATCTTCTGTAAGTAACAAATCTTCATAATTAACAGCCCCATACTGATTAATATCTATAATTTCTGAAGATTTTTTCAACGTGTAAGTATTTACATTATTTATATCAAATTGAAAAATAGATTCATCAGTCTGTAGTATTAAATTCTCTTTTCGAGGGCTTATTAAAAACTTAGTAGCTAACGAACTAATAGAAAAAGTATTTTCAGGAATAAGTAATACTCTGAATTTAAAACATTCCTTAGGTTTAGGCCTCTTTATCTCAATATTTAAAAATTGAATCTCATTATCAAAATCCGCCTCAAGCTCAACAATCGATTTACCCTGACGCTTTTTTACTTTTCCAGTTATAATATTTTTATATTTTCCAAATTTAACATCTTTAGCTGCTAATTCACCATTTTCAAAATTAAGATCAATTTGAATTTTTTTAACACGCAGAGGGACTTCAATTATCAAGTGATGATCACGAGATGCAGAAGTATTTTTTTGTGTAGAGTTCTCTCTTACACGTTTATAAATTTTCCCTTCATTAACTTTACAATCAGAAAAAGTAATTAAATCTAAAATATTTTTTTTCTGTTCTTGAAGACAACTTCCATAATCCAACTTAGATTTCCAGCTATCTGAATCATTGGAAGGAAAATATTGATCTATAAAACGCTCACTAAAATCTAGCTCAATTAATTTTTCTTTATACTCAGTAGGGAATTGTTCAAAAATATAATCAATTTGATCCTTTAATCTTTTATTCTCATTTAATCGGCGCTCGATTTGATCATCTTTTGAATTACTCCATGATACCATTGTAGTATCATTCAGATATCCTAATTCATTAAAATCTATTTTACCATCTTGGACTGCTTTAAAAAGCTCTCTAAAACCAAACATTGTTGCACCATCTGCTTGAATTAAATCAAACTGGTGATTTAAAAGATGTTTGGAAATTTCATTATCTTTGAGTGAGCTAGTTGTAATATATTTTTCTAATGCAGCATAGATTTCTTTAGGGTTCCAAATATTATTAGTTAAACTCAAATCTTTTGATGAATTATTAAGTGTATCTAATGATGAATTATGAATAATCAATAGAATACTATTTTTAAAATCATTTTTCTGACCAGAAACCAAATCCCTAATTAAAGAAATATAATTCTCAGAATAACCAGGATCAACCATTGAATGTAAAACTGGAATTACTTTAAAATTATTTATTTCGAAATAAATAATTTTTTCTTCTTCCAATATAATGCAAGAAGTAGCTCTACGTTTAAAAGCCTCATATAACTCTAAACTATTATTATCATCTGGGGATTTAAAATGTAACTTTTCACCTACTTTTAAATGATCTTCAGCCCATCCAAAAAATAATTCAACTAAAAAATCTTCATATTGTTTTTTTGACATAGATCGCATCCCCACTATCACTCATTTTTTCAACATTACCTAGTCTCTCGTAAAATTCGACTAAGGCCTTTTGACTTTCTTTATCGAAGAAGACGCCTCTCTGTTTGAATTCATCAATAATTTCATAAAGTCGTAATTTTTCTCTTTCGCCAATCGCTATATTAGTTAAAAGTAAAAGATATTCCTGATTTAAAACAAAAATTGTTCCCGCACTGCCCCGTGTTTGAGTAAAAGGTTTTAAAATTTTATATTTAATTGTATTAACAACCTTATTTCCCGCACTTGCCCTTGTCTGTCCTTTTGCAAATTGTTCTTTAAATAAGTACTGAAGTTCACTCATGATATCGATACAATCATGAAACTCCTCAATGGATAGCGGCAGTTCTCTATCTGCTGCAAAATCATAACAATATTGCTTAAGAGGATAAAAATGCTCTTCAGTAAGCTGTTGAACTAACGCCCAAAGAGGTATCTTCTTTTCTAAATTCGTTTGTAAACTCTCAGTTAGAGCTAGTATAGGAAAAATTGACTCTAAACTTTTCTCTACTTGCTTATAACCTCTTTGCAGGCAAACCCTCTCTCTACTAGCTTTTTCACTATCTAAAATAAAATAGCATTCCTTCACTGAAGGCTCTTTAACTTCTTTCCACCCATTGATAGATAAAGACAATTGAGAGGTGTAGATGAACATATATAGTTCTAAAAATAACTGTATATTTTCTAAAAAATATTTTGATTTAGTCGTTAAAAAATCTAAATCCTTAGAAAATATATTTGATATTTTAGGTAAATAACTTATTACATCTGCAGTATTAGGTTTTTTTGTTGGAAAATATGTATTGAATACTTCATTGATTTTATTTTCAATGAAATTGAGGTTTGGCACATTATCTTCATAAATTTTATCTTTGGAGAATAATGTTTTCATTAAGGACACTATTCTTTTCTCCACTGCAGAGTTATCTACATTATCTGCTAATGAATATATACTCAGCTTAGGTGAAACTTTGGCAATATTTTTTCCATTGAAATAAATTTGCTTAATGAAAGAACAAGCATCATCACTACTAAGTAAAACTTTAAACTCATCCTCGCATATATTTTCAAAACTTTCTAATTGATCGCGAATTTCTGAAGATTTTTTTTCAGTGAAATTCAAACCATATAAATTACTTAAAAATAACCCCGATATAATACTCCAATTAAAATCATCACTATTTTCTTGTGTTCTAATTGGATAAAATGAAGCCATACTAGTCCTAGTATCTACCTTAAGATCAAGATTTAGACTCATTTTACATACTCACTTCAATATAATCATCTTCAAAGGTAAATGTCATTTCTTTAATAGAATCTTTCTCTATATTTTTAAAAGTTAACTCTTTTGAGTTATTACCTAAAGTAATAATTCGATTAACTATCTCATTTAAGAGTATTACAACACTTCTATCATTCTTATTGGGTCGATAACCAGATTTAAGTTTCATTAATAGTTCAAAAAGATTAATATCTACTGGAAATTCAACCTTCCCACAATCTTTTACTTTTAAAAATACATAAAATGAGGATCCATTCACATTGACTACATTTTGTTTCAATACACCCAAATCAGCTGAAAACTTTAAATTAGCAATAACCTGATAACTTCCATATTCGCGTATCAAATATTGATCAATACTCAAATAAGGAGATTTTTTATTAAGATAATTTCTCAAAGATGCTAATAAATCATTATTATAATAGTCTCTCAGTTTCTTTATTAAAGAACTATCAACTTCTAAAAATTTATGATATCGATAAATATTTAAAAAATCATTCAAAAGTTTCTCTGAAAAATCATCTTCGAATTCCTTGTGGAAATTATATTTTAATTCATAAAATTTCAAAAAATAAAACAATCTAATATATGAATGAGAACTATATAACTGTTCAAGATGAAATTTTTCAAAAATTTCTCTCTTAAATTTTTCAAACTTTTCACTAGTTTCTTTTAATTGATAAGAAATCAAGAACCGATCAATTAGTTTAGTTTTTAAAAAAACTGGGTCAAATTCACTTAAATTTTCTAAAATCTCATTATTTCTTGAAATAAAAATGTTATCAAATATATACCCTTCCCCTATTACTAGTTCATATATCAAATCTAATAATGTACGTGTAGTTATGAACTGGTTCCGATATAATCTTACTTTTAACAATAAATCAATTATCACCTTTTGAATTTCATTAGAACAAAGAAGGTTATAATTAATAAATATTCTTTTTTCCTGTGATTTAAGTCCGATATCTTTACTTTCACTATAAACTTTATAAATTAGGGATTCTGAATTAGTTATTTTTTCAAAAATTTTAGATATGAATTCAGCATGATAATCATCTCTAGTAATATCAAATTTTGGATAATCTTCAAAACTTAAAAATTCATAACCATCTGAAACTTGTTTTTTTTCTAAATATTTTTTAAGAACACAACCTATATTTTTATTTTCTGCTGCTGCCGCATAGTTTCCCAACATCCCAATATTTATTGCTATTACTAGTGAATGGTGTCCAACTTCATATTCATTAAATAATTTATTTAGAGTATCGACTGCAGAATCATGCGGAGCAAAACTATGTGTGGCATCTAAATGAAATTTGATATATGGCGTATTGAATTTTTCTCGAGCCCTTAATAAAAGTTCAGATTTTCCATCGCCACTACTACCACAAAGGAATATGACTTTTTTAGAGTCTTCTTTAATGGATTCTAATAATTCAAAAAGATGCTCTTCAATTGGCATCACAACATATAAATCAGATTTTATTGCAGATAAAGCCGCATCAAGGTCACTTTCAGTAGAAACTGCGTAAGAAGAGGATTTAGACAACACACTTATTGCATCAATAAAATTCATTCTTAACCTGTGTTATATAAATATTTTTAAATTATTCTATTCTGCCATGCCCCAACCCTGAAATCACTAACTAATATCTAATAATCTTTTTAAACATACAAATACGTATACCAACATAACTCTAATCTATTTCAACCCAAACCCATCTAGGGTCGAAGGGTCAAAATTTTCATCAAACATAAACTCATCTGCTCGCTCTTTTTTTAATGTCGCCAGGGCATAAAAGAAACATTTTTCACATAACTGCAATTCATATCTTTCCCCGTCATGCTTGGAACCATAGCCCCAATGCGCCGATAAAGTGCCAAACTCCAGTTTCGTTGATTGGTTGCATACATCACATACAACATCTGTAACGACTTCTACCTGTTTCAGTTGTTTAATTTCCATATACGGCTCCCGATATCAATCAAGTTAAATTTGTCTACATACTTATCAAAAATTGATTCCTGTTTGGTTTTAATTACCATTAAAAAAAGATTAAAAATACTATATATAGGGGATTTTATAATTCAATAGCACAATATATGGAACTTCAAGCCATTGCCCTACTATTGACAATTATATGAATATTATTGTTCTATTTTCAGCCATTTGGCACAAATATGGGGTGGCATCACTGTATGTCTGTAAAAAAGAAAAGCATACCAAATTACCGCGTATCTGCAAAAAATCTGCAATTAATATGCTACCCAAACTGTATGCACGCCTACCAAGTTTGGATCGCTTTATTTTTTCAGCTTAATGAAAAACAGCAAAACTATCATTTGAATTTTACTTTTAAACAGAATATCGACATCCCGCTCCTTACCACTAACACACCGGATCACTATTTTTTTAGTAGTCATTTCAGCTGGATCTATGCTCATTTTCACCATAAAAACAAAACTGAATTGAAGTTCAGAGCTTATGAGAAAAATAATTCCTACGAATTCATCATCCAGGCTTTAAGCGAAGTAAGGGGCTTACTGTGTTCCGGATTACATCACTCAATTCATGGCTTAGATATCATCGCACATTGGCTAAATGAACAATACTCAGCTGCACATCTTCAGGAAGTTTTCGGTCAGGAAGCCTTAACTGTTAATCATCTACGAGAACTATCAGGGCTGTCTAAATCCAAAAGTCCGGTAAGTTCTGTTTCAAATTATGCAGGCCCCCTGTCATTAGAAAAGATTCTGAAGGGAATTGTATAATGAACGGATATAGTTATTTAGAAGATACTCAAAAATTAAAGCTTGAGCCATTTCGAGACTTCTATCAAGCACTGGCGAAAGCAAAACTGAAAAATGATCAGGACTTCTTTAAGCTTAATGATTTCATTCAACCAACTGAAGTCGTTGAAATCAACAATATTATAAATCAACAACTTGCAAACAAATCAATTAGTGAATACCCTCTGGTTCATTATCTTGTTGCAGTCATTAACACCCCTTCAGCATATCAAGCTAATGCACTGAAATGGGCCATTTTCAATACCCAATGTATTGAATTACTTGATAGCAAAGAACATGCAGCTACTGTAGCTAATCTTTGTAGACGTTTTCGTTTAGCCAGTACAAAGCAGGAATACCATTGGCTTTACAATTTTTTACCTTCTCTTCCGATCGAATTAGACGATCTTGTTAAATTTCTAAAAGAAGCTGAAACTGAGAATGGAAAATTATTTGAAGAATCCAAAGAGAGTTTAAAGAAAACGGAAATGGGCCAATTGGCAGAAATCCGCGTTATTTATACCTATGCGCATACTCAATCAGAACGTCAAAAAAGAAATCGTCAAAGTAATCCACCTCCCCCAAAATCGTCTCAAACTGACGTTAAAAAGACATTAAGAATTTCACTTGATGGAGAAAAAACATATCAAACTCATTTTGAGCGAGGTGTGGCAAAACAGCCACCTGAGGATAAAACTATAGAAAAAGTTGAAGATCATAATTTTGAATTTAACTCATTAGAGCAATGTTCTATTACAGCTCAGATCAATAATCTCAAAAATAAAATTCTGCATCAAAACAAGAATGAGCTAATGAGCAAGCTGAATCCTCGGGTGTTCGATTTGCCTACCGCACAGTACATTATGCAAATTTTATTAGAACAGGCAGAGAACTCTCCAATTCATACCCTGCTTTTATTTTCAGTCCTCAGTCTTACTCATTATAAAGACCTGCCTGTATTTCAAAAAAATTTACGAGTCAGTACAAAAAACAAAGAGGTATCACTGAAACCCCAAAAATGTTTCTTTAAGCAAAGCTTTGAAGTCTCTAAATTCAATGATTTTGTTTTAAGGGAACATAGGTTGAATACCGTGAATTCTTTTACGATTCCTCTGCCTAAATATTATCTGGAAAACCTAAATCAGTTGAAAAGAATGGATGGTGTTGAGATTGATTTCAAGATACAGGAGTATTTACGAAAAATTAATAAAGGGCTGACCTTCCAGTTAACATCACAAAATCTTCCTCGCTTACTCAGTGATATTGCATTGAATGAAATGGGGTATGAGCTGGAAAGCAAATTACTGAATGGAGAAAGTGTTCAGCACTATATTCCATGCCATTACTTTTCAACACAGATCGTAGATATTCTTGATATTTATACTCAAACTCTAAGTTTGACTGTTCCTCAGCTGGAAACTGAATATCTTGAAGAATTCAGCAATCCGCATTCTTTTGGTAGCCAGCAGACACCTAATCTCCCATTCGTCCAGTCTTTTTTTTACCAGCTTGACCACCAAGTTCGGAATAATCCCAATCCCTTTCAGACTTTAAATCATTATTCAATCTGGCTGTGGCATATTTGCATGCTGACAACTTCAGCACGGCCGAGTGAGTCCTTCCCACCCAATCTAGATTATATTGACCTTGACAACCAATTGATGGCTGTTGCAGATAAAGTGCAGCGTTATTCTGGCACCATTGGACGCTATTTACCTTTTAATAATTTTCTTCGTGATGAAATACAGCATTACCTAAAGTATTTGAAACATTTTCTGCACCTCACTAAAGCCTATCTGTCGCAAGAACAAGTACAAGCAATCCAAGAGGTCTTCGAGGGGGAACGCCCCTTTCTATTATTTTACGATCCACAAGGATATATCCGAAATTTAGAACTTTCTGATATTCAAAAATACTGTACAGAAATAGCCCTTCAGCGCAATTGGACCCGCCACTTTGCTCGTTATTTTTTTGCCCAATACTGCAGTGAAGATGTAGTTAAGGGCATCTTTGGTCATGACGAAGCAATGCAGGGACTGTTTGACCGCTATTCAGCTTTTCAGGCGACTGATTACGACCAAATCAGAGCAGCACAAGACAAGCTGGTCGAAATCTTAGCGCTTAAAAGTATGTCGACATTCAACGGGATCATGATTAAATGAGCAGACATCCACACTCGCTAAAACGATTAAAGAAGCATAGAGAGAAAAAAGTTTTTCTTTTGCAATTATTTAGCGAAAAATGCACAGAACTGACACCCGAAAACTATCCAGAAATTTTTCGACAAGTTGACGATCGACTTTTAGAGCACTGTAAGTCAAATATCCGAAGCTACCAAATAGCACGTATAGAATTTGCTAAATATATCAAGCGCTTTAATCTTTCATCAGATCACCACTATCCGGTGCCTGCCGCCCCCGTGAGGCACGAAAGGTCTCTGCCACTACAAAATATTGAAACCTTAAAACATGGCAAAAAGGTGACTCAATTTGCCAAAAATATGATTGCTTACTGGACACAACATAATGACTTCAGTCCAACCCAATCACTTGGCTTCTGCTTGATCAGTTCAATATTATTTAATGGCATTTATAATCATGCCGAACTGCAAAAGTTTTTAAAAATCATTTTAAAAACAAAGAAATTTCAAATTTTTTTAAAGAAGAATCATATAGTTACACTCGAAATCCCGAACCGGTATTTTGGTAATCAGCGTATAAATGACCCTGATTTTGCAGTTAGCTATACAAAAATGTTTGTGCTACACGATATTGTGAAATGCTGGATCTACAGACTAAAATATCAGAAATTTGATTTATTTTCAGATATTGAAGATGCAGAACATCTGATTAACGCTTGTATTATCGAATGTTTTCCTGAGGAAAAAGTGCGTTGTAAAGATCTGTTAAAACACGGTTTTTACTATACACAGTTCCTGAAAAACAGCGGGCTGGATCAAATGTCCATCTGCATCTTAAAAAATGAAATTTACAGTTCCAGCCCTCTCGAAAAACAATTAACAGCTTATTTTATTCAGCCTGAACCCACGCCTACCCATACGGTTCAGAATATTTGTGAAAAACCTCAAGACCAGCCTACGGTCACTATTACGTTAGATGAAGTCGATATTTTAGTAGAAATACGTCAAGCTATTCGTGCAAAAGACTATAGTGATAAACTCATAAAGTTATATTCCGGAGAACAATCTCCGGCCTTGGAACGTTTGCTGCTGTGGACCATTCTGCGCTCAAAATTAACGGAGACAGAACTGGACGATCTCAATAATATTATTCAGCAGCAGCAACGATTTAAGCGCAAGCTTATACGTGCAGATTTTCAGCCAATTAAACAAAGCTCTCTAAAAACCATGTTTTCACAGTTTGCAGTCCATTGGCTGCAGGCAATGCAAGACAAAGATATTTCGTCATTTTCAGATGCTGATTTTAAAGACCTCTATGGGGAAATGCTTCTATTAAAGAAAGAAACAACTCGAGCGACTTTACAAAAACGTCTACAGGAGTTTCATCACAAACAGACCTTATTCTTTAACGCACCCGCTGTCGATCTGGATAATTTAATCCAGGTAAAAATTTGTAAAACAGCACTGATATCGCCCCATCTTTTTCACGGCATGCTACAGCAGCTCGAAAATACTCAAGGTATTTCAGTTCGGGATAAAAATATGTTTAAACTGATTTTTATTCTGGGGTTCAGAGCCGGACTTCGGATCAATGAAACATTGAATATCTTCGTACGTGATCTATTTATTAATGAAGAGACAGTGATACTCACCATTCGCAACAATCGCAATAAAAATCAAAAAAGCTATTCAGCTTACCGTAAGATTCCCTTACATCATCTGCTCAAAGCAGACGAATTACACGCATTTAAAACATATAGTCAGAATAGAAAACGTCTGCTAAAAGAACAAGGAAAATCAGTTACACAACCGCTATTTTTAAAACAGTCGCTGGAAGAAACCCATGAAAATGAAGTCAATGCTCTACTGAAACAATTGATCCAGTCATTTTTCGGCGAGCACAATTTTACTTATCACAACCTGCGCCATTCTGCATTTAATCATCTCTATCTGGTTTTAAAACACTCACCGCTTGCTGATGCATTTACCGACTATACGCCAAATGAGCAACTACGTATCCGTTATGCATTGCTGCGAAACAAAAATACTCAGCAAACTTGGTATGCGCTTTCTCATTTTGCCGGGCACCTGACACCTGAAACCACTTGTTCAAGCTATCTGCATTTAATGCATCTCGCAATTAGCTACCAGCTGAATCAAATGCACAGCCCGCTTCCTAAAGAAGCCTATTTCAATATTCTGAAACATGATGATGCTATTAAATATCCTGTACAGCAACGGGCGATCAAACAGTTTTTATTTGACCGACTTACTAAAGACCGTTACAGGGAACATGATCATCAATATCAACCAAGGCAACAGAAATCACCTGATTCACTGATGCTAGGAGCTCATGACTCAGAGATGACTTTTGAACTATTGCATCACATTCTTGTAGTAGAAAAAGAGCAAGACCTTCTGTTACCTGAAGCAATTCCTTTGCAAATCGCGCAAAAATTACGTGCCAGAGCTCTGCATTTGAAAACCTCCTGTGTAAACCAAAAAAAATCATCGAGGTTATTTACCACAGATTTTTTAAGGAGAACTCCCGATGCATTGGTCACCATGTTTCCAACCAATCAGGAGGAAAAAAATGTCATTCACCATGTTCAGGAGCGTTATGCAAATGTACAAAGTAAATACAAAAAACAGCTCAATGCGATCTACTCAATTTATCTTGAAAAAGTCCAGCCCAATTCAGCCCAGTTAATTTTTGAACTGAATGAGAAACGGCAACTGAGGAAGCTTCTTTCTTTTATCAGCGGTTTATTTCCCAAGAAATATCTTCATTTAGAACTCTCTCAGCAGAGCAAGACAGAGCTCAAAAAGACATTACAGGATTTAACATTACGGGCAGAAAACTTCAGTATAAATGAGGGTGAGCAGCGAATTAAGTTTTGCTTCAAGTGTAAAGATGCGAAGGCACTCGGTGTATTCAAGCTACTGATGTATCTAATAATTGTTTCTCATATTTAAGATGTTTACAGTAAAAATTGGATGTCTGATCAACGATGATTAAATAGTATAAACTCTATGAATTAGCAGCGTCTGAAACAGGGATCGGTCATGCATACAACATCAGAAAAAACTGCAAAACAGAAAATGATATTAGCTAAGGCAGTTTTAGCTGCTGCTGAGCGCCTTGGTCTTGCACAGGATCAACTAACCTTAATACTGAATATAGATTCGGTGAAAACTTTAACCTCTCTTGAATTAGATCCCACTTCAAAACAGGGAGAAATCGCAGTCATTTAATCCGCATTCCCACATCACTGGATGCTCTTACAGGTGGGGATACAGCCTGGATGCAGCATTTTATGAAATCACCCAATAAATTGATGAGTGGCATACCAATAGAAGAGATTCAGAACCCTCAAGGATTGGCCTCTGTTTTACAATTGGTGGAAGGTCTTCGGGCTAAACTTTAAGATAAGCAAAGTATTACAGAAAAATTTGAAAGTGATAGCCCTCTCCAATAATTCAAATGTGAGGTATAAGAATCCCCCTTCTTCTCAAGATGTATATATCTGGTCTAATTCCATCAATTGATTACGAACTGCTGCTATATATTAGATTTATTAACCTGATGCGAGGCAAAATCGAATCTTATAGATCAATAACCATTCAAAAACCAGTATACAAAGTTTGCTATATAGCGAACATTCACCATAATTAGCTAAAAGTTTGCTATATGGCAAACAAATTTCGGGAGAAAAAATTGATATGGCTACAAGACGTGAAATAGGTAAAGAAATACGTTTGGCGAGAAAAGAATTAGGCTATACACAGAAAAGTCTTTCAGAAAAGACTGAAGTCAATAAAACAACAATTTCAGAGATAGAGAATGGCCGTTTTACAGGTTCATTTGACATATTTGAACGTGTGCTTGATAGCGTAGGGTTAGAATTCGAAGTGAATAAAAAAAAGTTTAACTTGCCACATTGGGATGAAATTGAAGCAATATTTGCAGAAGATGATGAATGAAATTATTCAGAGGCTCTTATCATTTGGTATTTACATCCAACAACACAGACATAACAGCTGCATACATACAAGTAGGGCTGTTTTACAGATCGAAATGATAAATTCATAAATTGCTTTTCAAAAAAAAAAGAAACTAATATGTTTCTTATATCACCCAAAAGCAATAAATATGTCTACATTGAATAAGTCTTTACTACAGCAAGTCAAAAAAAGACGAACCCAATTGGGCTTAAAAAAAATTGATATGCAATCTCGTACAGGCATGTCAAGACAGCAGTACCAAAAGCTGGAAAGTCAGGGCAATCCTCGATTAGAGACCTTAGAAATTATGGCACCAGGATTAAATGCTCAACTGATGCTCATCCCTGATGATAAGGTTCATTTGATCAGACAATTATTGAATGATGAAATTAAAGTCACTATTGAAGATCAGGATGACTTAATGACTAACCCATGGAAGGGTCTTCTCGGAGGAGAGGAACCATGAATACTGTTGCCGTCCTGAAATTAAAATTACATCACGGTATCGTTGGATACTTGGCAGGATTTCAGAGTGGAAAAAATATTCTGGTTTTTACAGATTCTTTCCGCTTTGATCAGCAACGTCCGACCTTGCGCCTGCTGACTTCCCCCTTGTATCCTCAAGCGGATAAAATTTTAGAAAAGACCTATGTTACACATCAGCGCTTACACCCCTTGCTATCAAACTTGCTACCAGAAGGTGCATTACGTGAACTGATTGCACAAAGCCTCAAAGTACATATAGACAATGAATTTCAGTTATTGGCAGCTTTAGGTCTTGATTTACCTGGAGCACTCATTGCGACTCCATTAGATCCAGAAGAAATTCCAGATGAAATAAAATTCAAACTGCAGATCTCGAATCCAGATCAAATTTTAAAGCAAGAGATTCGAACAGATAATAAGTTTTCCTTGGCCGGCGTCCAAATGAAGTTTTCCATGAAAGCCAAAGATGGGCGTTTTACACTAGCACAGGCAACAGAAACGACTCTACTCGGGGACTGGATTATCAAAGCTCCTTCTTCCAGACATGCTTTTGTTCCACTGAATGAATATTCTATGATGCCCCTTGCCAAAATGGTCGGAATAGATGTCCCTGAGATTCGGTTGGTGGATATGGCACTCTTACAAGACCTTCCACCATTAAATTTACCCCAAGAGCAATATGCTTTTGCAATTAAGAGATTCGATAGACAGAGTACTGCTAACACTACAGAGCTTATTCATATTGAAGATTTTGCTCAAATCTTTGATGCATACCCACATCAGAAATACAGCACCACAAATTATGAGCAGATAAGCAAGATCATTTACCAGTATTCAGATAACAAAATTTTTGATATTCAGCAATTTGCCAGCCGTTTACTCATAAATATTTTACTTGCCAATGAAGATGCACACTTAAAGAACTGGAGTATGATTTATCACGATAAAAGAACACCAAGATTATCTCCCGCATACGATATATTGATGACAAGTGTATATATTGAAAATGAGCGTCACTTCGCATTGGATCTTGCCAAAAATAAAGATTGGTATTTAGCTGAGATGAAACACTTTGAACAATGGGCAGAAAAAGTCGGTGTTCCATGGCGTGTAATTGAAAAACAACTTCACGAGATCATGGACAAAGCACGGTCCGTATGGCCAGCGCTATTACTAGATTTACCAATGGGTTCTGCCCATAAAGAAAAACTAAGAGAACATTGGAAAAAATTGCATCCAGACTTTCAAATACTTGCAAATGATTAGAACCCGTAAATACGGTAAGTCTGATAACTGCTATGGTAGCTTATCGTTTTTGACTGGGAAAATCTTGATGGTAGTCATCTCAATTACGCCGCAACGATTGGTTCCTTGCAATAGATTCCATTAGATTGTAAATGTCTAATTAGATTTCTTTAATCTAATAGGATCTAATCAGCTAATAAAGCACCTTTTCACCGATCAACCGACACATTTTATAACTCCATTATTTTTTGGCTTAATAGCCATATCGGTTTTGTTGCATAAACCTAGCCTAGAAAGATTA
>NZ_JWHB01000028.1:0-45859 GCF_000804305.1 Acinetobacter sp. YZS-X1-1 | reverse complement strand
CTTCGACTACATCATCCGTTCTGGTCAGTAATCCTCAAAATTCATGAATTAAAAAAAGCCCGCATTGTGCGGGCTTTTTACTATCTTAAAGCTGATTTATTCCTGTAGTAATTGAGCAGCCAGTTTTTCAATATTTCCCATTTCAGGATGTACAGCAGCAACATTAGCTAAAATCGTAACTGCCTTTCTCTTGTTTAAATCAATCATCAAAATAGCAGAATGCCCTGCGGTATTTCCCCCATGCCAAATGATTTTGGTGCCATTGTCCTGTTCTCGCACAAACCAGCCCAATCCCAATTGGTAGCTACCTGCTTTTTCTGTAGTTGCTTGCTGAGTTAATTGTACTGCCGCATTTTTTGCATCGAGCTGAGCTTGTGCAAATCTGGTTAAATCTGAAGCTGTAGAGAGTACACCGCCCGCGGGTAAAAAGGTATCAAATGTCCAGGTGGTGATTTCTTTTCCTTGGGCATCAAATGCAGGCACAAGTTGCTTAGCTGCTTGATCAGGCGAGGTATAGCTATTTTTCATCCCATACTTTTTAAATACATATTCATTGAGTAACTCAGTAAAATCCTTATTTTGCGATTGACTCAAACTCTGTCCCAATAAAGCCACAGCCAAATTAGAATAATGTGGCACTTTTCTACTGTTATTTGCATGTTCAAGCTCTAATGAATTTTTTAAATATTCTTCCAGTTTAGCTGCATCATATTCCTTATATGGATCAGTATCATCATCTACTTCCAAATTACTCGGTAGTCGTGGCAGTCCAGACGTATGATTGGCTAAATCCTGAAAGCGAACCTGAATATTGTCCTTAAATAGAAATGTATAATAAGGATTAATCTTGCCATCTAGCTTAAGTTTATTTTGTGTCACCAGTTCAGCCAATATGGTTGATGTCATCACTTTGGCCAGAGAACCAATCGCAAAGACTTTGTCCTGATTGGCCTTGGCCTGGATTTTGTCCTTATGCTTCTGTACCCCATAGTAATGGGGTTTGTCCTGATCTAATACCGCTATCGCTACTTGAGTTTGTTCTGGAAAAGTACGAGTAGCATGATAAATTTTCTCTGCAATCTCTTTTGGATAGCCTTGAATGGTATTGACTGTCTTATTATTTGCTGCAGTAGATTCGATATAGGGCGTAAATAAAAGGCCGGAAATCTGTTGATCATTATTCAAACTCATGCTGAGTTTCAGACGGTCTTTTTCAAAGTTGGCCTTATAGACTGCAGTCTCTTTACCTTTAGACTCTATATACTCAAGACTTTGTATTTTGCCGAGTTGCTGCTGTAAGTCTTTAGAGACTTTTTCAAACATATTTAAAGGAATCGCCTTTTTCGCTTCAGGTGAAAACTTTTCAAAAATTGCTGCATAATTTTGCGCATTAAAATCCTGCTGAAACTGGGTAATAACTTCCCTTTCAATATCCGATTGTGCATAAAGACTGCTCATACAGAGCAAGGATGATAAAAACAGTGATATTTTCTTCATGAGATCAGTATTGTTCCTTAAGTTTATAGTGCACTTTAATAAAAATTATTGAAATTAAACATTTTTATAGACTTAATACAGTGCAACGAATAGTTAAAAAATAAGCAAAATATATTCCATATCATTCTATTTTGTGGAGCAGATCAATTCATCTAAGTTCTTGCCCTGTCTATTTCCCATTTTATACTTGTTGTTCTTAAGCTCCACTCGAACTGGTTCAAAAATTGCTTATGAATTGATAGATAGCATAGTTAATTATTCCAGAGAAATTTCTCGAAATAACTTAATAATGTTATGCACTTAGCCAATTATTACTTGTTTTCCTCACTAAGACTTGGGTAACTTTTTGTTATATGACTTGTCAGCGTCTAATTGCATCATTAATATGACATGTAGGCCTAAAATAAAAGTCCGTGAAAGATAACAAAAAAAATATCAGAAATGTAATGGAGCTTAGCAATGTACTATCAATATCACTGTGCGTGCTGCGATAAAGTTGTGGAAGCTGGCCAAAAAGAATGTCATGCTTGTGGCTCACATAATATTCGCAGCCCTTATGGTTTTTGGATTTTATGTCTGGTGGCCTGTCTGGTTACTGCAATCGCGTTCAAGGTAATGCATGTTTATATCCAGTCACAGCAGCAGGAAGTGCCAGCTCAGTCATCATTATTTGATGTGCTACAACAAGATAATAAACGTCCGCGCTAATTTTCTTATCCTCCAGCAAGACCTGACTTGGATCAGGTCTTTTTTATGCAATTTTAACTTGAATATGAAACGCTGCCAGAATAGAAAATTTGAATTACAATAAGTCATCTTGCAGTGAGAGATGAAAATGGTCCAGTTAATTAAAAAAGGCGGCTTACGTGAGCGTGCCAATCGCAGTCGCAGTTATCAGGGTTCGGAAAATACTGAGACTACCCTTAAACCGAATCGTTATCAGTCTCCAGTGCAGAAACAGGATAATCTGGTTTCTGACGCTTCCGCTGCACAGCAGCTTTTTAACGAAAACTCCTCTGTTACCCCATCGAATTTAGATTTTTAGTTCATTAGAACCAGCGCGTCATACCATAACCAGACTGCAAAAATCAGGAATAACCCGCCTGAAATCATATCGATATAATTTCCTGATCGCTGGTAAGCCTCTTTAATTTTAGGATGGGAAATTAATAGCATTAGTAAAGTAAAAGTAATAAAGGTTTGCAGCGGAATAATCACTGCCAGTTGCGCTTTTAAATAATCAGAAGCTGATGAACTCAGTGCAAGTGAAAATACGCTACTGAAATAGATCAGAGTTTTAGGATTCGACAGATTAGTCAATAAACCCTGCATAAAATAACTTTTTGGTGCTTCTACAGTATTTAAATCATCTTGAGTTTGATGTCTGTTCTGAAAACTTTGCCATCCGCCTTTTAGCATGGCCCAGCCCATTTTGGCCAAAAATAACCCACCGATGACCATCAATACCTGTTGAATCCAGGGAAACTGGTCGATCAATACGGTAAAGCCTGCTAGCGTCAATACCACCCAAATTACGATCCCCGCTGAAATTCCAGCAATCACCTTTAAGGCATTCATACGTGTCGTAGAGGCTGCACTTTTTGCGATAAGTAAAATGTCAGGACCGGGGCTTAATTGAGCTACAAAATGTAGAAAACAGATGGTAAAAAGCAAAGACATTTAAAAAAGATCAAATGGTAAAAAAACTATTATAACTTTTGTTTAACGAAATTAGAAAGTTCCAATAAAAAAGCCGAATCATGAGATTCGGCTTGAAGTATTTATATTAGACTTCTTGCGTTAGTCAAAATTTAAACAGCCCAAAGCTACATTTTATAAGGTTTTAGCTAATTCAAAAATTAGGTAAAACAATACTTTCACAAGAGGTCTATTGAAAGCGTGATTTTATTTCTTGTTCACATCTTTCATTTCAATTTTCTTGGGTTCCGGGGTCACTTCACGGGCTTCACCATCAATAATGGTTGAATCCCTATGACCACCCTGCTGGTTCTGCATATCCTGCATTTGACGCATCATTTCAGCAAACGGGTTTTGACCTGCACCGCCACCGACATCGCCCATCATGCCACCCATCATTTTTTCCATCATGGCTTGCTGACGTTTCATCATCATTTTCATCATGGCTGCCTGGAAAGCACGTTGTACAGGTGGAATCAGCATTAATACCGCAAGTACATCACTAATCAAACCAGGAATCAGCAGGAAAAAGCCGGCTAAGATCTTAGGTAAATTATTCGATAATGCCGGATCTGCACTCATTTGTCCCATCTGCATTTGCTGCATTTGCGGCATAACGCCGGCCGAATATTTCCGGATTAGGTTCATACCGATAAAGAAGGCCGCCACGAACCAGAAAAATACGTACCACATGCTCCCGACAAGGTCACCCACGCCAATCCATACAAATACTTCGAGGACTAAGCCGGCCAGGATAATAAGAAATAATTTCATGAAAATTAATCTAATCTCAGTAAAATAAATATTAGGATGCTGTAATCAACTGCTTCATCAGGATCAAGCTTTTTTGATACGCTTATGTAACAATATGGGCATTATTTTATTTTTAAAGTGCAGGCATGTCATTAATTATTGGGATTGATCCCGGTTCGCGTCTAACAGGTTACGGTATCATCCAGAAAGAAGGTTCAAAACTTACTTTTGTTGATGCGGGAACGATTAGAACTGAAACAGCGGAAATGCCTGAACGTTTAAAACGAATCTTTGCCGGTGTAGAACGGATTGTCAAATTTTACGGCCCGACCGAGGCTGCGGTGGAACAGGTGTTTATGGCACAAAATCCGGATTCTGCTCTTAAACTGGGTCAGGCTCGTGGTGCGGCAGTGGCTGCCTTGGTGAATCTGGATCTGAAAGTTGCCGAATATACGGCGCGGCAGATCAAACAGTCTGTTGTGGGCTATGGCGCTGCAGACAAAGAACAGGTTCAGATGATGGTTATGCGTATTCTGAACCTGACAATCAAGCCGCAACAAGATGCTGCCGATGCACTTGCTGCTGCGATTTGTCATGCCCATGCTTCAGGCAGCATGAGTAAAATGGCCGTATTGAATGCCTTGGGCGGTATGGCACGCGGACGCAGCCGGGTCAGCACCCGCCGCCGTTAATCTTCGGTTAATACTTTAAAGTCTTGAAAATCCGCGTCTTGAAGATTCAAACTCTGCTGATGTATTGCAGTGACTTTTGCACGTTGTGGTCCAGTTCTGCTGAGCTGGATCATTTTCCGAACAATCGCTTCCTTCCCAACAATGATAGCCTCAACTTCGCCTGTTTCCAGATTACGTACAAAACCCTTTAAACCTAATTGAATTGCTTGTTGTTCGAACCAGCGACGGTAGCCTACACCCTGCACTTTGCCCTGAATGATTAAATGAATGGCCTGCATTTTTATTTTCCTTAGTGGTTCACAACCTGGTAAATGGCATGTTTCATATCTTGCGCCTGTAAGCCGCGTTCACCCTTTTCCGCCAGTACATCACCTGCAAGTGCGTGCAAAGTTACGATCTCGTGTAAATGGATAGTATTTCTAAATTGGGCTTTCAAACTGGCGATCATGCCAGCAAGTACATCTCCCATTCCTCCGGTTCCCATACCGGCATTGCCTGCGGTACAAATATAAAGATCATCCTCTAAAATCAGACTACCTGAACCCTTGAGCACCCATTGTCCCTGATATTTTTGCTGGAGCTGTTTAATTGTCTGAATGCGATCTGCTTCGACTCCTGATGCTTTCATTTCTAGCAAAGTAGCCGCTTCACCCGGATGCGGTGTTGCATAAGTATGGGCATTCAAATTTTGTGGTGCTTTTGCCAGAAACCACAAGGCATCTGCATCGAGAACTGTCTCCAGTTCTGATTGCTGAATCAGGTCAAACCAGTAATTATATTGCTTCTCAGCCCAAGCATCGCGTCCTAACCCCATACCAAAACAGACAGCATCCACATGACGAACTAAAGCTTGGCGTTGCTCAGCATCTAGCGCATTAATATCACGCAGCATGATATTCGGAGCACGTGACAAAATGGCAGTATGATGTTTGGCATCACAAACCACAGTGACCTTACCTGCACCAGCAGCAAAGGCTGCCTCAGCTGCCATAATGACCGCACCGCCCATATCGGCATGCCCCCCAATTACGAGCACATGCCCATAACTGCCCTTATGTCCAAAAGCTTCACGTTTAGGCAGATGAATTTGAGTCGAGGAAAGTTGGGCCATCGGCAGAAGTTCAGCATCGGAAGGAATAGCCGAGATGACCTCTACCTTGCCGGCATATTCTTTGCCTTGTCCGGTAAATAATCCCGCCTTTAAACCTAAAACAGTAAAACTATGATCTGCCTTAATGGCAACCGGCAAAGGCTGGCCTGTATTGGCATGCAGTCCGCTTGGAATATCCATTGCAATTTTAAGACCTTGCTGGGCATTAACGCTTTGAATAATCTGTTGCCAATTTTCATTCAGATCACGGTTCAAACCGATCCCAAATAAGGCATCAATATAAACATCATATTGTTTCTGAAAATTAAAACCTGAATAAGTAGGTATACCGATTTGCTGAGCTTCCCCGATTGCTTGAGCCAGATCCTGTGATGGACCGGGTTCTGCTGCATAAATATCTATTTCAAAACCGACCTGTTTTAAATATTTTCCTACCAGATAACCATCACCGGCATTATTACCCTGACCGCAACAGACAGCGATTTGAGTCAATTGCTGTTGTTCCAATAAAGGGATGAGTCGCTGCGCAATCGACCATGCCACCTGTTGCATCAAACCATAAGAACTATTTTGCTTGCCAAACCAGCGCTGCTCCCATGCTTGTATATCGCGGCTATGATAAACTTGCTGCTGCATTTCTTATTTCCTGTTTCTGGTTTATGACAACACCCGATTCCCAAGCGCAAATTCAAGTTTATCAACAAGATCCGAATGAACTGAAGGCGTGGATCAAAGCGCAGGCACGAGAGCTGGGTTTTTCTGATTGTGTCATTGCCAAACCGGATGCTCAAGCAGAATTAGTACGTTTGCAGGAATATTTAGACCGCGGCTATCACGGTGATATGAAGTTTTTGGAAGAAAATCTGGAAAAACGTGCCGATCCCACACTGCTTATTCCCAATACCAAATCCGTGATCTGTGTACGAATGGATTATCTGGTCGATCTTCCAGAACCGCGTCTAGTGCCCTATGCACCAAATTCTGCGATTATTGCCCGTTATGCCCGTGGTCGTGACTATCATAAAACCATGCGCGGGCGCCTAAAAATGCTAGCTTCTAAAATTCGGGAAAAAGTCGGTGAATTTGAATCCCGCCCCTTTGCAGACTCTGCTCCTGTATTTGAAAAATCACTGGCCGAAAGTGCGGGCATGGGCTGGACCGGTAAACATACTTTATTAATCCATAAAAAATCCGGGTCTTTCTTTGTTTTAGGTGAGCTGTTTAGCTCACTGGAACTGCCCTTTGATGAGCCTGCAAGCAAACATTGTGGTTCATGCACAGCCTGTATTGATATTTGCCCGACACAGGCTATTGTTGAACCGTATATGCTGGATGCACGTCGCTGTATTGCTTATTTAACCATTGAATATAAAGGAATCATTCCAGAGGAGTTACGTCGAGGGATTGGTAACCGGGTTTTTGGTTGTGATGATTGTCAGTTGATTTGTCCGTGGAACAGTTTTGCCCAGAAAACCAATATTGAAGATTTTCATCCCCGACATGGACTGGATCAAGTGAGTTTACTGGATCTCTGGCAATGGGATGAGGCTACATTTTTAAGCTCAACTGAAGGCAGTCCATTACGTCGTACCGGCTATCAAAGCTTTATGCGCAATATTGCGATTGGCTTAGGTAATGCGCCTTTTGATCCACAGATTGTGCAGGCATTACAAGCTCAGCAGAATCAACATGATGAGATTGTACAAGTTCATATTGACTGGGCCATACAAGAACAATTGGCAAAATCCCGGTAAATTTCAATTTTTACTTCGGTTCACATTTTCTCGTCAAAGCCTTACACAGTTACTGTGCAAGCTATGGCATAAAGGAAAAAGAATGGAAATAAAGCCGGAGGTGGATATGCAAAAGTCATCTGATACACAACATCAAAATCAGGAACAGCTTGAAGAGTTGCAACATCAACACCAGAAGCAGCAACAACAGCAACAGCAGCAGTCACAACATGGCCCGCTTGGCTCTCCAAAAAATAACCAGCACGAACAAGATGAACGTGTATTAAACAAGCAACATCGTAGTGATTTACAAAACCAGAATATTCACGGAAATCATCGTGAATAAAGTCTGATCAAGTGTTCAACAACAAAGCCCACCTTGTGTGGGTTTTGTTTTTTTCTATAACGTCATATTTTGCTAATGAAGACGGCGATACTTTTACTTAAGATGGAGCCTGATAAATAAATATGAACAAGGATGGACAGATGAACAGTATTGATCCAATACGTAATGATTGGTCTCGTGCAGAAATTGAGACCCTGTATCAACAACCTTTAATGGACTTACTCTTTCAGGCTCAACAAGTTCATCGTCAATATTTTGATGCCAATACCGTTCAGGTCAGTACCCTGCTCTCTATTAAAACTGGTAAATGCCCGGAAGATTGCAAATACTGTTCTCAGTCCGCACATTATGATTCCAAACTCGAAGCGGAAAAACGGATCGCAGTAGAAAAAGTAATTCAGGAAGCTAAAGAAGCTCTGGCTTCTGGCAGTTCACGCTTCTGCATGGGAGCAGCATGGCGTAATCCGCATGAACGTGATATGCCTTATGTGCTGGACATGGTACGTGAAGTCAAAGCACTGGGACTCGAAACCTGTATGACTTTAGGCATGCTGAATGCCTCACAGGCAGAACGCCTGAAAGATGCTGGTCTGGATTATTACAATCACAATCTGGACACGTCACGTGAATACTATTCACATATTATCAGTACCCGCAGCTTTGATGACCGACTAGATACACTGGATCATGTGCGCCAAGCTGGCTTGAAAGTGTGTAGTGGTGGCATTGTAGGCTTAGGTGAAAGTCGTAATGACCGGATCGGTTTATTGTTTGAGCTTTCTACACTTCCGATTCACCCAGAATCTGTACCTATCAATATGCTGGTGCCAATTGAAGGCACACCGATGGCAGATGTTGAAAAACTGGATGTGATTGAATGGATTCGAACTATTGCAGTGGCTCGCATTCTGATGCCCGAAAGTTATATCCGTCTTTCGGCAGGCCGTGAATCACTGACTGACTCAGATCAGGCATTGGCATTTATGGCAGGCGCCAACTCAATTTTCTCAGGCGAAAAACTGCTAACGACTCCAAATACAGCCAAAGGTCGTGACCAGCAGCTCTTTGAAAAATTGGGACTGGTAGCAGAACAACCTAAGCCAAGCATCCGCGCATTGGCGACTGATGCAATGGCAAGTTAATTGAAATAATTCAAGATGCTGAAAAGTTATGTGCAGTAATTAAAATACCATAACTGGCATTCAGAAAATCACCGATCCGGATCTGGTCTGTTCCATTGGCATGATGTACGACCAGCTCCTGCGTCAGTGCATCAAAGCTGAAAGAGTCATAACAGTCCTGATGCAGGCTTAACCAGTGCAAAGTGTTAGCCAGATTTTCATCTACAATATAGGTTTTGGCATGGAAATCTTTGCTCATTTAAGCCTTCTCATCATGTGGTACTGGTAATGATTTTAACGGATATGAGTTTAGATTAAATATAATGGATATAAAAAAGTGAGCATATTGCTCACTTTTTCTTGCAGTATTTTTTTAATCTCTTTGGGTACCACATTTGCGGCATTCCCAATCTGCCCCAATTTCCTCCATTTGCTGGTATTCATAAATGTGCAGACAAAATATTTTTTTTAATAATCGAAGCATTGCTAAAACTCCTGTAATTATTTTTTATCAGCTTCCTGATCTTTCTTCCTGAAACATCCATGATTTTGGTTTAAAAATCATGTTATATTTATTAACATATTTTTACATTCTGTCAAATACACTTCATCTGCTTTTTAAAGTTTTCTTCGATTCAAACATCATCATTTCATAGGTTACTGATTTATAGAAGTTATCTTTAATCAATAAGGTTTTTATAAGACAAGAAATTGAGCTTTAAACTATTCTATAGGCTATATAACGCCTGATTCAGTCAATATCAGGCTTAGAGAGATTCGAAAAAAGACTGAAGATAGATTCAGGCTTTCTATAAATTCGTTCAAATAATTTTGTCGGAATCATTACAGTGTAGCTAACTACTAGCCAGAGTTTAATGCTTTTAAATTCCTTAAATTTTCTCTATAAAATTGAAATTTGAAAGCTGCTTTCTAGTTTGAAATAGATCATAAAAAAGTGAACCAGAATCTGCTTTAGTGCCAACTAAGAAGAAATGATCAAAATATTCTTCGCCTTTACCTGGAATGATCTATTACCTACTAAAAGATTTTTATAATGAATTTTTAGACCAAGCAAATTCGAATCGATATCACGCATATGTATTACCTGTACCTATGAACCGTACCGGGTTTGTCGGAGACAGTTTATTTAAGTTAGGCAACCTGATCTAAGGATTGCATCTTTTCATAATACGTTGACGTTGCTTCAAACTTAAATAGCGAAACATATCCAATCGTACTATGCAGCCGTTTTTTGTTAAACCTATCTACGTAGTTCAAGTGCATCCAGAATCATATCTGTATTCATCCGTGTCGATACCTTCCAACCTACAATTGCCCGTGAAAATACATCAATAAAAAATGCAGTATAGACGCAACCTGAATTCGTCTGAATATATGTGAAGTCAGTAACCCACAGGTGGTTTGGTTGCTTTGCACTGAAATCACGTTTCACCAGATCATCAGCTCGTTTTTGATTTAATGGCTGAGCAGTCACCAACGGGTGAGCTTAAAGCCTGGCAAGGTAAATCACCTTCTACCTTTGCAGGCAACTGGAAATTACAGAATGGAAATGATTTAGATAGTTATCACGTTGGTACAGGGCACTACCATGATAGGAACATCATAAATTAGACAATCATTATCATGTTAAACCTCTCATTGCATTTTGATGCCAAAATATAGAGACTTTTCCTGTTGTGATAACAGCTCTTTTAAGATCGTCTTAATTTTAGCATTGCCATCATCTTGAATTGTATTGTTGCTACTATCGGTAATGTTTTGACCATTACTTCCTACAATTGGCAATATACCTGAAAGTGCCCATTGCTGTGTATAAGCGGGATACATATCGTTAATCACTACATTGCTTAATGCCATACTGCCAGTATTTTTCACCATAATCCGGTAAATCAGACATTGATTCGGTTTCAGGTTTTCATTTTGTACGGTATACATTGCATTGATCACTGCCGCGGCATTTGCCATACTGCAATTTTCAACTTTGAATTGCGATTTCATAATTTTTAACTGATTCGGACTGACCGTAATCAAGTTCGTATTACTTAAATCAGCTAATGTCATGTCTTTCCCTACATTATCCGGCTTGGCAATCAGCTTAACTTGACTACTCATACCATTGTTGGCCGTTGATGGGGCTTCAACTTTAATCAATAAAGTGACCGATTTATTCGGTTCAATGATATTGCTTAATTCTGTCTCTGTGCCGGATAGCAAAGTATCACCTGCATCTAGCGTGTCATTGCCATTTTGATCCAAAAACAGGGTGTATAAAAAGCCATCGGCACGATTGACTGGGTTAAGATTGACTTTTACTTTAGTTTCATTTTCCACGCCATAATTGGTCAGACGGTGCAAGAACACATAGCTTCCCCCGATCCCCACCTGTGCACTTTGATCATTGCTTAATTCCAATGCACGTTTCTTAGGCTGGGGAATCACGGCATCCAGAATAATGTCAGCCAAGCCCGATTGAAGTGACTCAATTGCAAACCAGATATTGGTGGTCGTTGTCACAGAAGAATAAACGGTCACGACTGCGCAGAGCTGTGTAGTGTTATTGGCGGCAACATTCAGTTGAGTAATCTGCTGAGCACTTATACCCGTTTTACACTGTGCAAGATCTGCCTTATAAAATTCAATTTTTAAACCAGAACTAAAGGGAGTAATACTATTTTTAACCAAGGTTGAATAGTCACCCGTCCCCAGTGTTGGTTCAATTTTGCTACTAGAGGCATACAGTTGATAATCCTGTGCCAAATTGCCGTAATTCTGAATATTGAGCGGGAAATAAACTTTGGTGTTACTGTCTGATTTTTGAGTCCAAAGTGGTGTGGAACCGGTTCTACCCTCTTTTCCAATTACAAACATGCCAATACCTGTTTCTGTTACGGGTGCACCTGTTTTGTTATTGGACAGATCAGTTTTGGTAGCCATCATTGTTTTTACAGTGGATGTATTATTGCTCGAGTCAATATCAGTTGAAGTGGTTGTCACTAGTGCATTATTCACTACATAACCAGTATATTCTCCTGTTGCATCTTCCTTGGCTTTTAGCTTATTTAGAGTAAATTTATACTTGGCGAGCCCTTTGATAGTACCCAGATTTAATCCACCAGATGAAAATAATTTAGTTACTGCATCATTAGGTAAAGTCGGGCAAGTTGATGTTGTTCCTTCATTAGTTATAGCTTCACAGCTTAAAGTTGCCGCATTTACACCCGCTGTTTCATAAGCTAAATTAGCAAGAATATTATCTTTTAAAATAACTTCATCAGCATCCACTTTAGTCTTGTTGGTTAATTCCAGCGTGTAAGCAAGATATTGGTCTTTATACACTTTAGATAATGATTCTGAAGTTAAGCTCTTAATTATTTCTAGATCGGTATCATCCTCCTCAATAGTAAAATTTAAAGAATTGTTTAGAGAAGCCTGGCTACAAGTGTCCAATGCAACGGGGATGACACTTGCCATCGTGGCAAATTTAATAGGTAAAGTTTTATTTCCTAAGGATTGCTTATTATCTTTAAACTCTAGGACCAAACCATTAAATTCCACACCCTGTTCATAATTTAAACCTGAGTTATAATCAGGTTTATAAGAAAAAGTAACTTCCCCGGTACTTGTATTATAATTTAGTCCATCATCTACAGTCAGTTCTGTAAAAGTCGTCCCCGTCGCACCATTACGCTTCTTTAGAACATAATCAACATTATAGATTGCTCGTTCCACCATAGGAACACTATCTGCATAGGCAATATTAAATTTCAAGGTCGGCATTGCAGTTGATGTTACATTCCCCACCATTTTAAACAATAAAGGCACTGTCCCAGTTGCATTTTCAAAGGCACTTCCATTATTAGCACTAAATTCAACCACAGGTTTTAAACCTGTAATCGTAATATCATCAAGGAAGTTTCCTTGTGTGCCAGATGTGAGAGCCTGAAAACCCAAAGAATAAACACCTGAGGCTTGGCTGACTTTAATAGTGCCCGAATATGGCTTCCATGAATATAAAGAACTACCTGAAGTTGTTGCTATATTCTGTTTGCTTGTATAGCTACGCGCAGCATTTGTGGTTGTATCCGTGACAATACCTATCGAAAAACTTGCCTGCTCACTCGTACTAATACGGCGAGTATGCTTAAAAGAATAATTAAAACTTTCATCCTGAATTAAACAGACATTTTGATATAAGGTTGATGATTCTTCAGCATTGAGTTCTGCATATTGATTTGCTGAACTCGATGTATAATCACCTCCATTGGCAACTTGCCATGTTGAATTAGCATATGCTCCTTGACCACGCCAAATTTCAATCAATCGGCCTGCCTGCCAAAAATTATCAGCCGTCATAACTCTATGCGTTGTTTTCCAGCCTGTAACCAATTGTTCTGGGAGCGCTACATTTTTGGCACCACTACCAGACTTACCATTTTGCTGATAATTAACATAAATATTCGGCTGACTGAAATCTAAATTTAAAAAACTACGTTGAATTAGGTTTGGATCTGTGGTTGTTGTTAGCTGTTTATCCGCCGCTGCATAAACTTGCGCCATACCGCCGAGCAATAAAACTGTAGATGCCAAAACATGAGGTAAATATCGCTTGATCATACTGTTATTTCACCTTCACTTTTTGCTGTCTTGACTATTTGTAAATCTTGCCACTGCGGTAGATATTTAATTTCAACCCCATGTGCATCTGCAACCTGCAGAACCACCCGACGGCTTTTAGCTTCAGCTTTTTTCATTTCTGTATCAGTTTGAAAATCAACTGTACCCTTGGCTTCAGTCGTAATATTTGCAATATCCATACCCTGTACTATAAGATAATCTTGCACTGACTGAACACGGCGCTGTGCCAGCTGTATGTTATAGCTCGGGCTTGCATGCCGATCGGTATAACCCTTTAAAACAACAGACAATTGTGGATATTGTTTCAATTGGGCTACCCATTGTTGCAGAATCGTCTGACTGGCTGGGCTTAAATCTGCACTGTCCCGGGCAAAATGTACAATATTATTGATCTTTAAACTATTAGACTGTTGATTTAATTGTACTTTAGCTAGAGGCCAAAATTTAGAATTTACCCCCTGACAGCCCTCTTCATTGAGCTGCTGCACTGAAGGCAACTGCTCTGGCTGCCATCTGATATCGGTGCGCTGTACACCTGTAGATTCAACCACCTGATATAAAGCCTGTTGCACCGCATTAAAAGGTTCTTGGGAATGTCTCCAGCCCAACTCGCAATATTCTGCTGCAGCCCAAACCAGCATTACTTCTGCATGTGCAAGACTTTCGGGCGCTTTATCAATGGCACCCTGCTGTTTCAAGTACTCCACTTGCCACCATAAATCCCGACGCATGACTTGTGACACGCTTAAGATTGGCGTGGTTAAACTCAAATTTTGCTTGGACTGCAATCCACTGACAATACTTTGGGCCTGTTGCAAAGCTTCCTGCCCTGCAACGGTTAAACTGCGTTCGGATTGTTGATTGACTGCATAACTTAACCACATTTTTGCCTTGTAAGCGTGATAGCGCGTCAGTGCATCACCATCAACATCAGTATATTGTTGTAAAGTAATGGATAAGGTATCTATTTGACGTTGAGCATCAGCAGCTGAAAAGGGTTCAGCATACACCAAGCTGTTCCCTAAAAATAAAGCTGCAAGTAGTCCAGTAAGTTGTTTCATGTTCTATCGTCCCTGTTCTGGCTCTAAAGCAAAGTTTGTGTTTGCCGAACGGCGACCAAACAGATCTTCATCAAACTTGAATCTGAATCTTAAATACGCACCTTCACCGGTTGAACTGGTATTTGCCAGTTCATCATCCTGATACCCCATAAAGTTATAACCTGCCGAGACCCAAAGATTGGTTGCCAGTAAATAGCCCAATTCTGCCCCGACCAAATAGCGTGTACCTGCACCGCGGTTAGCCCACAAAGTGCCCGCTTGTACGCTCATGTCCCAACGTTCATTGATGTCATAAATTACCCGACCGCTGAACAATTGCGTTAGAGCATTGCTAGTAATATGATCTTCATCGAGCTCAGACCATTTTGCGGCATATTGACCCGATAAAGTCAGACGGCGCTGTGGATGATAATTCGCATGTACAGAAGTCACATAGGCTTCACGCTTGTATTCTGCTTCTAAATCAGTGGCATTATTTTCATAGTAATATTCAATTTTCGACAAGATATCGAGTTTATTTTGATCATAATCGCGCCATGCATAACCGAGCTGGAAACGGTTGCGTAAGTGATCACCCTGATTTGCTGCTTTATTATCGACAAAGTTCAGCGTGTTTTTAGTCAGTACGGTGGCATCATCGGAGAGCTTATAGGCATAACCAATGGTATTGATCAGGGTATCTGAAGTGTCAGAGCGGCGGCCTTCCAAACGGGTGGTCGCTTTCCAATTCTCATGAACTAAATATTCAAGCCCAAGACTCAGTGCAGTGGCATCGTTCTTGGTATTGTCTTCATTTTTAGATAAAGACTGGATACGCTCAAAACTGCTACTGACATAGACACGCGGTTTTAATTGCCAGCGGTTACGCAATCCCAATGCTGCTTCAGCTTCACGGTCACTGATGCCATCCGCAACACGATATTCACTGAATGCTGAACCATCTTTCATATAGTTGCTGGAAATACCAAACACCGTGCTGTTGGTTTCTTCCGTGCTATTCATGGAATACAGGCCATCAATTGCTGAAATTACTTCGTGGCGGGCATAAATTTCAGTATTCGGTAAAACTTTTGCCGTTCCCCCCACCGATAAAACCTGTTTGTCGGAATTGGATAAATCCTGTTCGTATTCAATAAAAGCCGATGCGCCTTTCCAAGGCAGATTACCAGTAAATTTGATACGCCCAGTCGTGCCATTATATGGACCCAGATTTTCTGTCGCTAAAGTTGCCGCAGCACTGGTTTCATCATAATGACGCAGCCCTAATTCGACCGCGAGAATTTTAAAGAAATTACGTTCCAGACTTGTAGACAATCCGGTACGAACGCCGTTATTTTCTTGATCTTCAGTACGAATTGCTTCAATACGAGCCAGGCCCAGTTTTGCAATGGATGCTGAAGCCTTGATGCCACTTTCTTTACGTCCTGCACTAATGGTTGCCGCATCATTCTGGAAACCTTCTTCGGCTTGCTGGTGATAGGCACGAACATGGGCAAAGCTCGGTGCATATTCAAATTCGACCCGTGCAGCAGTACCTTGGTCTTTGTCACGATTTGAATCACTATTGATCTGAGTACTCTGATCTGCCGTAGAGTCGGTATTTTTAGACTGTGCCACTTCGGCAATGAATTTACCGTATTGCCCAACTTTCACCACGGTATTTAAACTGGCAATCTGTTCCTGATTTAATGGATCATTACTTTGCACAAATGAACCACCCATTTTCAGATGGCTCTTCATGGCATAACTAAAACTCATCCCGCCGACTTGATATTCTTCACCAATTTCATCCGCTTCCACCGTAATACGGATAAAGTTTGGATTCAGGTCTTGATCGACACTGGCGATAGCCTGTTTTAGGTAAATACTGTTGCTATAGGTGTCGACTTCATAATCGCTAAAACGGGTAAGGCTTTGTTTGGCAATAATCAACCCCGGATTATTACGATCGCGGGTCAGAATCTCGACTTTTTCACTATTGTCTAAAATAAGTTCACTTGAAATTGAACCCAGACTGTAGGGACCAGAAATACCCAGTGCACGATTTTCTGTCACCACTTGACGCGATTTGGTTTCAGCCACAAATGCTGATGCCTGAAACTTATCTCCTTCATGTCCCACTTTCAGACCAGTCAATGAACGGTTATATTGCCCTAAAGCCAGACCTTCATCTTTTTCTGTACGGGTCACATAGTCGCCATACATCGCATATGAACGGCCTTTGTCTAAGCGTACATACAATTTGCTGGTCGATTGGGCTTCAAAGCCTTTTGCCGCTGCATCACCATATACCGGATAATATTCATCAGGTTGAATATCGCGGAACAGGCGCTGCTTGGAACTTTTATTAGAATCATAAGCCAGGGTTAACAGATAATCGCCTCGGACTTTTCCTTTCAGGAACATTGCAGTGCGACCGGTCAATGAGGTGTCATCACCCCACTCGGCAATTTCATTCAGCTCATCTTCAAAACCATCATTACGATTCACACTATGCAACTGTGTATTATCAAAATTATTAAAGTTAATTGAACCTTCAATTAAACCTACGGCAATCAGCGGACGTAAATCCGCCTGAAACTGAATGTCGATTTCTTCTTTGATTAAACCACTGCTAACGCGTAGTTTTCCACGTGCAGGCGCATTCGGTGCAAGAATCGGAATAATCATCTCGCCGCCATCAATGAAGCTTTGAATGCCCGGTTCATTTGGATTTAAATCTGGAAGATCAATAATCCCAATATCACTTTCTAGAGTGATCGAGGTACGGGTGGCCACCTTGATGCCTTGTTTGTCTTGCAACTGAACGCGCAGCTGCATCACATCACGGCCATTGGCCATGACCGGGATTGGCGCTTGCTGTAATTTCAGCTGATGAATTTCATCTGGAACAATGACTTGAATGTGGTGGCTTTCACGAACATTACCAGCAAAATCTAATTGTTCAGCACGAATGCTGTTTTTACCGGCTTTTAATGCCACTCCGACATATTCAACGCCTTGCTTACGATGCTCATCCAGGATGGCTAATTTACCCCGTTGTTTATCTGCCACCACCACGTCATTGACTAAAACACGCTGTGTCGCACCTGCTGCACCTTGAACCTGAATCGTCGTTTGTGCATGAGGTAGAACCTGTCCTTCTTTTAAGTTTAAAATTTCTAAAGCGTTGTTGTCGCTACGCTTTAAATATTCTTCAAGATTCACTAAAACAGGCGGTTTTACCGGATCAATCAACAATTGCGGTTGTTTTTGTGCAGCAAAATCACCCCGATTCAATAAGCAATTCTGATCATTGTCATTTGCCAAACAGCCTTGGGTGTTTTCTGAACGGGTGCTGCTTTCCAGATAGCTCGGTACATCAATAGAAAGTTGCTTGTTAATCGCTTTTTCAAGATTTAAATTGCTGCTGTTAATTTTTTCCTGACGCTGTTTGATTGCATCCGTTAAGGGTGCAGAACAGGCCTCTACCTGATTCGCCATGGCGAAATCAGCACGATGCAATTCGCCACGTTTGACATCGACAAAGCGGCTGGATGGATCACCAGCATTTCGGTTGGACTGAGTCAGCAACTCTACGCCTGCAGGTAAGGTGGTGCGGTCAATTTTAAGCACATGGGTTTTTGCTGACACGCCGTAAAAGTCATATTTACCTTCACGGTCCGTGATGACATAACTGCCATCTTCCATGTAGAGACGGACACCCGGCACACCCAACTCGCCTTTATCCTGTATGCCATTACGGTTACAGTCGGTATAAACTTTACCTACCACAAATGCATCGGCACTAAACGCACCCGGACGAACTTTAACTTTAGCCTGTGCTTCATTTGAACTGAGACCAGAACCATCTACTGCACGAGCCCGGTTAATCCCATCTCCATTTAAAGCATTGGGTCCGACTAGAACACGGTATTCAATTTTGGCGCTGGCATTGACTGCAAGATCACCCAAACCCAGCGTTAAATAAGGGCCTTTGCCACCTTCAGGGTCTGCCACGGGTTTGCCATCAATACGCATGGTATTTGGCACATAGCTAAAACCACGCGGTAAACTGTCTTGCAATTTAACATCACGTGCAAGTACATCACCTTTATTACTCACGGTAATGCTGTAATTGGTGAAATCACCCAATTCGATACTGCTATCACGTGCAGTTTTTTGTACCATCAAACCCGATTGGCTTAATAGCGGGTCAATCGGAATATCGATATTCAATGCCGGACTGCTGGATGTCAGGGTAAATATGCCGCCATAAGAATATTGCGAATGTACCGCCATGCCGTTAAATGAGCTGATCGGATAAACCACCTGATCACTAACAAAACTATATTGATGAGTAGCAATTGTTGAGGTATCGACTAACAATTTATAGTTACCCGGAATCACTTGTGGATAAACAAACTCACCTGTCGCAGACGTTACCTGTTTCGCAGGAATTGAACTTAACGCCCCCGTGGTACGGTCAACTTCAAAAGCCACATTATTACCGACCGGCTGATCATTTTCATCCACCAGTATAACGGTTGCCCCAGCCACAGGCTTTTTCGTTTTTGCATCGAAAATAATGCCGTATGGATCAATCAATATCTGCGTTGAAATATCATTAATCGGTGTAGTGGCCTGACCTTGCTCGTCGACGCATTCAACCAGACTCGCTGTAACCTCATCACGTTTAAGCGTTTGTAA
This sequence comes from Acinetobacter sp. YZS-X1-1, assembly GCF_000804305.1. Lineage (NCBI taxonomy): Bacteria > Pseudomonadati > Pseudomonadota > Gammaproteobacteria > Moraxellales > Moraxellaceae > Acinetobacter > Acinetobacter sp. YZS-X1-1. The sequence continues at coordinate 26,502 of NZ_JWHB01000028.1, read as the reverse complement.
AACAGCATCATTCAGATTTTTTTCTGCATTTTCTTCAGTATCTAAACTAAATTGGAACAGACCAGTATTTTCACCACTTTCCATGGCGGAAATAATAACAATATCACCCGTCAATTTAGACTGAATACGAATGCGTGCCTGCTCTTTGCTAAAACGGTTGGCATTACAAACCGCGGCATTGGTTTTTAAATAAATCGGTTCATTAACTTTGCCGGTATACAAGCTGATTTTAAAATCATTTGTGGTGCTATCTAAAGTTGGCTGACCTACAACCTTGGTTTCAACTTTATTGGACAAGGTTTTTTGATTCACTTGTCCTTTTTGATGCAGAACATAAGCTCCATTTACCAATGTGGTATAGCTAATGGTCGGTTGAGTTTTAACCTTTAACTTAATCTCGCTTTTTTGACCGGCTGCAAATGGTTTTTTATAAGCAACTACAGCATGGCCAATTTGGCTTTTATCCTGAGGTAAATGACTTGAATATTGTCCTTCTGCCAACTTATGCAAAACCAGTGTATTAGAAGCCAGATCTGAAACCTGAATATCTTCAAAAACAGTATTTGCCGGCAAAGGATCTTCAACAATCACCCATGATTGTTCCTGTCCATCCACCGTGACTGTTGCAGGTGATACCGGTAATGATGCCGAGTTGGTTACCGTCAAAGTATAATTTAGGGTTTGTGCCTGCTGAGTTATGCTAAGCAGTTGTTGGTCTACGGCTTTTTCTATTTTTAACTTTGCTTCAAAGACCTGTACAGGGTCTTGCACTGTTTTTTGTTGTTGCGGTTCTTCACGAATCTGTGCGGTTAAAGGAAGTTCTAAGTTGGACTGATCGGGAGTTTGTAATGAGGTATCTGCCACGACCCATAAGTGTACAGTTTGATTGGGTTGTAATTCTAATCCATCTTTAATCAGGGTATCTGAAATATCCAGGACACCATCTTGATTGGCATCTAAATAGATTTTTAAATTGGATAAATGGTTAATAGCCGCGGTTTTAAAATCAAACCACGCATTTGTATTACTGGTATTGGTCACCTGATTTAACCAGATGACTTTTGAACCCGCTTCTACTTGCTGGAGCTGATCTGGAAATAGTTCAAGACCATAAAACTTTGCAATTTCGATATTGACTGCATTGGATTGAGTTGTTCGCAGTAATTGTCCACCGCTCAAATCACTGACTTCAAAACTTGCATAAGCAATATTCTGAATCATTTGTCCAGCCATAGGCATCGCAGCATGACCGTGATGTGCAAAGAACAAAGCAGACGCAAGTGCAGACAAAGATAATGTCTCCACTTTCTTATTCATTGCTTTTTTCATTGCCACACCCCAAAACCAAAAATACGAAAATACAAATAATTAGAACAAACGAATCGAGTCCCCCTTTTCGAAAAAAGAGGGAGAAAAGTTTTTAAAGATTATGGAGTGGTTGATTTATCAACTGTGACAGCAAACTTCAATGTGGCAAAAGCGCCAGGAGTTAAAGTACCGACATTGTAATTTATATTACCGTTAGCTTCTGTTGGTGCAGTGCCTTGAGCTGCTGGCTCACGTGCTACAGAACCGGTTTTGTACTTTGTGTATGCCGGCACAGCATCATTGATTACAACAGCAGTTGCATCAGCATTACCCTGGTTTGTTGCCTTTACTTTATAAAATACGCATTGACCAGGTTTAGCATTCTGTAAGTTTGCAGTATAGTCAGTATCAACGGGTGCTGCTGTACAGTCTGCAGCAAACTGGAATTTTTCTAAACGTACTGAACCCAGGTTAATTACTGTGCGGTCTGTAATTGATAAAATGCTGTTTGAACCTAATACAGCGTTAGCTTCAGGCTGAATTTGTACTGTAGATGTATAAGACTGGCCGGCCGTTGCAGTTGCTGCCGCTTCAACTTTTACATAAACAGTAACGGACTCGCCTTGCTGCAAACCAGGTAACTTAGATACATCAAATTTTGCATTTTGCAAAATGCTGTTTAAAGCACCTGTACCTGTTACAACTTCATTAGCATCCAGAATACCGTTACCATCTGTGTCCACATAAACAGTTACCGTTTCACCTGCTGTTGGCGTTGGTAAAATAAAGTTCAATGTTTTACCATCAGCTGCTTCAGTAACGTTACCAATGTTGGTTAAGGTATGGCTGTAAATAATGCTGCCACCAGGGGCTAACTGGCCTTGACGGTCTGGCGTAAAGCTGATTGCGCGCTGTGCTGCAACGGTCAGTTTGAATCCAATGCTATCATTGCTGCCGGTAGAGGGCGAGCTGATGTTGACTGTAATAGTTTTTGCAATATCCGTTGCTGGCGTGCCATCTGGTGTTGTAACCACCAGGCAGTAACTGCCCGTACCGCCATTGGCGATTGTACCGGAGTTGGTTACTTTCGTGTTTGTACATTTGCCAGCTGCGTCTTTTCCAAAAAGTTCCGCTGTCCAGCCGGTTGGAATGCCTGTAACTACAATATTGTAGTTGTCCGGCGTACCGCCTGTATTTTTGATCGTAACATCCAGCTGTTTAGGTGTACCTGGAACTAAAGCTGTGTCAGGAACACCTGTGCTGCTATTCAAGCCATCACCGACATAAACGGGCGATCCTGTTGTGCCTATATTATGTACCAAGTCCACAGCACTCTTTGTAAATGAATCAACAACCAAAGAAATGGTATCTTTATTACTACTGTTGTTGACTGAAGTGCTGGTCATAGTCAATTTAGTGCCTGCAGCAACTGTGCCGCTGGTTGGCAAAGTAACCCGTACCACAAATTTTAAGCTGCCACCCGCTTCAATCGGACCAGTATTGTTATCTGTCACTGGTGTTTTACCGTCAGCCTTCAGAATTTCAATGATGCTGCCGTTTGGCAAAGCGCCAGTCGTTGCAGCAACACTAAGGCTATAGTTGTCAGTCGTTGTGCCTGAGTTGTGGACATAAATCACATCGCCGCCCGAGGTGTTATTGCCAAAGACAATGGCCTGACCTTGCGAAGCTGTTGCATGGACTTCATCATCAATGCCCGTAGCGCTGCCGACTGGAACATTCTTGTCAATCCAAGAAACGTCTTTATCATCGTTAATTGAATGGGCAGTTATGCCTACAACAGTAACATTGTTCGGGTTAGATGGAACTAATGTCGTATCCGTAGTTGTCGGTGGAACAGATGGAACATTCGCTGGTGTTAATGGCGTACTTGTACCTGGTGTGAAGCCATCAGTATCCGCATATGCCGTGTTGGTAATTTTTTCACCATTTGCAGCAGCGTTTTTAACCTTAACAGTAAAAGTTAATTTACCGGTTGAACCCGCAGCAAGTTTTCCTGCATTAAAGGTAAAAACCTCTTTTGCATCACTACGACCACTAGATACATAAGCAAATTTATCACTATCTGTAGCATCACGAGTTAATGCTGAAGCGCTGCCATTATAATAGGCAGTTAATTTGCTATCAGCTGTATCAGCAAATGTTACATTGCTTGGGAGTACGTCATAAATAATGACATCTGAAGTGGCTGCAGCTGTACCTTTATTTTGGAAAGTCAAAGTATAGGTAATGTAACCATTGGCGCTAATTGTACTAACACTGGCTTCTTTTTTAATTTCAATGACTGCACCTGTAATAATGGTGGCTTTGTCAGTGTTGGATACTGTATCTTTGCCAATATCATATAGAGCCGTTTTGTTTGATGTTGCAGTTAAAGTCAGGCTGTCATTTTGACCTGCTGTCGCTGCCAATGGCGTTTTAGCCACTACAACCAGGCCAATGGATTCACCGGCAGCTAATTCAATCGCTGTTGTTGATGCTAAAGCGGCTGCGCCGTTATCAGCTATGCCATCTTGATTGCGGTCAATATAAACATCATGGCTAGCCCAATCAAAAGTACCAGCCTCATTTGTAATCCTAAGCGTGAAGGAGTCCGTACCATTACCGGTATTTGTCAAAATATGCGGGAAACTTACACTGCTGTTAGCTGCGGTTTGACGCTCATTAGACTGCACAAGAGTAAAGCTGCCCACTTGTGCTACAAGCGTTTTAACCACGTTAGATGTTACTACGCGCTCAGTTTGCGTATTATCTGTATACGTTGCGGTTGCAACGTTACTAATATTCGTACCAGCTAAAGGTGCAGCAGCCATAGCCTGGCTACCAAGCAACGATACCCCACCCATTACTGCCAGTGATGCAGCAATTTTACTTAATTGAAAATTATTTTTCATAAAGAACCCAACAATAAAGTCGATATTGACCAATTAAAAATTTTATTTAGATGTATTAACTTGGACTTGAGCAGAAACAATAATTTTCTGTTTCGGTTTTAACTCACTCACATTCCATTGCAAAACGCGATATTCAGCCAGTGGGACATTTACTTTTTTGCCATTTTCCATACGGGTTAATGGGACCTTAGCAAAACTTTTGCCATCTACAGACGCATAGGCATCTTTGGGTAAGCTTTGCCCTGTGTAAGCTACATCCGCAGGAAGTGGAAGATTCAACTTTAAATTTTTCAGACTTTGACTCGATATATTTGAATATTCAACTTCGTACTCAAGCAATGCTTTCGGCTTTACTTGATCGGTTACTCTTAATTCTTTTTTTACTTTTTGGTTTGCCTCTATCTGAAACACTTTCATATCAGCAATTAAAGCTTGGCTATTCGCGAAGGAGTAGGTTGTAAAGCCTGAGATTAAGAGCAAGGATAGAGGAATCAAACTCAATTTTTTTCCGGATTCAATCATTTTTTGATACATTTTTAAACCTAATGTCATTGCATTTTCACATTAACAAACAAAAAAATATATAAAAATATGAAATATGTCACATTTTTTTTGTGAAGAGTAATTTTGTTGTCCTTATATTGGAATAATTTTCACTTATTGACATTTTTTGTCACAAAAAAATGCTGCTAATTGATCTAAGATGTAATTAGTTAAGGATTTTAGTTATTCAATGTTCTCTGTATACAAAAAGAATAGACGATATTTATCTAGGAGAATGGTAGCAGTCAAACCTTTGCTTTGGATTTGTTACAAAAGGATGTTAGAACTGCGTTAGATCTCATGCAAAATCAAAACTTAGGGTTAGATATTTAAAAAAGTTTCAACATCAGTTTAATCGGGTTGAGAAAATTCAAGCACAGCAACTAGATTTTTTAGCTGCTGTAAAAAGTTTAAAACAAGATACACAGCCCGTGTTACATGCTTAAGCTTAAAAACCGAATTTACAAATTCGGTTTTTCATTATTTTTAGTGCTTGAAGTTAAATAAATCCAAAATATAAAAATTATTTAAAAGAGGTGGTAGAAGTTGAAATCAAAGGTAACTTCATCTTTATTTTGATAAAAATAAAGATGTTTAACCCATTTTTCACCCAAGTAAATTTCAGGAACTAAAGATTACTACTGTAATCTTGATCCTAGCCAAAATAATGGACAATAGACCTCTTGCGAAAGTATCGTTTTACCTAATTTTTGAATTGGCTAAAACCTTATAAAATGTAGCTTTGGGCTGTTTAAATTTTGACTAACGCAAGAAGTCTAATGATTCCCTCTAAAGATAACGTAACGTTAACTTTGGAGATGTAAAAATGGCTAAACGCTTTAGTCCAGAATTTAAACAACAAGCAATTGATTATGCACTTTCAAACTCGCACGAATCTGTGGCTGCTATCGCCCAGAAATTAGGTGTGGGTTATTCAACATTAGATAAATGGATTCGTGAGACCAACCCCACTGGTTCCAGCAAAAGACAGCTCTCGCCAGAACAACAGCGTATTCTCGATTTAGAAAAAGAAGTCAAACAACTCAGGGAAGCTAATGATATTTTAAAAAAGGCGCATGTGTACTTCCTGACAGATCATGCCAAGAAAAGTATACGGTAATCCAAGGCCTAGCTGTGACTGAAATTACGGTTTCTTCTGCCTGTAAATGCCTAGGTGTCAGCACTTCGGGCTACTATGCTTGGCGAAAGAGACAGATTTACGTAAATCAGAAGTACACTGAATTAAAAGCTGTATATTGGCAACACCATGCCCGCTTAGGAGCACCTTCATTGGTGCACGACATGCATGATTTAGGTTACAGCATGAGCGAACGAACCGTTGGAAGAATGCTTAAAAAGCTTGGTTTACGTAGCAGGATTGCATGTAAATATAAGCATACGACTTATTCAAACCATCGTTTGCCTACAGCACCTAACTTGTTAGATCGTCAATTTACGGTCAATGAACCCAATAAGATCTGGACAACAGATATTACCTATATCCGTACTAAGCAAGGTTGGCTGTATTTATGTGTGATGCTGGATCTATTCAGCCGTCGTATTGTCGGTTGGCAAACCAGCTATCGAATAGACCGTCAATTGGTATGTGATGCGTTTCATTATGCAATGGCTCGTCAGGGGTATCCAATGGGTGTCATGGTACATTCGGACCGAGGCTCACAGTACTGTAGTCGTGATTTTAGGGCGCTATTATTGACGAATAACTGCGTTCAAAGTATGTCACGCAGGGGAAACTGCTGGGATAATGCAGTGACCGAAAGCTTCTTTCATACATTGAAAGTTCATGTGGTCCATGGCAGTGTATTTGCCACTCGAAAAGAAGCGAATGCTGTCTTGTTTGACTATATTGAGATTTATTACAATCGAATCAGAAGACATTCTGCAAACGGCTGGTTAAGCCCAGAAGTCTTTGAACAGAAATATTTCAAGAATTTAGAGGGATTTGTTGTCCACGATACTGTCTAGGATCAAATATTGTTTCGCCAACCATGCGCACAACCAAAGAGTATTTGATTCAACACATACTGCCTTTACTACAAGAAACCGCACGCGAACTACGTAATATTCTTTAATACTCAAAAGAAAATTACATAGTTCTTATCATATATCGGTCTATGATTCAGCCGAGAGGAACTAGAACAGCTTTCCGTGAATACACCATTTTCAATTAAAAAGGTTATTTCATCACAACCTTCGGATTAGAGTTGCCCCACATGGTGTAGACATCTGCCAGCAAAGCGCCATTGTATTCTTCCAAATCACTTTGCTTCACTGTTGCACCCCCTTGTTCGCCGAACAGGACCACTTCATCATTGGCACGAATATCTGGAAAATCAGTGACATCCACCATAGTCGTATTCATGGAGGTACGCCCAACTACAGGTACTTTATGCCCTCGAATCAACACATAAGCTTTGTTACTAAAAGCCCGTCGATAACCATCTGAATAACCAAGTGGTAAGTTCGCCAATAGTGAATCACGCTTCAAAGTATACGTTTGGTCATAGCCAACTGTTGTGCCTTTCAAGTAAGCATTGACTGTTGCCACTTGAGTTTTAAAGGTCATCAGCTTTTTATATTCGACCCGATCTGGAAGGCTGTCACCATAAATCACGCCACCTGCTCGTACCATATCTAAGTGTGACTCTGGAACCGTTAAAGTCGCAAAAGAATTTGCAGTATGTAAAATCAGCGCTTCTCGCTTTAATTTGGCTTTTTTAATCAACCAGTCCGTTTGCTGGTTAAAGGCCGCCAAATGCTCACGCACATATTGCTCATCTTCCACCGCATAATGCGTCATGATGCCCACCAACTTTAAATTTGGCAGTTTGGTCATACGTAGCGCTTGCTGTTTGCCCATTTCACTATTCAGCTCTAAACCATTTCGGTCCATACCACCTGCATTTAAACCTAAATGGTATTTAATGGTTAGACCCTGTTGTTTTGCCCATTGCGACATACGTTGTGCTTGCTCATAATTGCCCAACAACTCTTCCATATTTAAAGAAGCCGCATTTTGAATCTCTTGGTCTGTGGCTGCACGTAGTCTTAATAGGCGTCCCTGATAACCAGACTGACGTACCATTGCCGCTTCGGCATTACTGGTAATCCCCACACAAGGTACATTCAGCTTCATAATACTCGGCATCAACAGTTCAATCCCGTGACCATACGCATCAGCTTTCATGACCGCACAAATTTGACTTTTGTCTTGTAATTGCTGCTGCAAAGTCTGAATATTTTGCTCAAAGGCCTGCACATTAATTTCAACCCAAGCATTGGCCTGAGGCGCGGCTGATTGGCTAGCTGAAATATGCGTGGTTAATAAAGGCGCTGCAAAACTGCTATTGATGTTCAACAGGCCTGCACCTAACATACAAGCAAATAATGTCGACTTTTTCAAAATAAAACCCTCTTCATCGTTATAACAAAAGAGAGGGTAAATACCCTCTCTCACTTTTCACTAATTATTTTCTTGCATGTCATCATGCTCAATGCGGCGACCATGGGTCAAAATCCAACTGCGCTCTGCATATTTTTTCGTTTTATAGTAATAAGCAATACCTAAGCCAATAAACCAAAGTGGGGAGAATGCCAATGAAATCATGGTGTCATGATCTAGTGCTAAAATCGCCACCACAAAGATCAAGAATAACAAGGTAAACCATGCCATGAATCGACCACCTGGCATTTTATACGCTGACTGCTCATGTAATTCAGGGTCTTTTTTACGATAAGCCAGATACGACAAAATAATCATGGTAAAAGTAAAAATACATAGAATAGAAGTAAAGGCTGAAATGATAATGAATGCTGTCATGACATTCGGCACAATAAACAGAATCGACGTTCCTACCACTACACAGAACATTGAAAATATAAGGCTCAGCACAGGCACTTTACTTTTCGACAGTTTGGCAAAACTTTTCGGTGCATCTTTCTCTACAGCCAAACCAAACAACATACGGCTGGTCGCAAACACACCACTATTCGCAGAAGACATGGCAGAGGTTGCCACCACAAAGTTGACAATACTGGCTGCCGCAGGCAAACCAATTAAGGTAAACATTTCAACAAATGGACTTTTATCTGGAGAAATTTGTGACCAAGAAGTGACTGCAATAATACAAACCAAAGCACCGATATAGAACAATAAAATACGTAATGGAATCGAGTTAATCGCACGTGGTAAAGCATAATGCGGATCTTTGGTTTCTGCCGCAGTAGTACCCACCAATTCAATGCCGACAAAGGCAAATACTGCAATTTGGAACCCTGCTAAAAAGCCAGTTAAACCGTAAGGGAACAAAGACTCTTTCTCAACCACATGAGCTAACGACGCTTTGACACCATCTGGAGAGACAAATCCAATGGTAATGAGATATATACCAACACATAGGAATAAAATAATTGCGATAATCTTGATTAAAGCAAACCAGAACTCGACTTCACCAAATAACTTTACAGCAACGAAATTCAACAAAGTCAAAATGGCAATGGAGGTGAAAGCGGGTATCCATGCGGGGAGATCAGGAAACCAAAACTGTGCATAGCCCCCAATAACAATCACATCGGCAATTGCAGTGACAATCCAGCTAAGCCAGTACGACCACCCTAAAAAGAAGCCAGCCCATGGACCCAAATATGCCGTTGCAAAATCAGCAAAAGATTTATAGTTGGTATTGGAAAGCAGTAACTCCCCCATCGCACGCATGACGAAGAAGAAGAAGAAACCAATAATTAAATAGGTCAGAATAATGGATGTACCTGACACAGCCAACGTCTTACCCGATCCCATAAAGAGACCTGTACCAATCGCACCACCAATCGCAATCATCTGAATGTGACGATTGGTTAGTGAGCGTTGCAGTTGTTCTTCCTCAACTGACTCGTAATGATGTCCACCCAATAAATCACCTTCTAAAGGTTCTTTTTGTTGATGGGCTTGTTTTCCATTCATCATATTTTTACTCCAATTTACAGCCCAACGGGTGTAAATATGGGACTTTTTTAAAATAATTTCTTATTTCATTTCAGTCCAAATTAAGCTACATATTATCTTTCAATAACATTAATTTTTACTATTTAGAGCCAGTAGAGTTAATCCTTTATCAGCCACTAAATAATGTTTACACGACTTGCAAAACCTATGCCAAATTCAAATATTTTTTATTAAAAAATAATAACTTAATAAATAATAAACGCAAAAAAATCCACCAACCATAAGTTACCTTATAATCAGTAGATAAAAATATTGAATTAATATTTTTAACAATATCCATATATTCAATTCCATTGAAAATTAATTTAACGACTTAAGTTCGATAAACCACCATCAGCACATTTAATAAATTGATTAAAATCATCCTGAATAAACCTCAGTTAAGATCAGCCCTGCTCTTAATCCCTTTTTCACTTGAGTATTCGGAAACAAAATCCGAACCTGCTCTGGTGCAGTCACATACGGTTTGCCCTGTTGTAAGGCAATGACAGCACCAGTTTCAAACACAGAAAAATTAGGCGCAGCATCTGCCAAATTCAGTTGGAAGTCTTCTTCAGTTTTGATGATCGAATCAACGACTCGAAAAATTTGAATTGCTTGTTTTTGGCGCACAGGTAAGGACTGCTCACTCACCACAGCGCGAAGCACATGATTAATCGCATCGAATGCTGTCAAATCATTTTGTCCAAAGGGTTTTGCATGACCAAGTTCTAGCGTCGAACTGGCCGCTTGAAACTGAGAGCTGCTAAAGTGTGTAAAGGTACGACCTACGGCATTGTGATACACTAAGGCATCCAATTCCGCAGCGTTTAGGCTGTCCAACATCGCAGCATCATAGTCATGGGTTTGATAAGGAAATAAGGCAAAAGTCGGCAACAAAGATGGGCGAATCGCGGTATGCAAATCGTAATGATAGCGTCGTACTTGAGCTGGACTATCATTAAAAAAAGCGGTGACGATCTGTTCTAAGACCGCCACCCGCTGCGCTTCAACTGTGTCGGTAAATTGTTGATAGGCTCCGCAGAACATGCGGTTCATATCATTTTCAACATAGCGTTGCCCTGAGCGAATCGCGATAGGATTCCCTAAAATCAACAATAACTTAACCTTGAGCTCTAATACCCCTGCAAACAAATCTTGACTCAGCTGCGCCAACAACTCGATTGGCGCAGTTTCATTGCCATGCACACCCGCGGAAAACACGACTGCTTTTTCATAAGCCTGTTTCGGCGTAAAAGATAAAACACCTTCAGCCAACCATTCCCAACGAAAATCATGCTGTACGCCATGCGTAACTGTCAGGAAACGTTGTGCTAGAACATCCCCTAGAAAATCTATCATCTGCTTTCCCTGCACGATTGCTTAACGTTGGAAGTGATACACCGAACCTAAGTTCAAAATTTGCGTCAATTCATCTAACGCAGTACGGCTTTCAATCAGTAATTGCGGGTCAGCCAAATCTTGTTGCGCCAACTGGTCACGGTAGTACTGATCCACCCACGTGTTTAAACGGGTAAACAAGGCATCATTCATGAACAGGTTTGGGTTGATTGCATTTAGCTCTGCTTCATTCACCGCCACGCGTAAACGTAAACATGCAGGGCCACCGCCATTGCGCATACTTTCACGTAGGTCAAACACCTTGATGTCGTCAATCGGTGTACCCATTTGGATCATGTCGTTTAAATAACCCCACACTGCTGGGTTTTGACGTGATTCTTCAGGCACCACAATGCTCATCCCGCCATCGGCACGCGTGAGCAATTGACTATTGAACAAATACGTATTGACCGCATCTTTCACAGAAACACGCTGATCAGGTACTTCAATGGACACGAATTCGTGACCCAAGCATGCCATTTTTTCGCGAATTTCTGACAACGCTTTAGACTGATTCAAAAATGCATGCTGATGGTGGAACAAGACGTTCTGGTTACTCACCGCAATCACGTCGTTGTGGAAGACGCCTTGGTCAATCACATCGGGATGCTGCTGTATAAATACCGTTTGTTCTGCTTTGAGCTGGTGCAAACGTGCTACTGCTTCACTCGCCTCAAGAGATTGACGCGCAGGATAGTGTTTCGGTCCAATACCTCCACCGAGGAACTGCTGACCATAGACAAACACTTGCACGCTGGCTTGATCATAAGCACCGCCTAAACGGTTATGATTCGCCGCGCCTTCATCACCGAACAATGCCACTGGCGGTAAAGCTTCGTGATGGGCAAAGTGACGTTCATCGTTAAACATCGCCGCCATAACACGCGATGTGGTGTCATGTTCAATCGAACGGTGGAATTTGTTGTTTAAATTCGCCGCAGTAAAATGCACACGACCATCTGCACTGTCCGCCGACGGTGAAACCGTTGCCGCATTGGCAGTCCACATGCACGATGCAGAACTCAACGCGGATAACAATGCAGGCGAAGTACGCATCGCTTGTTCAATCACACTGTGATCATCCTCACGGAAACCTAATTTTCGTAGAGTCGGGACATGGGGGCGTTCTTGCGGTGCAAATACACCCTGCTTTAAACCCATGTCAGCCAAAGCTTTCATCTTTAACAGACCTTGCTTGGCAGCCAACTTCGGGTTGGAAATATTATTTTGGTTTTTGGTGGATGCCTCGTTTCCGAATGACAATCCCGCATAATGGTGTGTTGGACCGACTAAACCATCAAAATTAATTTCATAGCCTGACATTTCTAAACTCCCTTTTTGTCGACTTACAGCACAATGCCTGGCGATAATTTTTCAGGTAGGCTTACCTGCTGACTTTCCAGTGATGCCATTGGCCATGCGCAGTAATCTGCGGCATAGAAAGCACTGGCACGATGGTTTCCTGATGCACCTACACCACCAAAGGGTGCAGCACTTGATGCGCCTGTTAATGGTTTGTTCCAGTTCACAATGCCTGCACGTGCTTCAATCAATAAACGATCAAACAGCGCACGGTCAGGTGAAACTAGACCCACCGACAATCCAAAACGAGTGCCATTTGCTAGTGCCAAAGCCTCATCGAAATGGTCATAACGATAGATACAGCTCAATGGACCAAAATATTCTTCGTCAGGTACGTCACTCACATGAGTCACATCTAAAAGACCTGGACTTAACAAGCTACTGTTGGCATCCGCTTGAGTCACAGGGAGCAGAACTTGCGCTCCTAAATCAATCAGGCGTTGTTGTGCTTGTAAAATTTGCTGCGCAGCATGCAATGAAATCACACCACCCATAAACGGTTGTGGCTGAGCATCCCACTGACCCACCACCAAGTTACGGCTGACTTCAACTAAACGTTGAATGAAGGCATCGCCTACAGCGCCATTTTTAATGATTAAACGGCGTGCACAGGTACAACGCTGACCTGCTGAAATAAAGGCAGATTGGACGGTTAAATTCACCACCGCATCAATGTCGGTAATCTCGTCGATAATTAATGCGTTATTACCGCCCATTTCTAAAGCGAGAATTTTTTCTGGAGCACCAGCCAATTGTTTATGCAGGTGATAACCTGTATTGGCACTGCCTGTGAATAACAAACCATCAATTTCATGCGATTGTGCAAGTGCCTCACCTGTGCTACGGCCACCTTGCACCAAGTTCAATACACCCGCAGGTAAACCCGCTTCTTGCCATAATTTGACTGTTTCTTCCGCAGTCCACGGCGTCAATTCACTTGGTTTAAAGACCAAAGTGTTGCCTGCAATCAGCGCAGGGACGATGTGACCATTGGGTAAGTGACCGGGGAAGTTATACGGGCCAAATACAGCCAACACACCATGCGGACGGTGACGTAAGGACGCTGCACCATCTGGCATTGCCGTCAGACTTTCACCTGTACGTTCGTGATAAGCACGCACTGAAATCGCTACCTTACCAATCATCGACTGAACCTCAGTCAACGTTTCCCAAATCGGCTTACTGGTTTCACGACTAATAATCGTTGCAAGCTGTTGTTTGTTTTGTTCTAACAAGCTGGCAAATCGTTGAATAATTTCAAGACGCTCAGCTAAAGGGCGACGTGCCCAAGCAGCAAAGGCAGCACGTGCAGACTGACAAGCTTGTTCAACTTGCTCAGCTGTCGCTTCTGCACCGTGCCAAATTGTTTCTTGCGTAACAGGATCGAGTTTGTACCATGCCGCACCTTGCGCTGGAGACCATGTCCCGTTTATATATAGATTCCCTTGTGACATTATTTTTGCTCCATCTTATCTAAAGGCAACATACGAATGCTTTGCCCTGCTTGCACACCAAGGGCATGCGCTTGTTCTACCGTTAAACTTAAACTGTCTGACTCAGCCGCATGCTGAATCAAAATCGCGCGATAGTCTTGATAGCGATCATTTGCCACCAAATAACGCCCTGCATCATCTGGAACGCTATCGACGATTTTCACTGCACAAGTGTGACTGTCTTTGACAGCACGCAGGCTACTGACTTCGGCTTCAAGTGTCGGGCCTGCATCAAAAATATCGACATAACCTTGGTAACACAGCCCTTCTGACTCCAACACACGAGAGGCTGGAACCGTCTGCGGATGCACCTGTGCAATTACTTGTTGCGCAGCCATCGGCAGCAAGTCGATATACACAGGAAAACGTGGCATCAACTCCGCAATAAAGACTTTTTGCCCTATACCACTGAGGTAATCCGCAGTCGAGAAATCCATATTGAAAAAGTGATGGCCTAAGGCATCCCAAAATGGCGAACGACCATTTTCATCGGAATAACCACGCATTTCCGCAATCAGCTTATTTTGAAAAGCCTGTTTAAAAGCAGCGATAAACAGAAAACGGATCTTCGACAGCAGTTTTCCATTTTGGTCTTTGCGGTACTCTGGGTCTAAAAACAGAGTGCAGAGTTCGCTACAACCAGTATGGTCATTGCTTAAAAACAGCGTATTTAAGGTTTTATAAACATTCAGAGTTTGTGAGGCATGGACTTGTTTGCCCACATGGTAGTTATAAAAAGGCTCAGTTAAACCCACTGAAACTTCAATTGCACTGACGCCAACCACACGTTGTAACAAGGTATCTTCTAAAACAAATAAATAGCCCTGTTCACTCGGTGTTGCCTGACCCGCTAAGGTCTTTTGCGTGCGTGCAATACGAGCCGATAAGATTTCTTTATTTTGGGGTAAAGAAGTCAGGCCAATGCCAGACTTCCCCGCCAGAATGTAGATATCATCTAAATCTCGATGCTCTGCATGTCTAACAATCATCATAACCAGTGGCCTATCACGCGCCAGCAAAGCGCGCGAGCGCACGTTCAAAGCGTTGTAAACCTGCTTCGATATCTGCTTCTGGAATAATTAATGATGGTGTAAAACGAACGACGTTTGGACCTGCAACCAGCGCCAATAAGCCTTCTTCACCCGCCAAAGTCACGATGTCTTTAGCTTTGCCTGCATATTCAGCTTTCAGTACACAGCCAATTAATAAACCTTGACCACGAACTTCTTCAAATAAGCCATAGCGTGCATTTAACTGGTTTAAGCCGTCAGCAAAAATTTGCGCACGTGTACGTACACCATTCAACACTTCTGGGGTATTGATCAAACCAAATACAGCATTTGCTACGGCAGATGCCAAGGGGTTACCGCCATAAGTCGTACCATGGTCACCCACCACAAACATGTTGGCATATTTGTCAGTTGTGATCATCGCACCAATTGGGAAACCACCGCCGAGAGCTTTGGCTGTGGTTAAAATGTCTGGAGTCACATCAGTGTTCATATAGGCATAT
Source organism: Acinetobacter sp. YZS-X1-1 (assembly GCF_000804305.1). Taxonomy (NCBI): domain Bacteria; kingdom Pseudomonadati; phylum Pseudomonadota; class Gammaproteobacteria; order Moraxellales; family Moraxellaceae; genus Acinetobacter; species Acinetobacter sp. YZS-X1-1. Next base: position 10,968 of record NZ_JWHB01000028.1, on the reverse strand, counting down.
AGAACACCTGTACGACCCACACCTGTTTGCACTTCATCAAAAATCAGTACAGCACCATGCTGGTCACACAGTTCACGTAAGCCTTTTAAGAATTCAGGATTTGCGGTAATTACACCACCTTCACCTTGAATTGGTTCAACAATCACTGCACAAGTGTCTGCATCAATTGCTTCACGTACTGCATCTAAGTCATTGAATGGTAAGTGCTGAATACCTTCTGGAAGCGGTGCAAAGTCTTGTGAATATTTCGGTTGACCACCAGCTGTAACCGTAAATAAAGTACGACCGTGGAAAGCATTTTTGAATGCAATAATTTTATTTTTGCGCGCCGAGCCTGAAAGTAGACCCACTTTGCGCGCAAGTTTCAAAGCCGCTTCATTGGCTTCTGCACCAGAGTTACAGAAGAACACTTTATCTGCAAAGGTGTTATCGACCAATTGTTTTGCAAGTGCCAGTACGGGTTCGTTGGTATAACCATTGCCAATGTGCCAGAGCTTTTGACCTTGCTCAACCAAAGCATTAACCGCCACAGGGTGAGCATGCCCAAGTGCATTGACCGCAATACCACCTGCAAAATCAATATATTCTTTACCTTGCTGATCCCACAAACGAGAACCTTCGCCACGCACAGGAATAAACTGAGCGGGTGCAAAAACTGGCACCATATACTGATTAAAATCTTGGCGAGTAGGTTGACTATTCTGGTTCATGGTTTGTTCTTCCTTAATAAATCTGATGTTGTTCTGTCTTGAATGTGCCCCGAAGGGCACGAAACTCCCCCTTAACCTGGGAAAATTCCTCGTTCTTTACGTGCTTTTAAGATACGTTGACATGCCAAGATGTATGCCGCTGTACGAAGGCTGCACTGCTTTTCGCTCGAAGTGAACCAAACGTCTTCAACTGCTGACACCATAAGTTTGTCTAAACGCTGATTGATCTCTTCTTCTGTCCAGAAATAGCTCGCCATGTCTTGAACCCATTCGAAGTAACTCACAGTTACACCGCCTGCGTTACACAGTACATCCGGGACTATCGTGATTTGACGCTCTAACAGAATGTCTTCTGCATCTGGATAGGTTGGACCGTTCGCACCTTCCAAGACCAATTTCGCAGTTAAGTGCTGCGCACGTTCAGCGGTAATCTGACCTTCTAAAGCAGCAGGAATTAAAATATCCATGTCCACTGTCCAGAATGCTTCGTCTTCAATTAAAGTGGCATCAGGGAAACCTGCTACACCTTTATGAATCGCAACATAGTCCTGTAACTGCTTAACATTCATGCCTTCTGCGTTAAAGATCGTACCTGTGTGGTCTTGTACACACACCACTTTCGCATTGGCTTTGTAGAATAAGTATGCAGCCTCACTACCCACGTTACCGAAACCTTGGATCGCTACACGGCTACCTTCAAGTGCAAGATTGATTTTCTTAGCCACTTCTAAACCTGTCACAAACACACCACGGCCCGTCGCACGGACACGACCTAAAGAGCCACCTAAGTGCACAGGCTTACCTGTTACTACACCTGTTACGGTATGACCTTTAATGCTTGAATAGGTGTCCATCATCCAACCCATAATGTCTGCATTGGTGCCTACATCTGGAGCAGGAATATCGGTTTGTGGGCCGATGATTGGGCTAATTTCGCTGGTAAAACGACGAGTCAGACGTTCAAGTTCTCGTGGAGACAACTTGCGAGGGTCTACACGGATACCACCTTTAGCACCGCCATACGGTAAGTTTAAAACCGCAGTTTTAATTGTCATCCACGCTGAGAGTGCCATGACTTCGTTGAGTTCAACATCTGGATGGTAACGAATACCGCCTTTACCAGGTCCACGTGACAAATTGTGCTGTACACGATAGCCTTCGAAGTGCTGAATTGAACCATCGTCCATCACAATTGGCACATCAACAATCAAAGCGCGCTTTGGACGCTTTAAAGTGTTGATGAATGGAATTAAGTCGTCTTCCAGATATGGCGCAACACGGTTAATCTGTGCAAGATAGGTCTGCCAAGCGCCACTATTGTCCATTTCATATGACAAAGACATGATATTTCCCTTTAAAATTTGCTGAATCAAATCCATTAAATAGATATGAGACACCTCCTGTAGAACACATCGCCTCAGCTCGATGTAACGCTCACTAGAGTGCTTCTCAATACGCATAGTATGAAAAATCAAATTGCGCCCAAAAAGTTGTAAATTTGATTAAAATGAAATAAATTTCATCAAATTGATAACAGGAAAAATCAAAATGAACGATACGGACAGTCAAATTCTCGGCTTACTACAAGACAATGCCCGTATCTCGATTACCGAGATTGCGAACAAGCTCCATATCTCTCGAAATACCGTGCAAAAGCGTATTGAATATCTGGAAACCAGTGGTTTGATTACAGGCTATACCGTACGGATTAAACCGGGTGCTGAGAAAAATAGTATCCGTGCTTGGATGAATATTATGGTGGAAGGCACCAAGACCAGTGGAGTGGTCAAAGAGCTCAGAATCGACCCTGCTGTGCATACCTTGCATAGTACCAATGGCAAGTGGGATTTATTGGTCGAATTGAAGTCTGACAGCTTAGAAAATTTTGATCGGATTTTAGAAAGAATTCGAAATATTTCAGGCATTTATAACACTGAAACCAGTATTTTGCTTTCTACCTATAAAGTGTAAAGTCAATAAAGGTAATCAGGGAAATTTATACTGTGTATATCTAGCCTATTGCCTTCAAAGTCAAAAGACACTGTAAATTGGATCCTGAACTAAAAATGTATAATCGAGAAATCCATAAAAGAATAACCGAGATTGGCATAGAGTGAAAAGACTCGGTTTGAGATTCAATTTAACTGCTAGCGTTTACAATTTAGGTTTCGTAAAAATGAGTTATGAATGAGGTCTATAAATTATTAATAAAAAAATAGATAATTCTTATTTACATCTAGACAATAAATACTCTCTATAATGTAATTTTTTTACAAAAATTTAAGTAAATTTGGAGTTAAAAATCCTTATTTTTTATGTAAAGGCTACCAATGTTTTCTATTGCACTAATTATTCTGATTCATTTTTTTACCTTTCTTTTCTAATAGCAATATATTTACAGATTATTTATTTTTTTAATTACAAGGAAAATAAGGAAAATGGCAGGATAAAAATACTACACCATCGGGGAGCATATGTTTTAGTCATACTGATATTTTTAATTCTTATATATCTTTCTTTAGGTGGAAAAATTTCTGATCTCAACCTCATGGGATTAGAACATTGGTAATCCCTCTAAAAAATAAAAGGGTCTAAAAATAGAATTTTCTCTTAAAATATAAACAGGATATTCAGTATGAAAGTATCCTATGGCTAGCCTTCGATTGAATAGTTGAGCAATTGAAATCAAACATCATTTCTCGTAGAAACAAGAGATAACTTCAGATCATTGTTAGACCTTACAATATTTTAAAATAAATCGACTCTCCCCTTATACGCCCATAAAAAAATCAGCCTTGAATGGGCAAGACTGATTTCTTTAACTGATGGTTACTGGACTGACTTATACAGATAAGTCCACACACAAATATTTCATTTCGAGATATTCATCGATACCAAATTTAGAGCCTTCACGACCTAAGCCAGACTGCTTCACACCACCAAAGGGAGCTACTTCATTTGAAATCGCACCTGTGTTGATGCCGACCATACCGTACTCAAGCGCCTCACCAACACGCCACTGACGTGCTGTGTTTTGGGTAAATAGGTAGGTTGCCAGACCAAATTCAGTGTCATTCGCCATTTGAATCGCTTCTTCTTCCGTTTTAAAACGGAACAGCGGTGCCAATGGGCCAAAGGTTTCCTCTTTCGCCACTTTCATCTCTTGTGTCACTTCTGTTAAAAGTGTCGGTTCAAAGAAAGTACCGCCTAGGCTTGAGCGTTGACCGCCAATTTTAACCTGCGCACCTTTACTGATGGCATCGGCAATATGCGACTGTACTTTTTCAATCGCAGCTTCATCAATCAGCGGGCCTTGAGTTGAAGTCTCAACTCGGCCATCACCGACTTTTAAATTCGCAACAGCAACTGTCAACTTTTCAACCAATGCATCATAAATACCGTCTTGCACATAAATACGGTTAGCACATACACAGGTCTGTCCGCTATTGCGGAATTTGCTGGCCATAATGCCTTGTACTGCTTGCTCAAGATTAGCATCGTCAAACACCAACACAGGTGCATTACCGCCCAACTCTAAAGACAGTTTTTTGATGGTTGGCGCACATTGTTGCATTAAGATACGGCCAACTTGCGTTGAACCCGTGAAGCTTAACTTCTTCACAGTGTCGCTTTCACACAATGTTTTACCCACTTCGCTTGAATCACCACTGATGTGTAATAACACATCTTGTGGCAAACCTGCACGTAGCGCTAATACTTCCAAAGCATAAGCCGTTAAAGGCGTTTGCTCAGCAGGTTTCACAATCATCGAGCACCCTGCGGCAATGGCAGGTGCGGCCTTACGTGTGATCATTGCTGCGGGGAAGTTCCACGGCGTAATTGCGGCCGTAACCCCAATCGCCTGTTTGATTACCAGCAAACGCTGGTTCGGCAGTGTTGGTGTTAAAACATCACCATCGATACGACGTGCTTGTTCTGCAAACCAACGAATAAATGAAGCAGCATAGCCAATTTCACCACGTGCTTCTGCTAAAGGCTTACCTTGTTCAGCAGTCAAAATTTGAGCCAATGACTCTTTATTTTCCTGCATCAAATCAAACCAAGCCCAAAGCACATCAGCACGTTGTAGCGCTGTTTGCGCTTTCCACGCAGTTTGTGCCTTTTGAGAACGAGCAATCACCTGCTCAACTGACGCGCGGTCATGGGATTTCACCCATGCCAAAGTGTCAAGTGTTGCGGCATCTTTGACTTCGATGTAACCGCCATTTTCGGGCATATCAAAACGAATATCTGGATGCTGTAATAAATCTTTATATTGCGCTTGAAGCATAGTCATTACTCTTCAATTATGCTGCTGCAGAAAGTGCAAAACCTTGTTTTAAAATGTTTAAGCCAGCACGGAATTGTTCTGCAGGAATCGTTAAAGGATATAAGAAACGGATCACATTACCATAACGACCACAGGTCAAAATAAGCAAGCCATTTTGCATTGCATAGTTTTGAATCGCTTTCGCTTGATCTGCCGTTTCCAATTCAACAGCAACCATTGAGCCTAAAGCACGAATATCTTGAACAATAGAAGAAGATTGTTTGAGTTCGTTTAGAACTTCAACCAACTCTGCGCCCAATACATTTGCACGTTCACAAAGACCTTCTTCTTCAATCACGTCCAGTACCGCATGTGCAGAAGCCACAGCCACTGGGTTACCTGCATAAGTACCACCTAGACCACCTGGGTTTGGTGCATCCATCACTTTAGCACGACCAACCACGCCAGAGATTGGGAAACCACCACCAAGACTTTTCGCCATCGTGATTAAATCGGCTTTGGTTTCATAATGATCCATGGCAAACAACTTACCAGTACGGGCAAAGCCTGTCTGTACTTCATCTGCAATAATCAAAATACCATGTTGGTCACACAAAGCACGTAAACGCTTTAAGAATTCAGCAGGAACAACGTTGAAACCGCCTTCACCTTGAACAGGTTCAAGCACAATAGCTGCTACATCATGTGCCGCAATATCTTCTGCGAAAATGTCTTCAATGCTTTCAATTGCAACATCTACAGTAATGCCTTTTGACTCTACTGGGTAGCGCGCATGGAAAACACCTGAAGGCATCACACCAAAGTCACGTTTGTACGGTGCAGTTTTACCCGTCATTGCCATAGTCATAAATGAACGACCGTGGAAACCGTTACCAAAAGTCACAATACCGTGACGACCTGTGTAAGAACGTGCAATTTTCACTGCATTTTCTACAGCTTCAGCACCAGTAGAGAAAAATGTTGTTTTCGCTTCACCAGCAATTGGTGCACGTGCATTAATACGTTCAGCTAAAGAAACATAGCTTTCATACGGTACAACTTGGTACGCTGTATGGGTGAATTTAGTCAATTGTTCAGTAACAGCAGCAATAATTTTAGGATGACGGTGACCTGTGTTCAGTACTGCAATACCCCCCGCGAAGTCAGTATATTGATTCCCTTCAGCATCCCAAATGGTGGAATTTTCTGCTTTCTCCGCATACCATTGACACATGACACCAACGCCACGAGGAGTCGCTTTTAGTTTACGTGCGTTCAGTGCAGAGTGTTTACTGTCCATTTTGTATCCTCATTCTTGATTCATACATTTATAAAATTTCAGCGTCCCGATCATGCTTTTTGCTGATATACAAAGGACGTAGGGTTTATTGCATTTTGCGCTTTTATTGGCACTAGACGAGAGCCACTTTTCATCAGATAGATGGAGCCAATTCACCCGCCCCCTTTATAATTATTCTCCACAATAAATATTTATTTATTAAAAATTAATAATTTAAAAAATATAAATTTTTAAAAAGCATACTTATTCAAGAGGGCCATTACGGTATTCAATCGAATCACCCAAAATGCTAAAGAAGCCCAAAATTCAGCAAATGACTAGGCTAACCTAGAAAACATTTATGTCCTTCTTTAGGCTTTTCTAATTGTATTTTCAAGCCGTTGTATTCGATTATGTAAATCATCTAAAAAAACTTTTGCTTTGGATGCGACTTGTGTATATTTCCAGCCCCTTAGTCGCGGGCATTTATTTGCTTCCAACGTCTACAAGCGAAATGCTTTACAACGGCTGCCTGACGAGATAATTTTGCATTTATGGTAATCGCTCACGAAAAGCCATTTAAATATTGTAGGAGAGAGCCAATTGCGTAGCTTGCTTGGAGATTATTTACTGCAACGATTACAGCAAGATATTGACGGAACCCTACAATTGCGGTTGTTTCGCTGCCTACGCAACGCCATTATTGACAGTGTACTCGCACCCAGAACCCGCTTACCTGCATCACGTGACTTAGCCAAAGAAATTAAAGTCTCACGCAATACCGTACTCAGTGCGTACGAACAATTACAAGCGCAAGGCTATGTTCAAGCACGTACAGGCCAAGGCACGTGGGTGGCTGAAAAACTGCCTGAATCCTTTTTGGTAAAAGCTGAAAATACCAATAATCAAGCTCAAGAAAAAAAGACCCAGCAAAATTATAATTTGTCGCAGCGAGGTTCCTATCTCATCGGCTATTCAGCTGCATCGCCTTATCAATGGGGTGCGTTTGTGCCCGGGGCACCTGATGTCACAGAATTTCCACACCATATTTTTAGCCGTATTCAGACCCGCCTCAGCCGTGAACCTGAAATTAATAGTCTTATTTATAGCAATGCAGGCGGTTGTTTAGAGCTGCGCCAAGAACTAGCGGAATACCTCAAAATTGCGCGTTCGGTGCAATGCGATGCAGACCAAATCATTATTACCGAAGGGACACATCAGGCGATCGATTTGGTTTCACGGACCTTAAGTGACCCAGGCGATGAAGTTTGGATTGAAGATCCTGCTTATTGGGGAGCACGTAATATTTTACGCATTAATGGCGTGAATCTACGCTCCTTACCTGTCGATCAAGAAGGCATTATTCCTGACCTAGACCCAAAAACCCCGCCTAAACTGATTTTTGTGACGCCTTCACATCAATACCCTTTAGGCTCGCACTTAAGTTTAGAACGACGTAAACAACTAATTGCCATCGCACGCCAGCATAAAAGCTGGATTGTGGAAGATGACTATGACAGTGAGTTCCGCTTCTCGGGTCAGCCCTTCCCTTCTTTGCAAGGTTTGGAACCTGATGCACCTGTCATTTATATGGGAACCTTCAGTAAAACCATCTATCCTGCTTTGCGGATTGGCTATTTGGTGGTCCCTAAAAAGTTATTTTCACCACTGCGTATTGTGGCATCGGAGTTGTATCGAGGTGGGCATTTACTGGATCAAAAAGTCTTGGCAGAGTTTATCCGTGAGGGCCATTATGAAGCACATATTCGTCGTATGCGTTTACTCTATAGCAAGCGTCACGCCTTTTTAATCGATCTGATTACACGTCATCTTGGGGCAGACTTCCTGCATGAATACAATACAGCTGCTGGTTTACATTTGATTTTAAAGCTGCCGAGCAACATGGATGATGTGTTGATTGCCAGCAATGCACTTGATCAAGGCGTAAAAGTTCGAGCGCTGTCACAATACTATACCAAGCATTATTCAACACGGCAGAAAGGACTACTATTAGGCTTTGCCTGTGTCCGTGAACAGGAAATATTGGTGGCTTTTGGTGTGTTACTCAAATGTCTGCGAAATGCAGGAGTTCGTACGCTGAGTTGATTATTTTTATAAATTAGATACTTAAGTTTTCTTACAACCCTTCGACTTGCGACTAAAGCCGCAGTTACAAAGCTGAGTTTTGCTGCTTCATTCTATAAATTATTGAGATGAGAGTAAACATTGGCTCCCCAGCTTTTCACATTTTAGCTGCAATTGGCTCCTTCCAAATGCTAAAAAATGGCTCTCGTTTACTGAGAACAAAAAAGAGAGATTAGGTGCATACATAAACAACATGTAACCGTTTTGTAGCCAAAGTGTGATTTTTCACGCTTTGCCAGGAATATCAGATTTATTCATTTTTGCCTTAATAATGATAAAGCCTCTGATCATTCGGTTACAGTTTTAAAGGATGAGTAGTCCGAAAAAGGCTTTGCCCATTTTGAAACTACTTCCTTAAGATTAAGGAAAATTATATGGAAGCACCTAAACAAAGCGCTGTGCCGCATGCATCTCAAGGCTTAAAAAATGGACTTAAGTCGCGTCATCTCACCATGATCTCGATTGCGGGTGTCATTGGTGGTTCACTGTTCATCGGCTCGGGAAATGTTATCTATTCGGCAGGCCCTGCTGCAGTTTTGGCCTATGCGTTTGGTGGATTACTCATTCTGTTAATCATGCGCATGCTAGGTGAAATGGCTGTTCTCAATCCAGACAGTGGGTCATTTTCAACCTATGCAGATCGTGCTATTGGCCGTTGGGCTGGTTTTACCATTGGCTGGTTGTATTGGTGTTCTTGGGCTTTGCTGATGGGTTGGGAAGCGTATGTCGCAGGTAAAATTCTCAACAGTTGGTTTCCCTTTATCCCGATCTGGGGTTACATGCTGGTCGTAATTGTGTCCTTAGTTTTGGTTAACTTACAAAATGTTAAAAACTATGGTGAATTTGAGTTTTGGTTTGCACTCATCAAAGTAATCGCGATTATGATTTTCTTAGTGATTGGTAGCTTGGCTATCATGCATTTATGGCCTTGGGGTCAAGCAAGTGCATCAGGAATCACGCATTTAACTGCGGACAGCTTCATGCCGAACGGTTTCTCGGCAGTGATCACCGCCTTACTTGGGGTTATGTTTGCCTATATCGGTGCTGAAATTGTTACGGTTGCGGCGGCAGAATCAGAAAATCCTGCCCGTGAAATCCGTAAAGCGTCTAACTCTGTGGTTTGGCGAATTATGTTGTTCTATGTCGGTTCAATGTTTATTACCGTATGCTTAATTCCACATAACAATCCACTATTAAAAGATCCAACGTGGGGAACCTATAGTGTGACTTTGTCAGCACTTGGCATTCCAGAAGCAAAACACATTGTAAATTTTGTAGTACTGACCTCGGTATGTAGCTGCTTTAACTCGGCACTTTATACCTGTTCACGGATGTTATTTTCACTGTCCAAACGTGGCGATGCACCGAAAAGCTTCGGCTCAATCAACCGTAATGGTAGTCCATGGATGGGCGTTCTGGTCTCGTCATTATTTGCTCTGGTGGCGACGTACCTTACCGCTACTGAAAGTATGAATGTCTATGACATCTTCATGTTAGCAACAGGTACAGCAGCGTTGTATGTCTACTTGACTATTGCCTTCTCACAATTACGTATGCGTAAAAAATTAGAAGCTGAAGGACAAGTGATTGACTTTAAAATGTGGTTATTCCCTTGGCTCACTTATCTTGCCATCGCATTTATTATTGGCGCGCTCATTACCATGCTTGTGGAAGGCACCTACTTCAAAGAAGTGACGTACACCAGTTTACTTGCTCTGTTTATTGTTGGATTGGGCATCTGTACACAGAAGTTTAATTGGGGAAAGCATGCTCAAGATAAGCCAATGAACACTCAAGTCGATTTGAGCAATAACCTTTAATTTTAAAATAGGCTCTAGACTAGCAGAATAGATATGTTAGTCCAGAATCATGATAGAAAACAGCAAATTAAGTAACTATAAGATTAAAAAAATTATTCAGTGCTTTTGCATTGATATTCCTGCTTCTAAAACAGCCTTATTGCTTAACTTGAACCGTAAGACCATCAACTATTGGTACATGCTTTTTAGAGAAGCAATCTACGATCATCAGACAGATTTAAGAGCAAAGTTTGTAGGTTCTATTAAAGTTGATGAGAGCTATTTTGGAGCAAAAAGACAACGTGGTTTTCATGGGAAGTTGAAGCGAGGTCGAGGTACTTTAAAACAACCTGTATTTGGAATATTTGAAAGGAATGGTCGAGTACAGAAATAGTCCCTGATTGTAAAAAGACTACATTACAACAAGTTATCTTAGGTAAAGTTGCACTTGAAAGTGTAATTTATAGTGATGGTTGGCGTGGATACAATGGTTTGGTAGATGTTGGTTACTCAAAGCATTTTAGAGTAAATCATGGAGCGAATGAATTTGCCAGAGGACAATGTCATATAAATGGAATAGAATCATTCTGGAATTTTTGTAAAAGAAGACTAGCAAAGTTCAACGGTATATCAAAAGAGTATTTTGATTATCATCTTAAAGAAACAGAATGGCGTTGGATGAGGGAGACTAATGAGCTAGCAACAGAGTTGTGGAACCTCATTAGGTGTACTAGCTTGTATCTTATCCCTCATAGTGATTAGCTA
>NZ_JWHB01000027.1:0-47496 GCF_000804305.1 Acinetobacter sp. YZS-X1-1 | reverse complement strand
GCAGGGGGCTTTTTTTATGCGTGGGGTTTAATAAGACAAGATAAAAATGGCTTAAATTTAATTTAAGCCGTTTTATTTATGTATTAATATTTCTGGAATGCATTTACTTAATTATTAGTACATTCTAATTACATTGATTTTTTAAGTTGCTTCTGGTGCGTTAAAACCTCTTTTGCATATTTTTTGCCTTGTTTACGCATTTTCCGATCTTTCTCATAGGCAGTAGGGCCTACATTATAATAGCCCAGTGCTTTTTCTAGGCTACCGCTAGATTCCTGATAACGTGACAGAATATAACTCCCACATCCAATATTGACTGCTTCATTAAATAAATCAGGTCCACAGGTAGATTGCCAATAACGCGGAACAATTTGCATAAGACCCACTGCACCTGCAGGTGAAGCGACCTGACTGCGATAGGTAGATTCCTGTCGAATCACGGCTGCTACTAGCAAGGGATCTATACTATGTCTTTCTGCATTCTGAATAATTAAAGGTGAAACGCGAGTAGCAGTTGTCGCAGGCACAGCATATGCAGTCTGAATTCCTTGAGACAGTTTAGCAGAGCGTTTTTCTAAGGAGTTACCTCCTAGTGAAGAGCAAGCACTTATTAATATTGTACTAAAGCCAAGCATCCCAATTTTTAAAGTAGTAGGATTTAAGACCTTTAATAACGAATAGTTTTTGCCAGAAAATTTGCCCAACAACTTTCAGCTTCCCTGTATTTTTAAAATTAGATTGATCTTAGGAAGATGTATTAAAATCGTCAAGAAATTAGATGATTTGTTTACAAAGACAAATTAGATTTTGTTGAATAATGAATTTTTTATGAAGAATTGCTTAAAGAAAAGCCAGTTAGCAGTCGAATTTTTATTTCTGGCTTTTTCTTTAAAGTGTTTGTATCTGAATGCACAAGAAAGTTTAGTCTAAAGTTTTTAGCATCCAGATTTCACAAGCTGCACTATGACCTGTATTGCCTTCGGGATGATCCAGATGTTCAAAACCTAATTTTTCGTAAAGCTTTACTGCCTGCCAAAGACTTGCAGTAGTTTCAAGATAGATTCGTTTAAAGCTCTGCTCATGAGCGAAGTCAAAAGCCAGATTTAAAATCTGTTTCGCAAATCCATAACGACGAATAATAGGTAAGAAATACATTTTCTGTATTTCTAGAATACTCTGATCACCCTCTAATGGCGCAATACCTCCACCGCCAAACACTTGATCCTGCTCATCGGCAATGACCCAATAAGCCGCTTTTGGCTGTTGATATACTTCATACAGATTATCCAGAATTGAATCACCGACAGCAAAGCCGGACTCTGCTGCAAGCCCGAATTCTACGGAAACTTCACGAATAATTTTGGCAATTTGAGCATTATCTTGAGGTTGTATAGGACGAATAAAATACATAGATTATGACATAAAAAAGGATGGAAATTTTATAGTCCGAAAACCATAAAAAATCCATCCTTTTTGATGATTCGTTCTTTAATAAAGCAGTATTTCCAGTTTTTGATTATTTTAATTCACTTGAAGATTTACCTAGTTCACGTCGAGCAATAATGAGTTGCTGAATCTGTTGAGTTCCTTCAAAAATATCTAGAATCTTGGAATCACGTGCCCATTTTTCTAAAAGTTCAGTCTCGTTATAGCCTATAGATGCTGCTAATTCGACGCACTTCAAAGTGATTTCATTCGCAATACGACCCGCCTTGGCTTTAGCAATAGAAGCTTCACGGGAATTAGGCTTACGATTATCCGCCATCCACGCAGCTTTCAACATTAATAAACGGGCAGATTCCCATTCGGCTTCCATGCGATAAATCTGCGCTGCAATATTCGATGTTTGTAAGTAAGGTGTATGGTATTCAGAATCTAGCTGATCCTTAAAAATCTCCTTGATTCTTTCTAAGGAAGCTTTAGAGCAACCAATTGCCATTGCTGCAACGAGTGGACGGGTATTATCAAAAGTTTCCATGACACCCGCAAAACCTTTAGCCACATCAATTTCGGCATGTCCAAGCAAATTAGCAGCAGGTATACGACAATCGATAAAACTAATTGTAGCCGTATCCGAGGCTTTAATGCCTAGCTTATGTTCCAGACGCTCGATTTTCATGCCAGGCGTACCTTTGCGTACGACAAAGGACTTTATCGCAGCACGGCCAAGTTTTTTATCTAAAGTCGCCCAGACGACAACCGCATCTGCACGTTCGCCAGAGGTGATAAAGATTTTCTCTCCGTTCAGAATATAATCATCACCATCTTTAATGGCAGTGGTACGAATGGCAGCTGAATCGGAACCACAGCCTGGTTCAGTGATTGCCATCGCTGCCCAGATGCCATGAAAGCGTTGTAACTGTTCATCATTAGCAACAGCAGCAATGGCTGAATTTCCTAGACCTTGACGCGGCATTGATAAAAGTAGTCCGGTATCGCCATAACACATTTCGACAATACTAAGTGCAGTGGACATATTGACGCCATTTTTATTACTTTCATCGTTATCACCGCGTTTATTGACCGCAACTCCCGCATTCATGCCTTCGCTGCCTTGGTTCATGCCGTCGATGACAGAAGCGAGCATATTTAACTCTTTCGGATAAGCATGTTCAGCTTTGTCATATTTGCGTGAAATAGGGCGGAGTACATTTAGAGCAACTTCATGTGCCTGATCAATCAGCAATTTGAATTTTTTAGGATTTTGCAAGTTCATCTATTTTTTTCCTTATTCTTTGCTCAGGCATGAAGGCCAGAATGTACGATTGCTGTTGCTCTTAAGTCCCGATACCAGCGTTCTACCGGATGTTCCTTGGTGAAGCCATATCCGCCGAGGATCTGCACGCCATCTGTGCCAATTTTCATGGATTTTTCTGCACAGAGCAGACGGGCCAGATAAGCTTCACGATGAAAATCCTGTCCGGATTCTGCCAGACTGGCGGCATTCAGGATCAGCATTTGCATAGCATCAATTTCAATCGCCATATCTGCAATCATAAAAGCTACACTTTGCCGATGGGAAATTGGTTCACCAAAGGCTGTGCGTTCATTGGCATATTGCACACAGTATTTTTTAACCGCTTCACAGGTACCGACCGCCATGGCACACCACATCAAGTTACCCAGATCAATAAAAGCGGTGTAATCAAAATCGTCATCTCCCAGGCGTTGTGCCGGTGTGTTATTAAATTTGAGATTCATGGTTTGAGTGGCTTTCAGACCCATAGCCGGAGATTTTTGTGCAGTAATAGTATTATTGCGTTGCACAATAAATACTTCGGTTTTGCCATTCAGATCTGCACTGACCAGATAGATATCAGCAGTTTCTCCGAGCATCACTAAGGTTTTTTCACCATTAATTAAATAGTTATCTCCATTCGACGTTGCTTGAGTTTTTAACTGATAAGGATTAAAGGCAGCTGTTACTTCCTGTACTGCGAAGGTAGCTTTAAGATGAGGATCATCAGCGAATCCAGTCAAATACTCAGTCTGAACCTGTTCTGAACCCCAACGGGTAATCGCATTAATCACACTAAAGGTAGAAAGCAGTCCAGCGGTCAGACTGAAATCGCCTTGAGCCAACTGTTGAGCCATCAGGACATTGCTGACGATATTCTGTTCTGCAGCAACGCCACCTAGAGCTTCAGGCAGCGCATAAAAATTAAGACCCAGATCAGTTGAATATTGCCAGAGTTCCTCTGGGAAGATTTCATGATGATCTGCATCATGTGCCAAAGGATAAAGGACTTCGCTGGCAAACTGTTGCATCGCCTCGCAGGTCATTTGCTGTTCTTCAGTCAGATTCAGATCAAACAGGGATTTGGACTGATGTGGTAAACGTTGTCTTTGAATTTTCTGACCAGATTTCAGGATTTTCTGAGTTTGGCTGAGTGTTTTAAAACCTGCTTTAGAGCTTTGATAAAGAGATTTTTCTAAAAATTTACGCAGCTTTAATTGGTCGAGTAAATCACTTCCAGCCACTTTGGTCAGGATGGACAAGCCAAATCCTTGTGCTTTGTTCACCATATTGTTCATTCTAATTATCCTACGGGGTGTTATCTTATTTGCCTGATGTTGACATGCAGTTCTAGAAAAAACCATGTCATCAATGACATGAATCATTGTCAATTTATTATTAAAATAAAGAGAGGATTTAAAAAATTAAGATATTGAAAATAAATAGAAAAATAAAATAAGAAAAATTTGGTTTTTATCAAAAATTGACCCGAATGACAAAATCATCCGGGTCTTCTATAAGGCTAATAATAACTTAGTCTATTAGAGATGACGTTTAATCATTGCGCGTACATTAGTTTTCGCATCAATCACCGTCATGAAGGTATAAGCACCAATAAACTTACGGCTAATAAACATAAATTCTTTAGGCGGTACACTGAAATAACGTGAAGCCATGGATTTAGAAGCCTGCTGCATCACACGGCTATGAAGCTGGCTTTTTTTCCAGTTATAGCGGTCATGTTCATCCATCACACCTGGAGGCAAGTCTTTATTATTCATTGGCGAGCTGAAGGCTTCTGTGGCTAACAGAAAGACTTTTGCCATATCCGGTTTGATGCTAGGCGGAATAGAATCAAAGAATTCATAACCGGTCATGGCTTTTACCATCATGTCTGAATCATGATGATAACCGGCCTGGATCAGGTTACGCGCTACATTGAGTAGATGCTGGTCAAACTGACGGATTGCACCGAAGTCGAGAAGCACAATCTTGTCCTGGATATTTTCGCCATCCCCTAGACGTACCAGGTAATTGCCGAAATTCGGGTCAGTCTGCATCTCGCCCCATTCAAAAATCTCACGTACAGCGATTTCAAGGGAAGCTTCACCCAGTTTATTACGACGTTCCTGTGGTAGAGACAGCATCACTGGACTATTGATGGGTACACCACGTTCAAAGGTCATGCACAAGACACGGTCGGTACAATAGTTATCGATAATGGTCGGTACGATATATCGTGAATCATTTTGCAGACGCTTACAGAAGCGGCGAGTGGTATCCGCCTCAATTTTGTAATTGACCTCACGATGCATCATCTCGCGAACTTCATCAAACCATTGATCAAATTCACGGGTTTGCGGCACCATACGGGTCAATTTGAGCATGTTCTTAAACAGGCTCATATCAGAATCAATAGCTTCAGCTACACCCGGGTACTGGATTTTAAGCACCAGCTCCATACCGTCTGACTTACGCACCGCACGATGCACCTGAGCCAAAGAGGCAGTGCCCAAGGGCTCATGATCAACTGTCAGATCATCTAGCTTGGAACCTAATTGCTGCTGTAATTGGGCTTTGATCGCCGGCCAAGCCAAAGCGACTGTTTTATTATTTAAAGTATTTAAGGCTTGAGTAACTTCTTCTGGCAGAAAATGCTCGCCATACAGTGCCATCATCTGGCCAATTTTGACAATTGAACCTTTAAGCTTGCCAATTTCTGCAACCAGATAATCGGCCTGTTCTTTCATGGCTTTCTTGCGTCTTCTTTCTTTTTCTTCTTCGCTCGAGAATATAGAACCCGCACTGGATGCTGCCCAGCGCGTACCTGCCAGCAAAGATGCCTTTGCGATCGATAAGCGTCGATCCATTGAGGAAGTTTTCAATTGTTTAAGCTTATCGTTCTGATCTGACATGTAAACTCAATCCTTTTATCAGCATAAAGCGGAATAAATCATTGTAGTGGATATTACCGTGTCTGCACGTATTAAAAAAGTTTAAGCCGCTGAATTCACGGTGAAAATCTCGGCAAGAGCATATCGCTTGCCGTTTTGACCAGTGTAGGGTGAATATTATGACATTTGAAATTGAATTTTTAATTCAGATCGTTGTTGTAACTGTTGTTTATTTGTTTGAATATGTTGATGAATTAGGTTCTGGACTGTTTCATGCATAAAACCCAGCGCATAACCCTTCACAATAATGATGCTTGGCAAGCTGAAAAACAGGTATTTGGCATCTTCCAGTGTCGCGCTACTAAATACACCTTGCTGCATTAATGTGGTTTGTAAAAATACCTTTTCCTGCTGCACCTGACTGGATAACTGGTCATTCCAGTAGTTCTGGCGCATGGCCATAAGATTGTTGTGCTTATAGCTCATAAGATCTGGGCTCGTTTGGACATCATTGCCGAATTATATGCGGCCATAAAATCAAGTTTCAACCAAAGAACTGTGACATCTTTTTAAGCGAGAAAAATATAGGATTTTATCGAGGACTAAGTTAGTATCAGGCAATAATATAAACAAGATTCATTATTCAATATTGATTGGAAACAAGCCGGTTTTGGTGAAGGGGATATTATGCGTTTTGCATGTTTATTAATGGCAGGTTGTTTGGGGACGGTGGCATTACAGGTTCAGGCGGCTACAGGTTATTCTCAGGAATATATCCAGTGTATGAACTTTAGTTATGGCAATACAGCTAAGCTACAAAAATGTGTGAAAAAAGAATTAAAAGCACAGAATAAACGTCTGAAGAAAAACTATAAGACTTATCTGAAATTGAATGCAGGCTATCGTAATAATATTCGTGATCAGCATACAGTTTGGCAACGTAAACTATCACAGCAATGCAAACTGACTATGAATACCCAATATGCCCAGATTAAACAGGGTCAATGTGCGCTAGAGATGGTAAAAGATCAGGCGAATTTGTATCAATCGCGTTCTTATCGTGCCGGTGCTTAAACTGGTTTTAAGTTAATAAATCCTTCCGGAAATAGTGATAAATCTTAAAAAGCAGGATTCTAATCTGTCTGAAATCCAGAAGATCTGTCATTGATAAACCATGGAGAATTCGGGTTTTTCATGGTTTTGGCATTATAAAAGACCTCAAAACAAGGTATCATAAGGCGTTCTAAAAAATGACCTTGGAGACGCCTTAAGTGGATCGACCGACTATTAGCCCTGAACATTTGCAGGAAGCCGCTGAAAATTTAACTACCATTCGTGATTTTATCCGTTTTGGGGTTACAGCATTACGTCAATACGATGCGCACTTAGGTCAAGGTACAGAAGATTATTTTGCTGAAAGTTCAGCGCTGGTTCTACAAACCTTGTCACTGGACTGGAATGCAGATCCTGAAATTCTGGATTCTAAATTATTGCCGAGTGAAGTCGCTGAGTTCTTAAGCTTGCTGGAACGCCGCATTAATGAACGTGTTCCTACCTCTTATTTATTGAATCTGGCCTATTTCTTTGGCAAGCCATTCTATGTCGATGAACGTGTTCTGATTCCACGTTCGCCAATCGTTGAGCTGATTGAAAACCGCTTTGCTCCTTATTGCCTGACTGAAAATGGTGAAATAGGCGCAGCAGTAAATAACTTGCCAGAAAACCCGAATCCAAAAACTCCACAACGCATTCTGGATATGTGTACCGGTTCTGGCTGTATCGCGATTGCATTGGCCTATGCTTTCCCGGATTCAGAAGTGGATGCAACTGATATTTCTAAAGATGCCTTGGAAGTGGCGCAGATTAACTGTGAACATCACAGTAAACAGTACCAAGTGGCCTTACTTGAATCTGATTTGTTCGCTAAAATTCCAGCTGAAAACCAATATGATCTAATCGTATCTAATCCTCCATATGTCGATGCAGAGGATATGGCTGATCTTCCTGATGAATTCCATCATGAGCCAGAACTGGCATTGGCTGCTGGTCAAGACGGTCTGGATCTAGTTCGTAAAATGCTGGCTCAAGCGGCTGATTATCTGACTGAAGATGGTCTGATCGTGATTGAAGTGGGTAACTCTGAATGGGCAATGAAGCAAAACTTCAATACCGTTGATTTCCACTGGTTGCAGTTCCAACGTGGTGGTTCAGGTATCTTTGCACTGACTGCAGCCCAATGCCGTCAATATCGCGATTTATTCATTCAATCTGTTAATTCATAAGGAGTCGTTGACATGGCAGGTAATAGTATAGGGCAACTCTTCCGTGTAACGACTTGTGGTGAATCTCATGGTGTTGGCTTAATGGCCATTATTGATGGGGTTCCACCAGGGATTGAACTGTCTGAAGCTGATTTGCAAAAGGATTTGGACCGTCGTAAGCCAGGTACTTCAAAATTTGCAACACAGCGTAAAGAGCCAGATGAAGTTGAAATTATTTCCGGTGTGTTTGAGGGTAAAACCACCGGAACTTCAATCGGTCTTTTAATCCGCAATACGGATCAAAAATCGAAAGATTATGGCAATATCGCGCAAACTTTCCGCCCGGGCCATGCAGACTATACCTATACCCAGAAGTATGGTTTCCGTGACTATCGCGGTGGTGGCCGTTCAAGTGCGCGTGAAACTGCGATGCGTGTAGCAGCAGGTGCGATTGCCAAGAAATTCCTGTTTGAGAAATTTGGTATTGAAATCCGTGGTCATGTGACCCAAATCGGGACTGAAAAAGCAGAAAAACTGGACTGGAATGAAGTGCCAAATAACCCGTTCTTCTGTGGTGATGTTGATGCGGTGCCGCGGTTTGAAGCATTGGTAACTTCATTACGTGAGCAAGGCACAAGCTGTGGTGCACGTTTAGAAATTATTGCTTCTAAAGTACCAGTCGGTTGGGGTGAACCAGTATTTGATCGTTTAGATGCGGATATTGCCCATGCCATGATGTCAATTAATGCCGTGAAAGGCGTGGAAATTGGTGATGGTTTTGGTGTGGCTGAGCAGTTCGGTCATGAAACCCGTGATGAACTCACAACAGATGGCTTCCTGGCGAACCATGCTGGCGGTATCTTAGGTGGTATTTCTAGCGGTCAGGATATTCGTGTTTCGATTGCGCTGAAACCAACTGCTTCCATTACAACTCCGGGCAAAACTATTACCATTAACCGTGAAGATACTGATGTACTGACCAAAGGCCGTCATGATCCTTGCGTGGGTGTACGTGCGACACCAATTGCTGAAGCGATGCTAGCAATTGTTTTGATGGATCACTTCATGCGTCATCGTGCACAAAATGCCGATGTCGTTGCGCCGTTTGAGCCAATTGAACCTAAATAATTTGCTTTATAGAAGCAAATAAAATTAAAGTCAGGCTTTGGCCTGGCTTTTTTATATTTATAAGATGAAAAATAACAATATTCGTTTAGCCCAAGCTACGGACATTCAAAATATTGTTAAGTTGATCAATACAGCTTATCGATCAAATTTGGGTTGGACGCATGAACATGACATTGTTTCAGGTGATCGAATTAATGAGGCTCAGTTAAGTGAGCTTTTAGCACGGCCTGATTTTGAACTTTATGTTTTGGAAAATGATGACCAACTGGTGGGTTGTATTGGTTTGACACACTTGCCAGATTGTTTTGAAATCGGCAGTTTTGCTATTGACCCAGTCCGGCAAAATTCAGGTTATGGTCGAATATTGTTAGATTTCGCTGAGCAATACTCTAGAGAAAAAATACCTTTCAAAAAACTTAGAATGTCTGTTCTTAATGTGCGCATTGAATTAATCGCGTATTATGAGCGTCGTGGTTATCACCAAACCGGCAAAACAGAGAGTTATCCACTGGATGCAGAGGTTGGACAGCCTTTAGTAGATTTAAATCTGGTGATTTTAGAAAAGAGTCTCGAAAAGATTTATTAAGTTATTTGAATCTATTTTTGATTCTAAGTGTGTTTAATAAGAATAATGACAGGATGTATGAATGGAAGTATGGTTAAGTGCTGAATTAAGTAGTGAAGTGTTAACAGAAGATCATCTTGATCTCGAAAATAAAGCACGTAACGCAGTAGAAAATGCCTTAAATGCTCAACTACAAAATAAGTCGTATGATATTCCGATAGATAAATGGAAGTGCATTGAAATTATAATGGGAAATTATAGTTTTGATGAACGTATTTTTTATTCATTTAAACGTAGAAATATGGATTTCCGTTTAAGGATTGATCCAACAACTTTTAAGGCAACAGATGATTTAGGCCGTGAAAGACTCATTTTTAGGATGCTCTTAAGAAGCCTAGATTTGTTAAAAGTTAAGTTTGAAAAAGTCCGCCCGAAGCTTGATGCAAAGGTTTATGAGGAGCTTGAAAGATTAAAAAATGATGCACTAAATATTGCAAAAGATGAAAGTTGGATTTAAAGCGTATTTTAATTAAAGCCAGCCAGAGTGTTTTTTATTTATTATCCATTGAATTTTCCACTATTTTTATCCTGAAACGAGCCACTTGTTGTATCCTTGCTCATTGATAGGCAATTGAATTGGATGCGATTGCCGCAAAACCCATATCATGAGTTGTTCAATGTTTCAGACTATCTTCACTGTACTGTTTCCGCTTATTGGCCTGATTACTTTGGGCTATGTATTAAAACAAAGGAAATGGCTGGAAGATAGTTTCTGGCGTGGGGCAGAAAAACTCAATTATTTTGTCCTGTTTCCAGTTATGCTGTTTTTAAATCTGGCCGTAGCCAAGATTGAAATGGCAGTCATTAAAGATGTGATTCTGGTGGTCTTTAGCCTTATGGCGGTGGTCAGTATTGCGCTATATGTACTGCGCAAGATTTATCAGATTGGCTATGCACGTTTTGGGGTCTATGTGCAGGCACTTCTGCGCTTTAACACCTATATCGGACTTGCAGCAGTGAATGCCTTATTTCATCAGCAGGGTATGACCATTTTCGCCGTAGTGATGGTGTTGTGTATTCCACTGGTCAATATTTTATCTGTACTTGCATTTACTCGTAATTCAGATATGCAGATCTTCAAAATTCTGGTTGATCTGTTAAAGAATCCTTTAATTTTAGGCTCTCTTGTGGGTGGCCTATTTAATCTTTCAGGCTTGTCACTCTGGGCCGGGTTTGCATTATTCCTAAAACAGATTGCCTTATGCAGTTTGCCGCTTGGCTTGATGTGTGTGGGGGCTGCCCTACAGTTCCAAGGCTTCCAACGGGATATCTTACTATTGAGCCTGGCGACTTTTGGACGTTTATTAGGAATGCCACTTGCTGCTTTCTTTGTCTGCCAATTATTTAATATTGACCCTTTAACCACACAGGTACTGGTGTTGTTTTTTGCTTTACCTACCGCTTCAGCTTCTTATGTGTTGACACGTGTCTATGGAGGAGATAGCCAGTTCATGGCTAGTATTATCAGTATGCAAACGGTAGTCGCGGCTGGATCTCTCATGTTAATTCTTTCCTGGTTAATTTAATTTTAGGATCTGAAGGCTGGTCGTATATTGAGCGTTTTTTGGTAAATCAATCCCGTAAATAGCCTAAGCAATTATAAACTTTATTGCTTTTCTTAAATGCTTTTTATTGGAGCATGACGTAGAAAAATGAGGCAAAAAACCAAATTAAAATCTTAAAACTCATTTGAAATGGATAGTGTTATTTCTTCTAAATTTATTGAAAGTGTTGTTACCACTTAAATCACGTGAATTAACATAAATAAAAAACTGTAGTCCCCGATAAGATGGTATATAAATTGCTCAGGATAATAAAAATATTATTGCAGGAGAGAAATGCTACTGCATTCGCCGAAGGAGCAAGGTCCCAGGAAACTCTCAGGCAAAAGGACTGCAATAATATATTAAACTCTGGAGAGAAGTGTTGAATCACTCACCGAAGGGGGAAGGTTGCTGCATACAGTTATGATGCAGTCACCGAAGCTCTCAGGTACACATGACAGATGGGAAAGACATCACATATTAAGGAGAGGTGTCTATGCGTCATGTTATTGTGGTGGGGGCAGGCATTACCGGTGTAACAACAGCTTATGAGCTCGCTTTACTCGGTTATCAGGTCACGGTGGTCGACCGTCATCTTTATCCCGCGATGGAAACATCCTTCGCCAATGGCGGGCAACTTTCTGCCTGTAATGCAGAAGTCTGGAATCAGAAAGCCACTGTGTTAAAAGGCATCAAATGGATGTCACAAAAAACCGCCCCGCTATTGCTCAATCCTTCTTTTAGTCTGCATAAATATAGCTGGCTGATGGAATTTCTAGGTCATATTAAAAATTATGAAACCAATACCCGGGAAACGGTAAGACTCGCGTTACTGGCCCGAAAACGCCTGTTTGAAATTGCCGAAATTGAGCAAATTGATTTTGATCTGGAAAAGCGCGGAATTCTACATTTCTACCATAATAAAGCTGATTATGATGTCGCAATTAAGGTCAATGATCTCCTATGTAGTGGTGGTCTAGAACGTAATGCAATTACCAATGAGGAAATCAAGCAGATTGAACCTGCATTAACTGGGGATTATTACGCGGGGTTTTATTGCCAGAGTGATGCGACTGGAGATATTCATAAATTCAGTACTGGACTGGCAAATGCCTGTATGAAAAAAGGGGCGAAATTCGAATTTGGTCAGGATGTATTTGCAGTCGATCACCAGACACAGCAGATTATAGTTAAATGCAGGCCCAGCTCTGAAAATGTGCGTGCTGATGCTGAAGATGTGCTCGAGATTCAGGCAGATGCCATTGTAGTATGTGCTGGTGTCAGCAGTTATCAGTTGGCAGATCTGTTGGGTGAGCGAGTGAATGTCTACCCGGTGAAAGGCTATTCAATTACGGTACAGCTCAATGATGAGCAAAGTCAGCAAAATGCTCCTTGGGTCAGTCTGCTAGATGAGAGTGCCAAGATTGTCTTATCACGTTTAGGTAAAGACCGCTTACGTGTTGCAGGAACCGCGGAATTTAATGGTTATAATCGCGATATTCGTGTTGACCGGATTCAGCCTTTAATTGACTGGACACAACGCAATTTCGATCTGTGTACTGAACATGTGATTCCGTGGGCAGGTCTGCGTCCCATGATGCCGAATATGATGCCTGTAGTGCGCCGTGGTAGACAGGAACGTGTCTTTTATAACACCGGTCATGGACACTTGGGTTGGACATTATCAGCGGCAACCGCAGCCATGATTAGCCAAGAAATAGCTCAGCATTACCCGGCATAAGTAAATAGCCCGCTTGCGGGCTATTTTAAAAGATCAAAAAATAATTGTTTATCAATTAAGCTCCTTCTACTTGGGGAAGAAGGTTGGGGTGAAGGGAATCTTTATAAAAACTTCTCCAATAAGGAGAAGGAATTTCTAGCTTAAATTTTTAAATATATATTTAGGACATTGATAGATACAAATAAAAGTCGGCTGTTTAATCATATAAACGATAAATACCACTAAAGCGCTCGCAGCCTTTTTGTTCAGTACTGACCGTCAAGATTGCCTTGCTATAATTAAAGTTATATTTGCAGTCATGCTCATTATCCGTAATCTGACTTTTAGTTTCGGTCGTGGTATAGGCCAGAAAAGGAATGGTCTGGGTTTCTGCACGATTATTCGGATTACGGTAGGCGACCCCTTCAATCTTGATGCGGTCTTTCGTCAGCTGATGAATCTTGAGATGAATCGGCTGTTTGGCCATTTGGCCCTGTTCAAACTTCAGATAGTGCTGAGTCAGGCTCTGATTCAAAGAAATATAAATATTGAGGTCATCCAGACGCTGGTCAAATTGCTGTTTAAAGCAGTCCAGCGTTTTACATTGCTGTAAGCGTGTGCTCCATAGTTGCTGGGTATCTTGCAACAAGCGAACAGGTGCATCTGTAATCAGAAAAGCGGTAAAATATTGATCTGTCAGTTTTTCACGCGGTTCAGCTAGAGAGGTTGAGCAGATCTTTTTCATGGCTGCGTTATTGTTATGATGACTGCTACAGTCCAGCGATTCAGCATGAATGCTGCTAGCAAAAAGGCCTGTCCCGAGTAAAAGTCCCATTATTTTCATCATATTTATATCAGTTTTCAGTAGCATGATCGCTTATACTTTCACTGTGTTACGCTAGGTCTAACTATAGCGAAATAGAAACGTGGTGTACAAGATTTCAATCAGTTATTTCTAAAGGATATAAAAGTGATTGCACAAATTCGTATTGGTCAGGGACTGGATGTACATGCATTTGAAGAAGGTGATTTTGTCACTCTGGCAGGTATTCAGATTCCACATACGCATGGCTTGAAAGCACACTCTGATGGTGATGTAGTTTTACATGCACTTTGTGATGCTTTATTAGGTGCCTTAGCACTGGGCGATATTGGTCAACATTTTCCGGATACCGATCCGCAGTTTAAGGGTGCGGACAGCAAGGTCTTGTTAAAGCATGTCTATCAGCTAATTCTGGATCGTGGTTATCGCCTGAATAACGCTGATATCACTGTAGCTTGTGAACGTCCAAAGCTGGCTAAACATAATCTGGAAATGCGTCAGAGCATTGCCGATGTACTGGATGTGGATGTGACTCAAATCAGTATTAAAGCCACAACCACTGAAAAATTAGGATTTACTGGCCGTCAGGAAGGTATTCTGTCTATGGCAACTGTTCTAATCAGCCACTACAAATAACATCAACCGAAGTTATTGGGATGAATCAGGGATAATTCCAGTTCATGTGTAGCTTTACGGCCTTGCAGCTGTAGGGCAGCCGCATGAATTAAACCGGTCCAGGTTTCATTCGGTTCCCAGAGCTGATGCAGATATTCCTGCGCAGTCGGCATATCCATATTCATATAGTATTGACGATATAGATATATCAGGCAGCTGACATGATAATTCTGCGTACAATGTACCCAGACCATTTGTTCTTTGACCAGATGATCAATCAGATCCAGTACCAGCAGGCACTGACTATCCGAAGGGGTTTCCCATGAGATCGGCAACTGGATATAGTTCAGGCCAAGATCAAGACAAATTTTATCTTCATGTAACAGATGATGATCGCTATCTGTTAATGCCACATTGATTACGGTAGAGACGCCGTATTCTTTAATCAACCTCAGTTGTTCAGTTGTCGGCTGACCAGAGCTGAACAGATGGTCATGGATGAACTGAAAATTTTCAATTTGACTTAATGCAGTTTCAATTTCATTCATCAGATAAAATTTTCCTTGTTCAGAAATGAAAACGCCATCTTGTCGATGGCGTTTGTCAGTTCGTTTAACGATTAGGTAAAACGTCCTTCAATGCCTCATGCATGTCAAGCAACACTTTTTCTGTGGTCTCCCAATCGATACAGCCATCAGTTACTGATTTTCCATATTCCAGATCACAAAGATTGGCAGGGATATCCTGACGACCACCTTTCAGGTGACTTTCTACCATAATACCAACAATTGACTTGTTTCCATCAAGAATTTGTTCAGTAATATTTTTTAAGACAAGCGGTTGTAAGTACGGGTCTTTATTTGAGTTTGCGTGGCTGGCATCAATCATGATCTTGCCACTGACTTTTGCTTTCGCAAGAGCTGCCTCAGCATCTGCAACTGAACCTGCATCGTAGTTAGGTTTGCCATTACCGCCACGTAGAACCACGTGTGCATATGGGTTACCTGAAGTACGAATCACCGCAACCTGACCTTGATCGTTAAGGCCCAAGAAGCTGTGACCATGTTTAACAGACTGCATTGCATTGGTCGCAACAGTTAAGCCGCCGTCTGTACCATTTTTGAAGCCGACTGGTGAAGACAGGCCAGAAGACATTTCACGGTGAGTTTGGCTCTCGGTAGTACGTGCACCGATCGCTGACCATGAAATTAGATCCTGATAGTACTGTGGAGAGTTTGGATCCAGTGCTTCTGTAGCACATGGCAGGCCAAGTTCATTTAGCTCCAGTAACAGTTTACGACCGATACGCAGACCTTTTTCAATATTGAAAGAGTCATTCATATCAGGGTCATTGATCAGACCTTTCCAGCCTACAGTTGTACGCGGTTTTTCAAAATAAACACGCATTACGATATACAGGCTATCTCTTACTTTTTCGCTTAAAGCTTTTAAACGTTCAGCATATTCATGCGCAGCCGCTGGATCATGAATTGAACATGGACCAATCACTACAAAAATACGCTTATCCTTGCCATCCAGGATATTACGAATCGTTTCACGACCATGCAGTACGGTTTGATAAGCAGTTTCAGTCAAAGGTAACTCTGCTTTCAACTGAGCAGGTGTTACCAAAGGAATCATGCTTTGGATATTCACGTCATCAATATCTGATGCTGAAATAGGTTTTGACTGTAGTGTATTCATTGCCGTCACTGGTTTGATCATACAAAAGGTTGTTTAATAGCCTGAATATAACATGAATGATGCGTCACTTTGTTATAAAAAAGATGAATACTTCTTTGAAAAAAAAGTGATGAATCCATGATTTAGTTTAAACAGCAGCAGCTTTTTCTGCTGCTGTTACCAATTCAGGTTGGGCGGGTTGTGCCGGTTTTGACTTGACTGGATTCACAATGAAATTCACGCCAAGACAGAACAGGGTAATCCCAAGAATTTTACGGATAATTTTCTCTGGCATACGTGAACTGATCAGTGTACCAATCACAATTGCTGGAATAGAACCGCAAAGTAACCAGCCTAATAAAGTAAAGTCTACATTACCTGCGCTCATATGGCCCAGACCTGCGACTAAAGTTAGAAGTACAGCATGTACTACATCCGAACCGATGATGCGAATCATGGGTAAATTCGGAAACATGAGGATCAAGGCCATAATACCGAAAGCACCGGCACCGACAGATGACAGGGTCACAAACACGCCCAGTACAATCCCCATGATCACGATCAAGACACGTTTATTACCAGATTTAAAGTCAACTTTGTCCAGATCCTGAGTCATGTCAGGCAGTTCTTGTTTGCGGTATTTATTAAAAAACTTTTCAATAGAATTGCGGAATACAATAGATGCACCGGTAAGGGTCAGCATAAAGCCCAATACCATAGTCAGTGTTGCTTTATAATGTGTCGATTGACTAAGGTAATTCTCAAGTACCCAGTGGGTCACAAATGAGGCAGGGATACTACCGATCGCCAGCCAGATTACAATGGGCCAGACAATATTCATTTTCTTGGCATGAACCAATGAACCACAGAATTTAGAAATTGCGGCATAAAGAAGGTCTGTACCAATCGCGATATGCGGTTCAACCCGAAGCAGTGTAATCAGAATTGGGGTCATTAACGAACCGCCACCGACACCGGTAATCCCGACACAGAAACCTACCAATACACCTGCTAAAATAAATTCAATCGGACCAAACATGCATATATGCCAAAATCAAAAAACGAGCATATCTTATGACTTTTAAATATAAGTCGTTGTCTTGATTATTGATTTGCTTATTCTAAAAAGAGATAAAGACTGTAAAATTTAAAGTAATTCATCCTGATTTATATTTTAATTTGAATCATCTAGCACACCTTTCTATTGCTAAGTACGAAAATTGATAAAGATTCTGCAAAATGCCTTTTGATTTATTTGTCTAAAGATCAGCCGCTTTAAATTTATTTTAATTTTTAAGCTTAGCTAAGGTGCGAGCATTGTCCAGATTCCAGTAGTTTAATTATTTGAGGTAGCCACGATTTGTGAGTTCAACACTTAAGCATGCTCAAATCATGCTTTATGATAGAATCTGAACGGAATTAATTTGTCTCATTCGAGGGAATACACTTGCAGAATCGGAAACTTAAAATCGGAATCGTGGTGGGAGAAGTATCTGGAGATACGCTTGGTGCGAAGCTCATCCGTAGTTTTCGAGAGCAGGGTATTGACGCAGAGTTTGAAGGGATCGGCGGACCACAAATGCTGGCGGAAGGCTTCAAGAGCTACTATCCAATGGATATTCTCTCAGTCATGGGCATTGTTGAAGTCCTGAAAGATATTAAAAAACTGTTTGCAGTTCGTGATGGTCTGGTCGAGACCTGGACGAAAGATCCAGTCGATGTGTTTATCGGTATTGATGCGCCTGATTTTAATTTGCGACTTTCCAAAAGCCTGAAGCAAAAACAGTTACCGATTAAGACCGTGCAATATGTCAGTCCTTCAGTCTGGGCATGGCGTCAGGGCCGGGTACATGGTATCAAGGCCTGTATTGATCTGGTGCTGTGCCTATTTCCATTTGAAAAAGCATTTTTCAAGAAATGGGATGTTCCGGCTGCCTTTGTCGGTCATCCATTGGCAAGCCAGTTACCCCTCAACAATGATCTGGCTGAAGCACAGGCAGAACTGGGTTTAGATCCTGCACAAAAATATATTGCATTGCTGCCGGGGAGCCGCCGTGGTGAAATTGAACGCTTAGGGCCATTGGTACTGGATGCAGCCAAAATTCTGCATCAGAAATATCCGGATTATATGTTTCTGATTCCTGCCATTAATGAGATGCGCAAACAGCAGATTGAAAACTTGCTGGCACAATATCCGGACAGTTTAAAAGCGAATATCCGCCTGATAGAAAATACCAGTAGCGAGTCAAAAATTGGCCGCCAAGTCATGAATGCTTCCAATATTATTGCCTTAGCTTCAGGTACTGCGACACTGGAAGCCATGTTATTGCATCGTCCGATGGTGACCTTTTATAAATTGCACTGGCTGACTTACCAGATTGCCAAATTGCTGGTCAAAATTCCTTATTTCTCGTTGCCAAATATTATTGCTGGCAAAAAAGTCATTCAGGAATTAATTCAGTCTGAAGCAACGCCTGAAAATCTGGCTGCTGAAATTGAAAAATTGATGGATATTGAAGCAGCTCAAATTCAAGTGATGCAGCATCTCACCATGCATAAGCAGCTGCTTTCCGGCAATAGTGAAGATCCTGTCAAAGCGGTACTAGACTTAGTCCAATAAAGGCGTCTTGTTTTTCTGACAGGCAATACGATATTGGGTCGGGGTTAGTTCAAACTGTTTTTTAAAGCTTTGACTAAACGCCGTTTCCGAAGAATAGCCCACCAGATAGGCGATCTGCTGGATGCTAAATCCGCTATTTCTGAGATATTGTGCTGCCAGTCGAAGTCGATGCTGTTGCAGATAAGCTAATGGCGGCTCACGAACAATCTGGGTAAACAGCTGGGCAAATTTGGAACGCGACATATGGCATTGTTCAGCCAAACTTTCTACAGTCCAAGGCTGTTCTGGTTTGCCATGAATCGCTGCCAAGGCATTGGATAGTTCAGGATGCGAAAGGGCATTTAGCCAGCTTGAGGCATTTTCCAGATTCAAAATATAATCTCGTACGCATTCAATCAGTAAAATACTGACCAGATGATCCAGAATCTTGTCCCGTCCAGGACGAAGTTGTTGGGTTTCTAGCGCCAGAAATTGCAAACCGACCTGTAACCATTCTGGTGCTGTATCTCCCAGAATATGCTGGATGTGCAGAAATTTGGGTAAAGCACTCAATAGCGGTTTCGCCATCTGGATATCCAGATTGGAACGAATCGCCAGAATAAAACTGCGTTCTGCTGAATGGGTGATATTGAGATCCACACATTGCTGTGCATGAGTCTGAAAATAAGAATTGATCGAATGATGTTCAGAAAAATCTGCATTACCGGGACTAGAAATCCGATGGGTAGAACCTGCAGGCAATAACACTAGATCGCCTTGTTGCAGCTCAAGCAAATCACCATCTTTAAATATTAATTGCGCTTGACCTTGCAATAACACATAAGCCAGCATGGAAGGTTCATATTCATAATCAAACCCGCCTGGATGGAACACATTGAGGTAGAGATATTCTGATTTTTCCAGATGAATATCATCAAAAATTTTACTTAAAGCATCCATGCCTGACTCTATTCTTTTGTTTTAATTAATTTAATTAAATTTAAATACTCCAGAATTGTGATTTAAGGCCAAGATTTAGCCTATTGCGCCAAAGACGCTGACATAGTTTTTCTGGACGTTCAATACTGTTCGCTAATGCTGAAATATTCAACTATATGTGCAGAGTAACATAAAAAAGGAGGGTCGCAATGAATGCCCCTGCACAAATTAGCAAAGCTCAGTTCACGCAGGATGCGTCAGTGCTGAAAGGTTTACAACTGGATAAAAAACGTTTTGGCTGGCTGCTCAGTCCCAGTTTGCCTGTGATCGGTATGGGAATTCTGGCTGGCTATCATTTTGGTCCCAAAGCCACTAAAAAAGTCTTTGCGATGGGTGGACCTTTATTATTGCATGTGATTATCCCGACTCTGGATGCTTTAATTGGTGATGATGCCAATAATCCAAATGATGAGCAGATTCAGGCATTGGTCAGAGATCCTTATTATGACCGGATCGTGAAGATGTTTATTCCTTTGCAAATGGCTGCCAATGCTTTTGCAGGTTATGTAGTATCTCGTCCAAATGTCTCTCTAGTCGATCAGGTGTTACTTGGTGTATCTATGGGGGCGATTAATGGGATCGGCGTGAATACTGCGCACGAGCTGAGCCATCGTCCTCAGAAAAAAGACCATTACTGGTCGCATGCCAGCCTGATGCCACTGGCCTATAACCATTTCCGGATTGAGCATCCTTATGGACATCATAAACGGGTGGCGACGCCAGAAGACCCGGCATCTTCGAAAATGGGTGAATCTTTCTACCGTTTCTGGCCACGTACTGTATTGGGTGGCTTGAAATCAGCAATTCAGATAGAAAAAAGACGTTTGGAACGTAAAGGCTTAAAATTCTTTAGTCAGGAGAATGAACTGTTTCATGGCTGGGCCATGAGTGCGGGCTATCATGCCTTGATGCTGAAAACGTATGGCAAAAAAATTATTCCTTATACGCTGACCCAGGCCTTCTATGGCATCAGCCTGTTTGAGATCGTGAATTATATCGAGCATTATGGGTTGAAACGCGGGCAAAAAGCGGATGGTACCTATGAGCGAACCTTGCCCGAACATAGCTGGAACAATAACAACATCGTGACTAATCTGTTTCTGTACCAGTTACAGCGCCATTCAGATCATCATGCCTATCCAAGCCGGCCATTTCAGGCATTGCGACATTTTGATGAAGCGCCAGAATTACCAAGTGGTTATGCCACCATGCTGATCCCGGCACTGATTCCACCATTGTGGTACAAGATGATGGATCAACGTGTGTATCAGCATTATCAAGGCGATCTGACTAAAGCGAATATTCTGCCTTCGAAGCGTGCCAAGCTGCTTAAGAAATTTGGTCTAAAAGACGCTGCGGCTTGATGATGTAAACAAATAAAAATGCGCCATTCGAGGCGCATTTTTATTGATTTTTAATTAGAACCAGTCACTTTGCATATTTAGACAGGTGTCATCGAAGTTCATCAGTAATTTAGCCTGATGTTCAATTTCAGGCAGTTCCCAATGAATAAAATATTGAGCTGCCTGAATTTTACCCGTCAGAAAGGCTTGATCTTCCTGTTGAGAAGATGTGCCAAACTTAAGTTGAGCCTGATTAGCCATTTCCAGCCACAACCACGCAATAATAGTTTTGCCCATTATATCCAGATATAGGCCAGAATTGGCCAAAGCTTCACTAACGTTGCCTTGATGCAGAGCCTGACCTAAAACCTGAGTGGTCTTTTGCACAGTGGCAAGATGCTGTTTATAGACATCTGTCAGTTCTGTTAACTTACTATCCTGAATCTCAAATAAGGTTTTCTGGATGCGTTGCATGAGCAGAGTCAGGCCTTTGCCATTGTGCTGCCAGAGTTTACGGCCTAATAGATCCAGAGACTGAATCCCATAAGTGCCTTCATGAATCGGATTAAGGCGGTTATCACGATAGCATTGCTCAACCGGATATTCACGCGTATAGCCCGCACCACCCAAGACCTGAATCGCCAGATCATTGGCTTTAGGACCATAGGCAGAAGGGAAGGACTTGACCACGGGTGTAATAAGATCGAGTAAAATGGCACTATTTTCATCTTGTGCAGCCTGATGTTCATCAATTAAACGAGCTGCAAATAAGCACAGCGCCAAAGCACCTTCAACATAAGACTTTTGTGCCAATAGCATACGTTTGACATCAGTATGCTCAATGATATTTACGGGCTTGGCACCAGGTGTTTTTTCATGAACCAGCCGGCCTTGAGGACGGTTTTTGGCATAGTCCAGAGATTCCAGATAACCACGATAACCAATCATGGCTGCACCGAGACCAACACCGACACGTGCTTCATTCATCATCTTGAACATGTATTTTAAGCCATGCCCCGCTTCACCAATTAAATAGCCTAAGCAATTGTCATTTTCCCCAAAGCTTAGCACTGTTGAAGTAGTGCCACGATAACCCATTTTATGTAAAAGGCCGGCTAACTGTACATCATTGGATTCACCTACAGTGCCATCTGTATTGGTTTTGAGTTTCGGCACGATGAATAGGGAAATACCTTTTATGCCTTGTGGTGCATCTTGGATACGAGCCAGAACCAGATGCACAATATTTTCAGTAATGTCCTGATCACCACCAGAAATAAACATTTTCTGGCCTTTAATTTTATAACTTCCATCTGCCTGAGAAATCGCTTTAGTGGTCAGATCTCCCAAAGAGGAACCTACATTCGGCTCGGTCATCGCCATAGTCCCGGCAAAGCGGCCACTGAGCATATGCGGCAAGAACATTTGTTTTTGTTCTGAAGAAGCAAAGGCCTGAATCAGATTTGCTGCAGCGGCTGTCAGAAAAGAGTAGGCAACAGTCGAAGGATTCGCCGACATGAAATAGGCATTGCAGGCCATATTCACCAAAGTCGGCAATTGCATGCCGCCGTCTGCGTAATCATGCTGGGCGCAGAGTAGACCAGCATCAGCAAATTGTTGCCATGCTATTTTCACTTCATCAATGGTCTTCACCTGTTTGCCATCAAAGCTCGGTTCGTGATGATCAGCCTTGGCATTATGCGGCGCAAAATAATCGGTCGCGATGCCTTTTGCCGTTTCCAGAATGCTATCAAAGGTATTTTTGTCATGATCCTGATAACGTTCCAGGTCAGTTAAGGCTTCGAGTTTGAAAACATCATAAAGCAGAAAATTGAAGTCTTTATCATTAATCAGCTGAGTCACAGTACGATCCTGAATATACAATCCTTGAGATAGCATCAAGACTAGCAGTTGCATTTATCAAGGAGGATTGTCAATAATGACATGAAACGGGTGAAAAACGACAAATAGAAAAATATGCAACAGGTAGTGATTTTAGGTTTTGATGGTGCTTTAGCTTCGGCTATTACGGGTGTCGTCGATTTATTTGCTATGGCGGGCGTCAGCTGGAACCGGATTCAGCGGCAGGATGTGCAACGCCTGTTTAAAGTCAGGATCGCCAGTCCAGATGGACAGCCAATTCGTTGCATTAATGGTCTGGAATTGCAAGCTCATTGTGCGTATAAAGAGATTCAAACAGCAGATATTCTGGTAGTGCCGACCATTGCCGCACCTATTCAAGAGGTACTGGATGAAAATCCAGGCCTGATTCAGTTTTTAACTTCCGCTCATACACAATCCACCTTAATCGCTGGAAACTGCACCGGGAATTTCTTTCTGGCAGAAGCCGGCATTTTAGATGGACGTGTGGCGACAACGCATTGGGGATTTCAGGACATGTTTCGTGCCCGTTATCCTCAGGTCAAACTCAATGCCGATCTGATGATTAGCCGGGATCAGAATATTTACTGTGCAGGTGGAGGCTTGGCCTGGTTTGACTTAGGCTTGCATCTGATTGAACGTTTCTATGGTTTTGAAGTTGCCATGCAATCTGCCAAATCCTTTGTGATTGATTATCGACGTGATAGTCAATTGTCTTATTCATTAATGAAGATTGGTCAACCTCATCATGATGAACTGGTGCAAAAAGTTCAGGACTGGTTAGAGCAGCATTTTCATGAAGAATTCACTTTGAATGCACTGGCAGAACGTTTTAATGTCACCACTCGTACTTTAATCCGGCATTTTAAGCAGGCGCTAAATATTGCACCGAGCCAGTATCTGCAAGCCATTCGCATTGAAGCAGCACGTAAACGGCTTGAGGAAACTGATCAGGCAATAGATCTGATTATGCAAAATGTCGGTTATCAGGATCCAAGCTCATTTCGGCGTTTATTTTATAAAAAAACAGGGTTAACACCCTTAGAATATCGCCGTCGTTTTAGCCGACGTTTCTAGATTTTGATAAACAGGGAGATTCGAAAGTCTCTCTTAACATACTTATTAGCTAAAGATGTCTTTACGTAAATAATGCGTATAAATAGTTGAGGCGAT
Organism: Acinetobacter sp. YZS-X1-1; assembly: GCF_000804305.1. Classification (NCBI taxonomy): domain Bacteria; kingdom Pseudomonadati; phylum Pseudomonadota; class Gammaproteobacteria; order Moraxellales; family Moraxellaceae; genus Acinetobacter; species Acinetobacter sp. YZS-X1-1. The sequence continues at coordinate 23,471 of NZ_JWHB01000027.1, read as the reverse complement.
GCTTTGCAGGAAGCCAGTGAACATGATCCAGTAAATGAAAACTTCACGTTCTAACCATTTTAGTCCGAAGCCTTCAAATCCGATGATGATCAAAAAGGCTGAACTAATTCCCAAAAAATAAGTTGAGATATAAAAAACGGGCTTGATGCCCGTTTAAAAAAGTATTGAATCAACTCGTTTAAGCTTTGACTGAGGTCGATTTAACCTTGCGGCCATGCAGCAGGTAATACCAGATTAGACAGCTAAAGGTAAGCAATGCAGAGAACAGATAAAGCTGACGATAACCCACCTGATCCAGCAGCATGCCGAGGAAATAAGGGCCGAAACCAAGACCTGCATCCAGTGCAATAAAGAAGGTTGAGGTGGCGAGACCCATCCGTTGCAAGGTGGTACTTTTCACAGCAATGGTTTGACACACGGACTGGATATTCCCGAAACCAAAACCTAATAACGCGGCACTCGCCAGTAACATCACAGAGTTTTGTGTCTGACTCAGCATCAGAATACCTACTGCCATAATCACGATTGCAGGGTAGATAATGATATTTTCACCTTTACGGTCCATTAATGGGCCAGTAAAAGGACGCGACAGCAGAATAGCAAAGGCATACATCAGGAAGAAGAAAGAGGCTGCTTCAACCAGATTGATGTTCTTGGCATAGAAGTGGATAAAGGACAGTACGCCTGAATAACAGGTGGCCACCAGCAGGACAATGACAGCAATCGGCAAGGCATTGGGCTCTACATATTGAGCGAGTTTACTGGCAGATTGTGGAACAGAGGAAGTTGATGTACCACTCGCTTTAAGGCGCGGCGGCTGGATAAACAGACCGCAGATCAGGCAGCTGAGCGCAACGATAGTGGTGAAGATAAAAATCACCTGATAATTAAAATTCGTCATCAGCCAAATCCCGACAAAAGGACCAATCGCTGTACCAAGCGTACTGCTCATACTGAAATAACCGATACCTTCACCACGTCGTGTTGCCGGAATGGTTTGCGCAATTACTGTGCCGAGTACGGTAGAGGCCATACCCATCATAAAGCCGTGGATCAGACGAATACCCAATAACACTTCTAGTTTGGCCGGAATCATATAAAGTCCGGAAAATAGCAAAAAGCCGGTCAGGCCAATCACCAGAGTATTTTTCAGCCCTAGACGATTCAGCAATTTCCCAATAAATAAGCGTCCAATTAGCGTTCCGACAATAAACAGACCGGATACCAGACCGGCTTGTGCAGTCGATGCTCCCAGTTCAGCGACCGAGAAACCGACAATCACAATCACCAGCAGGTAAAACACCAGAACAAGCTGGAAATTAACCAGACTGACCAGGACGAAATTAGGGGTCCATAGGCGGGCTTGATCTTGGCTCATTGTGGTGTTTCCTGAGATGAAGGGTGTAATTGCTGAATCAGCTGAACCAAAGTATTTTTACTGCTTTGCAGATCATCTGCGTCAATCTGTTGCAGTAACTGATCTTCAAAAGCATCAATCTGTTTAGAACACAGGTTAAAGGTTTTAACCCCTTGCTCGCTGAGTTTAAATACTTTTTGACGTTTATCTTCGGTTTCGATCTGGCAGATTAAGTCGAGTTCACTTAAATGCTGGATACGTTTGGTTATGCTTGGTTTTGAAACATTTAAATAGCTTGAAATATCAACCAGCGTGCATTGCTGTTGGGATTGAATGGTATAGAGCACTTGCCATAAGGAATAATTAAGTTGGGAGGATAACAAAATAGTATTGATTTCATCACTCATGAGTCGTGCGCAACGCAGCAACAGTGAACGAAATCTGGAAGAGGGTTGAAACATATAGTTAACCTGGCTAACTAAATTGTGCCTAATTTACGCCTCTTTATTCAATTAGACAAGAGGGAAATTTTGAAAATTTTTGCATGGTTAACGTCTTTTTGACTAAGTTATTACAAGTCTTTAACCTGATTAAAAAACAATCAACAAAAGACTACATACTTTTAAGAATGATTCAGCCTAAGCTACCTAAGCACTAGAAAAATCCATCACTTAATAACTGAAGGGCAGATATGCCAAATAACACTACATAGGTGAAGTTTATGACTCTGGGTTTAACTGCATTAGAGTTAGCACGTATACAGTTCGCCTTTACTGTATCTTTTCATATTATCTTTCCTGCAATTTCAATCGGATTGGCAAGTTTTCTGGCTATTCTGGAATGGCGCTGGTTAAAGACTAAAAATCCGATTTTTCAGGATCTGTTCAAGTTTTGGGTCAAAATTTTCGCCGTTGCATTTGGTATGGGCGTCGTATCCGGTGTGGTAATGAGCTATCAGTTCGGAACCAACTGGAGTGAGTTTTCCCGGGTCGCTGGAAGTGTGACCGGACCCTTGCTGGCTTATGAAGTTTTAACTGCGTTCTTTTTAGAAGCCGGATTCCTGGGCATCATGCTCTTTGGCTGGGATCGGGTTGGCCCACGAGCACACTTTTTCTCCACTTTAATGGTCGCAGTCGGCACCTGTATTTCCATGTTCTGGATTTTATCTTCCAATAGCTGGATGCAGACCCCACAAGGTTTTGCGATTGAAAACGGCCTAATCGTCCCGCAGGACTGGGTAGCGATCGTATTTAACCCGTCTTTTCCTTATCGTCTGGCCCATATGGCGATGGCCGCCTTTCTGGTCTCGGCCTTACTTGTAGCCTCAACAGCGGCATGGCATCTGATCAAGGGTCGTCGCGATCCTTTAGTTAAAACTTCATTTTCCATGGCCATGTGGCTGATTCTGGCACTTGCACCTTTACAAATTTTTGTGGGGGATATGCATGGTCTGAATACACTTGAACATCAGCCAGCCAAACTGGCCGCGATGGAAGGCCATTGGGAAACCAATCATGATGAAGGAATGCCTTTATACCTGTTTGGGATTCCAGATATGCAAGCGGAAGAAACCAAATATGCAATTGGTATTCCTAAATTGGGTAGCCTGATTCTGACGCATTCTATGGATGGAAAAGTCACGGGGCTTAAAGATTTTGCGCCTGAAGATCGTCCCAATTCACTGGTCGTGTTCTGGAGTTTCCGGATTATGGTCGGGATGGGTATGTTGATGCTCTTGCTTGCATTATGGGGACTATGGTCACGTACCCGAGGACGTTTTTATGAGTCACGTGGTCTGCATCGTTTTGCACTCATCATGGGTCCATCTGGATTTCTTGCCATGCTGGCAGGATGGTTTACCACAGAAGTCGGCCGTCAGCCTTGGGTTGTCTACGGCATTATGCGGACCAAAGATGCATTATCACCAGTGTCCGCTGAACAGGTCGGTTTGACCTTGATTATCTTTGTGGTGGTGTACTGCGTTGTTTTTGGCGTAGGAATTTTCTACATGTTGCGCCTAATGCATAGAGGTCCAGAATTTATTCATTCCAGACCACACCATGAATCGGATAGCGATGTGGTTCAGGCTTCCCGTCGACCATTGAGCAGTATTCGCGAACGTATTGAAGAGGTTCCTGAACATCCGGATCAGGAGGATAAAAAATGATTGATTTATCATTAATTTGGATTGCGATTATTGGACTGGGTGTACTGGTCTATACTATTCTCGATGGTTTCGATCTGGGCATTGGCATTCTATTTCCATTCTTCCCGCATCAGGATGAACGCGATGTCATGATGAATACGGTCGCTCCGGTCTGGGATGGTAATGAAACTTGGATGGTTCTAGGGGGCGCTGGATTATTTGCTGCCTTTCCATTGGCTTATTCGACGGTACTCTCAGCACTGTATATGCCCATTATCCTGATGGTGATCGCCTTGATTTTTCGTGGTGTTGCTTTTGAGTTCCGTTTTAAGGCGAATAAAAGCAAACACTGGTGGGATAAAGCTTTTATAGGTGGATCGATCATCACCAGTTTCTTGCAAGGGATGATCCTGGGTGCATATATTCAGGGAATTGAAACACGAAATGGTGTCTATGTAGGTGGTGGTCTGGATTGGCTCAGTCCATTTAGTATCTTTACAGGAATCAGTGTCGTGGTGCTATATGCAGCATTAGGCTGTGGATGGCTCATTTATAAAACCGGTGATGATTTACAGGATCGCATGTTTAAACTGATGCCGAAGCTGATTATAGCCTTATTGATTATTCTAAGTGCTGTTAGTGTTTATACGCCGTTGACCCATCCGCAAATTGCGGAGCGCTGGTTCAGCCAGCCTCAATTTACCTACTTTATGCCCGTACCGATCCTGGTCATCTTGTTTACCTGGCTGGCCTTACGTGCCTGTAAAAGACGCAGTGAACTAGGCCCATTTTCCTATATGTTAGTGCTGGTATTCCTGGCATATACCGGTTTTCTGATTAGTCTGTGGCCTTATATTATTCCACCATCAGTCACGATCTGGCAGGCAGCGGCACATGAAAATAGTCAGTTATTTGCTTTGATTGGAGCCTTAGTCCTGATTCCGATTATCGTGATTTATACCTGCATGTCCTATTGGGTATTCCGGCATAAGGTGCGTGTTGGTGATGATGGTTATCATTAAGGAGCAGGTATGACACGCAAACAGATAGTATGGTTTGTAGGCTTATGGCTTGCAGGTTTTTTGACACTGGCACTTATTGCAGGGGCATTCCGCTTTCTGGTGCATTTGGCCTATTAGGTCATGATATGAACTGAACAAGCAAAAGGGATTTGTTAGTACAGATCCCTTTTTTATAAGCTAAATTTTAGATCTTTAAAATCAAGATGCGGCTTTGATCTGTTTACGATACACACTTGGACGGACAGGGCGGCTATTTTTCCATAACCCTTTTTTCTGCTTTTTGGCTTTATTCTGTAGTTCCATCATATAGCGTAAATGGTTTTTATCCCGTATATATTCCTCATAAACCCATGCCGCACCACGTTTCACAATCTCTTCATTGATATTCTTGCGATAACGATAGACCACACCGACACAGCGACCATATCGGTCAATATCAGTAATTTGTACACGAATCATTTTATTTTTAACCATACTTTGAACCAGGCGTAGCGATTCCTTACCATAGGCCTGTGAAGATTTAGGTGCATCGACATAAGCAAAGCGCAGTTTGGTCTCAGAGCGACGGATATTAAAACGGTAGCAGGTGAGGGTATCGCCATCACTGACAGCACTAACCCGGCACCAGTATTTCTTACCTTTCTTAAAGGGGCGAAATAGGTCCTTTAAATACACCGTAATTTTATGCAGCAGATAATAGGAAAAACACAGAAGTACGAAGCCCAGCACAATTTGCCAGGTGGTAGAGAGATGTAACAAGGGCAAGATCCAAATCAGCAAAAACAGCCGCATAAACACAGCTAAAAGTTGAGCCATTTTAGATCAAAGCCACTCCGCATAAGGCTTAAAAAGTCATCAATCAGTGTTTAGTTTTGTACCGATAAAATAGCCTAAGCACTATCAAATTAGGCCAATCTCAATCCTAAAACTTGATAATAAAATAGCCTAAGCAATTTTAAATCATCTCATAAATAGCCTAAGTAAAAATTTTATAAATTTCATTTCTTAAAAATTGATGTCTTTTATTTTCTTGCAGATCTTTATGCCAATACATCCCCATATTAATTTTCGGCAGTTGTACAGGAACGTCAAAAATATTCAGACAGTTTGCTAACTGTAGATGTGTCAATACATTTTTAGGAATTGTCAGCATAGCAGTCTTTTGCTGTTCCAGAATTTGCAGGGCTGTGGAATAGTGCTGACAACGTAAAAAAATCTGCCGGGAATAATGTTTTCGACTTAAATATATATCTTCAACTAAAACTCCCGTACGGCGTGAGGAAACGCCAATATGAGGTGAGGCCAGATAAATCTGTTCATTCATTTCTGTTTGTTGTGTACAGACCACGAATTCATCTTGTACCAGTCGTTCAAACTGAATTTTTTCACTAATACTTTGCTCCAGATCAATGACAAAATCGACCTGTTGAGAGGCGAGATCTGCAGCAATATTTTTACGGTCGAGTTTCATGCTACTCAGCTGAAGATCCAGGTTAATTTTTTGAAAATGTTGAACCAGTTTTGGAAATATCATGGGTTCAATTTCATCATGTACAGCGATTTTTAAGCTATGAATCAATTCCGGTCTGAATTGCTGATGCTGCATCGAAATATTCTGAATCGCAAAAAGTGCATTTTTAATTTCAGGATAGATCTGATCCGCAAACGGTGTGGGCTGCATCTTGCTACCCGTTCGCACAAATAAATCATCCTGTAAATGCTGTCTTAAACGTTGTAAAGCATGACTGGCCGCTGACTGGCTTATCGATAGAATTTGTGCGGCTTTAGAAATACTGTTTTGTTCGTAAATGGCAATAAAAAGTGGATAAAGATTAATATCAATACGATGAAAATTTCGTAGGTCCATCACGGTTTTTGAATGAATACTATGCATACTACTATATGGAATTAAATCATTTTATTCATAATATATTTTGGGTTAAGGTGTTGTAAAGCGTATGAATTAGAATATTCAGAGGGATAAAGCAATGTTTGAGTTGTCTGCACGAGCGCAGGATTATTTAAATAGAACAAAAAAGTTTATTACTGATGAAATTGAACCTGTCGAGGCTGGTTTCTGGCATCAGGTGCATCAACTGAATCAAGGTGGCGACTGGACCAAATGGCAATGGCCGGCAGAGCTTGAAATATTGAAAGATAAAGCCAAAGCGGCAGGTCTCTGGAATATGTTTTTGCCTTGTCCAGAATTAGGTCAGGGATTATCCGTTCAGGAATATGCACATATCGCTGAACTTTCTGGACGAAGCCTGATTGCACCTACCGTCTTTAACTGTAATGCGCCAGATAGCGGTAATATGGAAGTATTGTGGCGCTATGGTTCTGAAGAACAAAAACAGCAATGGTTGATACCACTTCTGGAAGGGAAAATCCGTTCAGTGTTCTGTATGACTGAACCTGCTGTGGCTTCAAGTGATGCTACCAATATGCAGGCGACGGCAGTAGTTGAAAGTGATGAAATTGTTTTGAATGGTCGTAAATGGTGGTCTTCGGGTTTGGGGGATCCGAATGCCAAAATCATCATCTTTATGGCACATACACCGGATGAATCCAAAGACCGTCATCATCAGCATTCCATGGTTTTAGTTCCAGTCGATACTGCAGGCGTGAAAATTGAACGGATGCTTCCAGTCTTTGGTGATTATGATGCACCACATGGTCACGGCGAAGTCAGCTTCGATAATGTTCGTGTTCCAGTTTCGAATTTTATTGGGGGTGCAGGTCAAGGCTTTGAAATTGCCCAAGGGCGTTTAGGGCCAGGCCGTATTCACCATTGTATGCGTTGCATTGGTGCTGCTGAAAAATCATTAGAACTTATGATTGACCGGGGTATGAGCCGTACCGCATTTGGTAAAGAGATTTTAAAACTGGGTGGTAACCTGGAACGTGTCGCAGAAGCTCGCGTTGCCATTGATCAGGCTCGATTATTAACCTTGTATGCTGCCTATAAAATGGATACTTTAGGGAATATGGCAGCACTGACTGAAATTTCTGCAATTAAAGTCGTTGCGCCAAGTGTACTGGAAAAAGTTGTGGATATGGCGATTCAGATCCACGGTGGTGCGGGTGTTTCTCGTGATACACCGCTGACCGGATTCTTTGCCCAAGCCCGTGCCTTACGTCTGGCTGATGGTCCGGATGAAGTGCATAAAGGTATGATTGCCAAGCTGGAACTGGCAAAACGTGGTTATAGCACACGTCGTAAAAAATAAGCTGGCTTTATATACAGAACATTGAAACGTATTAGAAGATTTTAAGGAAAAATTATGGCGGTCATTGATGTAGGTGGATCAGTTCGTGAAGGTGAGGAACTGGATGTACAGGCCATCACAGATTGGTTAAATCAACAAGGAGTAAATGTAGAAGGTCCTTTAGAGCTTACTCAATATTCCGGTGGAGCTTCAAACTGGACTTATCGTTTGCAATATGCCAATGCCGATTTGATTCTACGTCGTCCGCCTCAAGGGACTAAAGCTAAATCTGCGCATGACATGGCACGTGAATATCATGTACAAAAAGCTTTGGCTGAACACTATCCAGTCGTACCTGAAATGGTGGCACTTTGTCAGGATGAATCAGTCATTGGCTGTGATTTTTATGTGATGAAACGCATTGAAGGTATTATTCCGCGTGCCAAGCTGCCGCCTGAATTACAACTGACTGAACCAGATATCCAGACTCTATGTATTAATGTGATTGATAAGCTGATCGAACTACACCAAGTTCCTTACACTGGTACAGAACTGGAAAAGTTAGGTAAAGGTGAAGGCTATTGCCGTCGTCAGGTAGAAGGCTGGGATGCACGTTACGAAAAAGCCAAAACATTAAATGTTCCATCTTTTAAATACGTGCGTAACTGGCTGAAAGATAATATTCCATCTGATTCTAAAACCTGTGTCATTCACAATGACTGGCGTTTTGATAATGTCATTTTGGATCCAGAAAATCCAACTGAAGTTATTGGGGTGCTGGACTGGGAAATGGCCACTCTGGGTGATCCGCTGATGGACTTGGGTTCTGCCTTGGCTTATTGGGTAGAAGATACGGACAATGCCATTTTTAAAGCAACACGTCGTCAGCCCACCAATTTAAAAGGTATGTTTACCCGTAAAGAAGTGGTGGATTACTATCTGGAGAAAACCGGTCTGCAACCGGAAAACTGGACATTCTATGAAGTGTTTGGGATTTTCCGTCTCTCAGTGATTGCTCAGCAGATCTATTACCGTTATTACCACAAACAAACCAACAATCCGGCCTTTAAGGATTTTTGGGTAGTGATTCATGCCTTGCATATCCGTGCATTAAAACTGATTGGTCTACAAAAGCTTGAAGCCAATGACATTGCACAAAAATATATCCTGAAATTTAAAGAGTTAATGCAAAAATGACCACCATTTACTTGATCCGGCATGGACAGGCATCTTTCGGGGCAGCCAGTTATGATCAGCTTTCGCCAAATGGGGAACTACAGGCAAAATTGCTCGGTCGTTATTTTGATGAAATTCTGAAAGAAGCACCGTATGTAGTGGCTGGTTCTATGCAACGTCATCAACAAACGGCGCAGTTATCTCTAGAAGAATGTTTTCCTGAAAGCGAGATTTTGACCGATAGTGCCTGGAATGAGTTTAATCATCAGCAGGTCTTTGCCCGTTATGAACCGCGTTTTAATCAGCCAGAACTGCTGAAGCAGGATGTCTCAGAACATGCCAATCCGCGAGACTATTTGAGCAAAATCTTTAGTGGAGCGATTGCTCGATGGACCTGTGATGATTATCACCACGAATATGATGAATCCTGGCCCAATTTTAAAAGCCGTGTAGAAACCGGTTTGCAAAATTTATGTGACCAGCTTGCGCAAACTAAACCGCGCTATGCAATCGTGTATACCTCGGGTGGTGTCATCTCTGTCGCGGTAGGCAAAATCCTGGGTCTGAGTCCAGAGAAAACTTTCGCTTTAAACTGGGCAATTACCAATACCAGCATTACTACATTACGTCTGGTCGGAAATGAACCCCAGCTACTCAGCTTGAATGAACATCATTTTATTAAAGCACAACGTCCAGACCTGCTAACCTGGATTTAAAAATTTTTGAAGATAAAACACCTTAGAAAAAAATAAAGGGATAGGGTAAAAATTATGGCTAAAACGATTTTAATTACTGGTGCAAGTTCAGGGATTGGTGCCGGTATGGCACGTGAATTTGCAAAAAAAGGGTATAACCTGGCGATTTGTGCACGTCGTCTGGAACGTCTGGAAACTTTGAAACAAGAACTCGAAAGCCAATATGATATTAAAGTCATTGCCAAAACACTGGATGTAACCAATTATGATCAGGTTTTTGAAGTTTTCCGTGCCTTTAAAGAAGACTTTGGCACCATTGACCGGATTATTGTCAATGCCGGTGTAGGTGAAGGCCGCCGGATTGGTAAAGGTAATTTTGCGATCAATAAAGCTACTGTTGAAACTAACTTTATTTCTGCATTGGCACAATGTGAAGCTGCAGTGGAAATTTTCCGCGCACAAAACTCCGGTCATCTGGTGATGATTTCATCGATGAGCGCAATGCGTGGTATGCCAAAACACTTGACCGCTTACGGCGCAAGTAAGGCTGGAGTTGCACATCTGGCTGAAGGCATTCGTGCTGAACTAATTGATACACCAATTAAAGTTACGACCATTTTCCCAGGCTATATTCGTACTGAAATTAATGAAGGCGCGAAAAAATTACCGTTTGAAGTGGATGAGAAAACGGGTTCACGTCTATTGGCAGAAGAAATTGAAAAAGCGCCAGTCAAAGCTTATGTACCGAAGTGGCCTTGGTTGCCACTCGGTTTAGCAATGAAAGTATTACCGCTAAAATTAGTCAATAAATTAGGTTAAAACTTCAATTCAAAAAAGCTCCATCAGGGGCTTTTTTAATTTTTAGTATTTAAAAATTTGGATAAAAGTAGGTTGGATAATTCTGGTATCGGATTTAAAGGCGTTATAAATTATTAAGATGTTTAGTTAAATCCCTAAAAGTCATTAACACTTTGATGATGAATAAATTTTATTTCTATATAAAAATAAAAATTTTATCAGAATAGAGATAATTAAATTTTTAAGAAAAGAATTTTTAGACGATAAATTTTATAGAAAATATCTCCTTATTTTTCTGCTTTATTCTTGATCTTAAAAAAATTACTAAAACTGCCCAAAACTTGGACATACTCGCTGCGAAAGTGGAAAGATAACTTCTCTTTTTTATAAATTCCTTTAATGTACAATTGTTCAGAAATTAAAGGTTGTCCATATGTCTACATCTTCGGATATGACTGACCAACAGCGAATCTCTAAGGTCAGAAATATCGTTACACAGGCCGGGGAAGAAATACGTACCCGTTATCCTATACTCAAACATCAGAATTTTATTGGTGCGAGTATTTTAGGTTTTGCCTGGACGGGGATGATCGCATGCGCATTGGCATATGGATATGGTTATCTTTCGGCGTGGTTCACCATTCCATTGATTGCAATTTTTGCTTCACTGACACATGAATTGGAACATGACCTGATTCATTATATGTATTTCAAAAAAACGCCTTGGGCACATCATTTAATGTTGGCTTTGGTGTGGCTGGCTCGTCCAAATACAATTAGTCCATGGGCACGTCGTCGTTTACATTTGCACCATCATAAATATTCAGGAACTGAATATGATCTTGAAGAACGTGGCATCAGTAATGGTATGCCATGGGGGATTCGCCGCATACTAGTGATAAGTGACCAGCTCATGTCGGTCTATTTACGTCCATTTCAGATGTTTAAAATGATTCATATTTTTATGGAAAAACAACCTGAAAAAGAACGTAAAGTTGCCATGATTTCTCAGCTCTTGGGCTTCTTGCCATTAAGCATGATTTATTATGGTCTGTGCTATTTATTTGTAGTTTTTCATGTAGGCAATGCTGTTGCACCAATCTTTGGTTATGAAATGCTTTGGTCGGAAAGTATCATCGAAGCTATGCCGCTCGTGAATTTCTTGACAGTAGTTTGGATCATTCCGAATTTTATCCGTTCTTTTAGCCTGCAATTCGTTAGCTCCAATATGCATTATTATGGTGATATTGATCCACGCGATGTCATCAAGCAGACTCAGGTACTGAATCCATGGTGGATGGTGCCATTCCAGTTATTTTGCTGTAATTTCGGTTCAACTCATGCGATCCATCATTTTGTGGTCAAAGAACCCTTTTATATACGTCAGTTGACCTCTAAAACGGCGCATAAAGTCATGAAAGAAGTGGGTGTACGCTTTAATGATATCGGAACTTTCAAGCGCATGAACCGCTGGAATGATCATAAAGTTTGATAGATCAGCTACATTAAAAAAAATCCCGCTAAATGGCGGGATTTTTTAATTTTTTAATCTACTCGTTAAGTAAAAATTTTATATACAAATATTAGAAAGCAATGTACGGACAAAATTCTAAGTTACGTGAATATTCATTAAAAATGACTGCTGAGGTATTACTCGTAATCCATAAATTGCAGTAAAATCAATCATATCTTTATATAAATTAGTCCATTATGTTGCTCAAAGCTGCCACTATCGCCTTAATTCCCGCGCTCATAATTCAGGGTAACCGTGTCAAAAAAAATACGATAAAACTTCCAGAACCAGAAGGTGCACGTGAAGGGCAAACAGGAACAGGAAAAAAACTTTCATTACTGATTGTAGGTGATTCAGCAGCAGCAGGCGTGGGCGTAGATCATCAGGATGATGCCTTACTCGGCGCGATTCTGAATGAGCTAAAAAATGACTTTGAAATTGAATGGAAGTTGCAGGCAAAAACAGGCGATACCACCTCAAAAGTCATTCATACTTTAGATCAGATTGAAGCTAAATCCTATGATGTGGTCGTGACTTCAGTCGGCGTGAATGATGTAACTAAACTCATGCCTGCCGATGTCTGGATCAAGAAGCAGGAACAGTTTTATAGCAAAATCCAGCAAAAGTTTAATCCAAAACTGGTCATTGCAGCCGGTGTTCCTCCGATGAATATGTTCCCGGCTTTACCGAATCCTCTGGCCTGGTTATTTGGTCAATATGCCAAACACATGAACCAGCAACTGGAAAAATTTGTGAACAAACAGAAAAACATGCAATGGATTGAATACGATATTGAAAAATATCGTGCCATGAATTTACAAATGGCCCAAGATGGATTTCATCCAAGTAAGGAAGTTTATACACTTTGGGGACAAGAAGTTGCTAGTAAGATCCGTCAGGCATTCTAAAATAACTGAAATACCTGAATCTGGAACAGTTTATGTTGGATATTGAAACCCATCCATTACCGCCATTTTTACCGCCCAATGCCAAATTACTGATGTTGGGCAGCTTTCCACCACCCGCAACGCGCTGGAAAATGAATTTTTATTATCCGAATTACCAAAATGATATGTGGCGGATATTTGGGTTAATTTTCTTTAAAAATAAAGATTACTTTTTGGACTTACCCAATAAAAAATTTCAGGAACATCTAATCCGTGAGTTTCTAACTGAAACGGGGATTGCGATTTTTGACAGTGCTTATCAGATCCGACGCCTGAAGGGAAATGCTTCCGATAAATTTCTGGAAATTGTAGTACCAACCAATTTGCAGGATCTATTAGGGAAAATGCCAGACTGCAACCACATCATGACCACAGGCGACAAGGCTACAGATACCCTGATGCTATCGATGCCTGAAGGTACGTTGAAACCAAGTATAGGCGAGCCCACTCAGGCACATTTTCTTGGACGTGAGCTGTATTTATACCGGATGCCGTCTTCATCCCGAGCTTATCCTTTGGCTCTAGATAAGAAAGCAGACAGTTATCGGATGATGTTCGAGCATGTCGGTCTAATTTGAGTTATGAATAAATATAAATTTTAAGTATATTTTTGAAATAAACTTACTTTTAGAAAGTTTTTAAATATTTTCTACCTGCATATTGGGATATTCGACCCAGCGATAATCCTTAACTTTAATATCCCGCACATGATGAAAGCTGGACCAGATCAGTTTGCTCCCTTTACTCCATTTTAAAGCTAAAATACGAGATTCAACTTTCTCAATCTCTTCCGCTGTAGCAGGACGTAAAGAGCCAATTTCTGCATATAGACGTACACCGGGATAATGCTTAAATTTTCCCTTAAACATGGAGCTTAACCAGAAAAGTTTGCTGCTATTCACAGCTTGAATGCATGCAAGTGGCTGATGCTGTAAATTTTCAGAGAAGGTGGTGGAGTAGATATCAAAAAAGAAACCTGTATTAGACTGCTGATCCAGGAAGACAGTTCCGATCGGAGTGATACTAGGAAAACCTTGGGGATTGACGGTTGCGATCGAACAATACATTGCTGCACGCTGTGCATTAGCAACTACCTGACGGATATTTTGCCATTCAGAAGGGGAAATCATGATGTTTTCTCTTTATTATTTTAATCAAGCTTAATCTGTATGTCTAAAATAGGCATTGCCATAAAAATATTCAGGTCAAGGCAATTTAACCAATTAAAAATAAGAAATAAATTTCCTATGAACAAAAAGAGCCGATATGGCTCTTTTAAATTTTAGAAATGGAAAATGGAAAAATGAATTAACTTTCATATTCCACATAATCCCACAGGTTTAAGCGCGCTTTAATTTCCTTGCGAATATTTGGCAACATTGGAAGTAATGTCCCGTCAATCCATAAACTTAAAGCCTGTGCAGAAATCAGTTGCTGTTGTTCATCGACCAGTTGTGCACCTTTAACCATCACCAGCGTTTCTTCAGAAGCTTCGGTTTCAACACCTTTAAATAGTACCTGTAATTCATAACCGTTATCCTGAATCAACCATTCCAGTTCGATCTGGATATTCTGATTAGATTTAAGTACGACCTGACCTTCGACCAAGTCTGAATCAGACAGGCAATCATGTTCAACCCGTACTTTGGCTAAAAACCATTCTTGTTGAGACAGATCCTGCAAGGTCTTAACAGGGGTGAGAATATCACTGAGTTTAAACTGGCGGCTTAAATCAAAAAATTGCATGGGAGTGGAAAGCGAAAATTCGCAAAATACTAGAAAAGTGTAATTCTAGAGCAATCAACGGAATAGGTAAAACCTTTGTCAGCATTGATCTGATTAATGTATAAGAAATAAGCTGAAAAATATAAGTAGAAAAACTCGATTTAGAGATTTAGTCAATTTTATATTGTTCAGCTTATTACCAATAAAGATCTAAAATATCTAAAGCCAACTATCAATTAAGGAAAAACCACACTAAATGTGATTTGATCGCAATGTATCTGTCATTACATTAACCATTCTCCCGGGAATTTTGTCACCAGATTCATCATATAACGCTGGAATTGTGTTGTTTCAGGGTCATGATTATGCTGAATCACTGAACCATTTTTTTGATGTTCCAGCCAAATGATCTCGCCCTGTTTATTTAACTTAAGTTGATAAGCTATTCTGGGTAAATACTGGTTTAAGGACTTGGTAATTTCATCTTGGAGCTGATCAGATTCAATCACCAGACCGATTTCAGTGTTTAAATAGGCAGAACGTGGATCGAAGTTAAAGGAACCAATAAATACCATGCCATCCAGATCAAAGAATTTGGCATGTAGACTGGAACTGTTCTTATTTTTGGCCGGAATAATATTACCGGTCATAATTTCATACCAAGTCCGTTTTGGTCGTTCAATATAGGGTTTAAATTCCCAGAGTTCAATTCCATTTTTGAGGAGCTGTTTACGGTATTGCTGATAATAGGCATGAACCAAAGCAACATCATTTGCCTGGAACGAATTGGTTAAAATTCTGATTTTGACACCCTGTTGGGCACGTTTACTTAAATAATCCGCACCTTCCTGAGTAGGAATGAAATAAGAAGAAACCAGTTCCAGATGGTCTTTGGGCTCACCCATAAGTTCCAGCATATGAGTATAAATATAATCACCATTCTGGGTGCTACCACGGACCTTGGAAGGGGCGTCGGCAACAAAATAGGCATTTCCCCATTTTATCGGGCGCTTTCTCAGCTGCTCATCAATCTGCTGTTCCGCAATACCGACTCGACGTCTTAGTTCATTTTTATCGACTTCATCTTCTTTAAATTCTGTTCTCAACCGTTTTAAAAGTTGTGGATTACCTGAATCATTTAGAACTTGTCGGATGTCATAGCTTAGATCATCGTTCCAGAATTTGATAAAGGTCTGATTCGCATCGTGTGCTGGTTTTCCGGCAAAGAAAATATCAACATCGCTAAACTGAAAGTCTTCACTGGCATCAAAATATTCACTACTGATATTCCGACCACCTGTGACCGCTGCCGTACCATCCGCAATAATCAGTTTATTATGCATGCGCGGATTAACATATTTCATACGGAATCCGTAATCTAGGGCACGCAAATGACGGAATTTATAAGGATTAAATAATCTGACTTCGAAATTAGGATGCTGAGCTAAGGCCAGCAGCTTATCATCCAGTTGAGTTCCGTTCTGGTCATCAATCTGAACCCGAACCTTCACGCCTCGATCAGCGGCTTTTAATAATTGGGAGAGAATCATGTTGCCAATATAGTCATCTTTCCAGATGTAATATTGCAGGTCGAGATGGTATTTGGCCTGATTGATCAGATATAACCTTGCCGCCATACTCATAAAACCATCATATAAAGGCAGATAAGCCGTTTTACCTTCCTGAATCTGTGGTAGCTGTTCCTCTCTAATCCAGTGGGCCGATTGTACGGGAGTAATAGCTTCTTCTTTTGCTGTATTGGGAGCTAATTCACAGCCAGAAATAGTCAGGCTAAAAACAAAAATACTTAAACATGTAATTGACGAGGGCTTAGTCATTGATGTTCCATTTGTTATAGGGGTTTTATTCCTCAACTAGTGATGTTAATGGTTGAATCTCCGAATAGAAAGAGGTTACTGTTAACCATCTGTAAATCAGTAATAAAAGGCTTGTTTTACATGAAATCACGTGCAGCGGTTACATTTGGCTCAGGTCAGCCATTAGAAATTGTGGAAGTAGATGTTGCTCCACCAAAAGCAGGTGAAGTACTGGTAAAAATTAGCCATACTGGCGTATGTCATACCGATGCATTTACCTTGTCTGGTGATGATCCGGAAGGCGTATTTCCAGCAATTTTAGGCCACGAAGGTGCGGGTGTGGTCGTTGAGGTAAGTGAAGGCGTAACGAGTCTGAAACCGGGTGATCATGTGATTCCACTTTACACAGCAGAATGTGGTGAATGTCTGTTCTGTAAATCGGGTAAGACCAACCTGTGTGTAGCGGTTCGTGCGACTCAGGGTAAAGGTGTAATGCCAGATGGAACTACCCGTTTTTCTTATAATGGCCAGCCAATTTATCATTATATGGGCTGTTCAACGTTCTCTGAATATACAGTCGTTGCAGAAGTTTCTCTGGCGAAAATTAACCCTGAAGCTAACCATGAGCAAGTGTGTTTATTGGGCTGTGGCGTGACTACAGGTATTGGTGCAGTACATAACACTGCTAAAGTGCAGGAAGGCGATAGTGTTGCTGTATTTGGCTTAGGCGGTATTGGACTTGCAGTTGTACAAGGGTGCTCGTCAGGCTAAGGCAGGTCGTATTATTGCCGTGGATACCAATCCAGATAAATTCGAACTGGCTAAACAGTTTGGTGCTACTGATTTTGTGAATCCGAAAGACTATGACAAGCCAATTCAGCAAGTGATTGTGGAAATGACCGGTTGGGGCGTAGACCACTCTTTTGAATGTATTGGTAATGTCGACGTAATGCGTTCAGCACTAGAATGTGCGCATCGCGGTTGGGGTCAGTCTGTGATTATTGGCGTAGCAGGTGCAGGTAAAGAAATCTCGACTCGTCCATTCCAGCTAGTCACAAGCCGTAAATGGATGAGTACGGCATTTGGTGGTGTTAAGGGCCGTTCTCAATTACCGGGCATGGTTGAGCAGGCCATGAAAGGCGAAATTCAATTAGAACCATTTGTGACACATACGATGCCATTAGATCAGATCAATGAAGCTTTTGACCTGATGCATGAAGGTAAATCAATCCGTACAGTCATTCATTTTGACTAAGCTGTTTTAATCTAAAAAAGACCGGTACCAATCCGGTCTTTTTTATGCGGCTTTCACTTGATTCAAGATACATTAGTGCATGAAAGCCTCACAGAGAGTCACTGAAACAACACACGCCTGCTAATGTCATTACATGCCAGATGCTTATATTAAATAGGACGTATGAAAATACGTGATAAAACCATTTTAAAGAATAAGGATAAGCTCTATGTCGAATGATAATTTTGATCGTGATGTAATTAAGAATGCGCCTAAAGATGTCCGCGATGATTTAAATGCTGATCCAATTACTGGTGAACCTGGTGCTCATCCTGTGGGTACAGGTATTGGTGCTGCAGGTGGCGCAGCGGCAGGTGCAGCGGTCGGTGCCGCAGGCGGTCCGGTCGGTGCAGCAGTAGGCGGTGTTGTTGGGGCAGTGGTCGGTGGTCTCGCAGGTAAAGGCGTAGGCGAAGCTGTGAACCCGACTG
Source organism: Acinetobacter sp. YZS-X1-1 (assembly GCF_000804305.1). NCBI lineage: Bacteria > Pseudomonadati > Pseudomonadota > Gammaproteobacteria > Moraxellales > Moraxellaceae > Acinetobacter > Acinetobacter sp. YZS-X1-1. The sequence continues at coordinate 5,344 of NZ_JWHB01000027.1, read as the reverse complement.
AAGAAGCAGCTTTCTGGCGAGATAATGCTGTTGAAACCCCTTATTATTCAGATGCCCGTACCACGTATAGCGATTTAGATTACGATCGTGACTATGATGCGGCCTATCGTGTCGGTTATGAAAACCGTGGGGCATATGATGCTAATACCCGTTTTGAAGACGTAGAAAGCGATCTGAAAGTAAAATGGGAGCAAGCAAAAGGCCAGTCACGTCTGAACTGGGAACAGGCAAAATTTGCAGTACGTGATGCATGGAATCGCGTAACCCGTTAATTGCAAATGCCAAAACCAAGATCTAATATGCTCTTGGTTTTAAGGAAATGGGCAAAGTCCGCTGACTTTCACGACTTTGTTCATTATTAATATCTGAAAATTAATCACTGAAAGGCTAGAATTCTAGGGCGATAAGTAAAAGTACAAATACTGATAAATATTTTTTTATATTTACTACTTGTCAAAACTGGATAGAGCGCGTATTTTAATTTCAGATTCACATTTTTATGAAAGACATAAACATGTTAAAGCAACCTATCATTTCAAACGCTTATTTTTATTTTTGGCAGTTTAGATAATTGCCTGAATGCGTTTGGGCAATGAAAAGGTTGCCCACCAGTTAATACCTGATCGGCAACCCTGATCAGGTTTTTTTATGCATGTGATTTAACAGTTTTTGGAGACAGACATGACAAACTTTAACTATTCATACTTTAGCAACTTTTATTGGTCTTACTTTAGCCAGCTAATGACGCTTTCGACATCTTCGATTAGACCCATAACGCTCAAATAAAAGTTTGGACTGATTGCCAGTCCCAGGATTTAAAGTCATGAATATTGCAAATACATCACAACAACATCAAACAGAAACCATTTTAGCTTTGCCACAGCAGCTTAAGCAGCGATTGCCACTGTCTCCGCAATTGGCTGTACAAGTCGCTGAACAGCGTCAAATTATTCAAAATATTTTAGAGGGTAAAGATCACCGTTTAATGGTGATTACCGGACCATGTTCCATTCATGATGAAGCTTCCGCACTGGAATATGCAGAAAAATTAAAACAGCTTCAGGAACAGGTCTCAGATCAAATTTTCCTGGTTATGCGGGCTTATATTGAAAAACCACGGACTACTGTCGGCTGGAAAGGCTTCCTGTATGACCCAGAACTCGATGGCTCATCCAATATGCAATTGGGTCTGGAAAAATCTCGTGCACTGTACCTAAAACTGATTGGCATGGGCCTGCCGATTGCCTCAGAGATCTTAAGTCCAATGGCAACGGCGTATTTTGATGATCTATTGACCTGGGGCGCGATTGGCGCGCGTACCAGTGAATCACAAATTCACCGTGAAATTTCCAGCCATATGTCGTACAGCATCGGTTTCAAAAATGGGACAGATGGTTCGATTCAAATTGCTCTTGATGCCATTCAGTCAGCTTCCAACTCCCATCAGTTCATGGGCATGAGTCAATCGGGTTTGCCATGTATCCTGAACTCACAAGGTAATCCAAAAGCACATTTGATCCTGCGTGGTTCAAATAGTGGTCCGAACTACCAGTTGTCTGAAATTGAAAAGATTAAAGCAAAACACTCAATCGATTTGCCGGCCCTGGTTATTGATTGCAGTCATGGCAATAGTTCAAAAAACCCAATGCTACAATCTAAAGTGCTGGAGCAGATCGTCGCTGAACGTTTGCACAACAATGTACGTGGTGTAATGCTCGAAAGTCATCTGGTCGATGGCAACCAGAAAATCTCAGAAGATATGGTTTACGGCCAGTCAGTGACTGATGGATGTCTGGGCTGGACAAAAACCGAGCAATTATTGTTAAATATGGCAGATTCACTGCGATGCGAAAGTTTAAAGCGTAGCGCTTAAACTGACGGTCTTGTCTTTCCTCAATTCGTTGGGGAAAGATATTATGATCGAATATGGGTATTAAGAAGTGTATATTTGGACACTCAAGAAAACTATTCGATATTTTGAAAATTAAAACAATGAGTATTAAAACGATTTTAAAAATTGAATAAAAAATAATTAATTTAAAAAATAAACAATAACAATAACAATAACAATAACTTATTAGAGGTCAGTCTGACACTGTTTTTATACAGCGGATGAGTCATGATCCCAGGAATCTTGCTATGTATACAACTGAATTGCTCGATGAAGCACGTAAATTTATGCACCATATGCTGACCAAAGTCGTTGAATATGGTGGTTCCGATCTTTTTATCACAGCTGATTTCCCCCCTAGTATCAAACAGCAGGGGTTAATGAAACCGTTTGGCCAGCAGAAACTCACAGCCGAAAAGACCCGTTTGTTTGCTTATGCCTTGATGAACGAGCGACAGATTCAGGAGTTTGAATCGGTGATGGAATGCAATTTTAGTATTAGCATCCCGAATGTGTCTCGTTTCCGGGTTAATGTCTTCCAGCAACAGCACAATGTAGGCATGGTGATTAGGATCATTACGACAGATATTCCAAGCTTTGAGCAACTAGGCTTACCGGCTTCATTGCAACAGGTCATCATGCAGAAACGTGGTCTGGTGCTGGTAGTCGGCGCAACGGGTGTCGGAAAATCGACTACATTAGCAGCTATGATTGATTACCGTAATACGCATACTGAAGGGCATATTATTACAATCGAAGATCCGGTGGAATATGTCTATCAGCATAAAAAATCGATGATTACCCAGCGGGAAATTGGTGTGGATTGTGTTTCCTGGCACAATGCACTGATTAATACCATGCGGCAGGCACCTGACGTCATCGTGATTGGTGAAATCCGCGATACAGACAGTATGGAACATGCAATTGCCTTTGCTGAATCCGGCCATTTATGTCTTACCACACTTCATTCCAATAATGCCGATCAGGCACTGGACCGGATTATTAACTTCTTCCCGGAAGAACGCCGTAATCAGCTATTGCTAGATTTATCAGCCAATATCAAAGCCGTGATTTCTCAGCGCCTAATTCGTACTGAAGATGGTAAAGGTCGTCGGGCAGCGGTAGAAATTCTGCAAAATACACCTTTAGTTTCTGACCTGATTCGTAAAGGTGAATTCCATGAACTTAAAACGATTATGGCTCGTTCGCGGGAACTGGGCATGCAAACCTTTGATCAAGCGTTGTTTGATTTATATAACCAAGGCATTATTTCTTATGAAGAAGCCTTGCGTAATGCAGACTCCAGCAATGAATTACGTCTACAAATCAAGCTAAAGAGCAGTCGTATTAATCCAGTCTTACGGGCAGAAAATGCACAAATATCACTTCTGGAACAGTCCAGATTACGTGCACTTTCTCCTGATTAATCTTTGCTTTTTATTAACAGACTGTCATTCAGCTCAATAGAACTGAGTCATAAATCTTCTTTAATGGTGGCTTTTAAGCAAGGCAGTTTTCGGCCATCTATCTATTTTAAATTCTATCCTTTCTGTCCTGACGAATTTAATTTAACCCTGTCTGCATTTATCCTAAATATGATCTTTTCATCGTAATATTCTTTTAAAGTGGAATAGTTTTAAAAATCAAATCATGTCCACTTAATTGATATTTTATTGAACTGTATCACATATTTTTCCAAAAATATTTTCTTTATAAATCAAATCTATTTGAGGCTTTAAAAAAAACGCTGCACAATAAAAATCAAATGATATTGGCATGAATCAAGCATTTAAAATTCATGTAATTGTGTATTTCCAGGGGAAGAGAATGTTCACGGCAGAACTGTTGGACGAAGCAAAAAAATTCATGCATCACATGCTGACCAAAGTAGTGGAATATGGGGGCTCAGACTTATTTATTACCGCAGATTTTCCACCGAGTATTAAACACCAGGGCTTAATGAAGCCCTTTGGACAACAGACCTTAACTGCTGAAAAAACCAAACTGTTTGCCTATAGCTTGATGAATGACAAACAGCGTCAAGAGTTTGAAGCTGAACTAGAATGTAACTTCGCGATTACCGTGCCGGGTGTATCGCGCTTCCGAGTAAATGTTTTCGTACAACAGCTTCAGGTTGGGATGGTGATCCGGACCATTACGGCAGAAATTCCAAATTTTCAGAAACTGAAATTACCAGAATCATTGAAACACGTGATTATGGAAAAACGTGGTCTGGTACTGGTTGTGGGAGGAACAGGTTCAGGTAAATCGACCTCTTTGGCAGCGATGATCGACTACCGCAATGAAAATTCTGCAGGGCATATTATTACCGTGGAAGACCCAGTGGAATATGTGCATAAGCACAAGAAATCTATGATTACTCACCGTGAAGTCGGGGTAGATTGCCATTCCTGGCACAATGCGTTGAAAAATACCTTGCGTCAGGCACCTGATGTGATTCTGATTGGTGAGATTCGCGATACTGAAACCATGGAACACGCAATTGCCTTCGCCGAAACCGGACATTTATGTCTGGGCACACTGCATTCCAATAATGCTAACCAGACTTTGGACCGGATTATTAACTTCTTCCCGGAAGAACGCCGTAATCAGTTATTGATGGATCTATCTTCGAATATGAAGGCAATTATTTCCCAGCGTCTGATTCGTACTCAGGATGGGAAAGGCCGTCGGGCTGCGATTGAAATCATGTTAAATACACCTTTGATTTCTGATCTGATTTTAAAAGGTGAGTTTCATGAGCTGAAAGCTATTATGGGCAAATCTCGTGAACTGGGCATGCAGACTTTCGATCAGGCCTTATTTGACCTGTATAACGAGGGTGCGATTTCTTATGAGGAAGCATTGCGTAATGCCGATTCGACTAATGAATTACGTTTACAGATCAAGCTGAAAAGCAACCGCCAAGATAATCCTGCTGCCGGAGAAGCAACACAATTCACGATGATGCAAGAACCGAAAGCAGAAGAAAAAGAACAAGAAAATACTTCAGCATCTGAATAAATACATCTTCGTGTCAGAATTAAAACAGGCAGTTCATCTGCCTGTTTTTTATTATATTTAGACATTAACTTGTATTAGGCAGTCTTAACTTGAACGACCAATTTAAAGTAAACAATACTGCATAGGGTGAGTAAACTACAGAGAATAAAGGCGAACTGATAACTATAAGTCGCAATAAGCACCCCAATCAGGAGCGAGCCGACCGCAATTTCTACATCATAAAAGGTATAAAAGGTCGAAGTCGCATAACCAATCCGGTGTTTCGGTGCACGTTGAATGGCCAGTGTCTGGATGCAAGGTTGTGCGCTACCAAAACCGACACCGATCAATACCGCAGCCAGCAGGAATCCCCACAACGTCTGAATCTGACTGAGTAAAAAAAGTCCTAAACTAAATACTAGGGCGTGTCCTCATTTGGCTTTACACCAA
>NZ_JWHB01000026.1:0-50097 GCF_000804305.1 Acinetobacter sp. YZS-X1-1 | reverse complement strand
TTCGTTCGTTTCCGTCTATCTCGTCGGTATGGGTGCATTCTAGAGGATTTCAGAATCATTGCAACCCCCAATTCACTATATTTTTCACGTATGTATCTTTTTTCTACGAATTTCGTTAAAAAATCGCTTTTTTATCTAAATTTTGAGCGTTTTTCTTCAATAAAAGCCGTATTCATTGCAATTCAATTTAAAACAGTAAAATTTATTAAGACCTGATAACTATCAAAAAACTGTGATTTTTAAATAAGACCGTATAATTTAAGGGCTGTATCCAGAATTTTCCGAAACTTTCTTATATCAGGTTACATATTTTGCTGTTTTCTATCCGACTTATATATAGAGCTTTTTGTAAGATCAAAATCCTTGCTGAATACAGATTTTTCTTAACACTCGGTTTTAAAGAACAAAAATAAGGATATGATCTTTCTAGGTTTCAGATCATCCAGAAATCTTACTTAAGCGCAGAAGAATAAGCAGAAGATTAAAATCGATTAAGCCACATTTGAGTATTTATCTTTTATCCAGTGCTGCATCACTTCCTCAATCACTTCTTTCTTATCACTATAGTCTTCAGCAGCAAACAATAATTTGGCCCGACGTGGCAGGCGTTCTTTGACTAATGAAAAGAGTAAATAGTGGGAGGCAAGATCTAATTGCTGAAATAAGGCCTGTACCTGATCAAAAGATTTTTTGTTTTCGCTCAGCAGACTCATATTTGAAGAGAAAACACAAAATGAAATCGATGTCTTCATCAAACATCTGTTCAGTCTGGTATTGATACACCTTATTTACCTTTCTTTTTATAGATGGATTGAGATTCAAAGATGATTCATTTATCTCACCATCGATTTAACCTTAATCCAAGCTGATTCATCCATCTTTGTTTTGAATTTATTGAAGATTGAACATATAGCCAGACAACACCAATAAAAAAGGAAGAGATCTCTCCCAAAATCTCTTCCTTAGAATTGAATCTTTACCCGATCCATTATGTCATTATTATAGTTATTCACATTATATTAACTTGTCTCTTTACTTAGAGACCTGATCAATTATGGAGTTGTCTGTTATTGATCGTTACCCTCTAGATATGCTTTTCACGGAATCTCTAGACGAATAAATCTTATACACAAAAAACCTGAAATGCAAGCCAAATGGAAAAATTTAAATGTTGTTTTTATAAGGTTTTTTTTGAATTTCTATATTTATATAATTCATATACAACCTAAAAAATAAAAGCAGGCCGAAGCCTGCTTTTATTTCAATAACTTAGAACCAGCATTAGTCAACGAAGGTCACTTTTGCAATTGCTTTTTTGCTGGCCTGAATAATTAAAGTTACGTTCTCTTTCACAGAAAAAGATGCATCAACCGGTTTCCAGTCCACTTTCACAGTGCCGCGGCCTAAGGCATCTTTAGCTTGAGCAGCATTTTTGGTTAAGCCAGCTTCACGTAAAATTGAAGTAATGAAGATCTCACCACCAAATTCGCCACGTGAAATAGTCACTTCTGGCGTACCTTCAGGCAGTTCACCTTCAGTAATGATATTACCTGCACCTTTATGGGCATGAGCGGCAGCTTCAGCACCGTGGAAACGTTCTACCAGTTCCAGGGCAAGAATGCGTTTCACTTCCTGCGGGTTACGGCCTTCTTCGATTTCTTTCAGCAAGCCTTGAATTTCTTCTATAGATTTGAAGCTGAGCAGATCGAAATAACGCTCAATCAATGAATCTGGCATAGACAGTACTTTCTGATACATCGCGCCCGGTGCATCGAATACACCAATATAGTTGCCTAAAGATTTAGACATCTTGTTCACGCCATCCAGACCTTCAAGAATTGGCACAGTAATACACACCTGTGCTTCCTGGTTATAACGGCCTTGCAGGGTACGGCCCATCAACAGGTTAAAGGTCTGGTCTGTACCCCCTAACTCCACGTCAGCTTCTAAAGCAATTGAGTCATAACCTTGAACCAGTGGATATAAGAATTCGTGAATCGCAATCGGTTGCTGGTTGTTATAACGCTTGGTGAAATCATCACGCTCTAACATACGTGCAACTGTTTGTTGTGATGCCAATTGAATCAGGTCAGCTGCAGTTTTTTGTGCAAACCATTCCGAGTTAAACACGACTTTGGTTTTGTTTGGATCAAGAATTTTAAATACTTGTTCCTGATAGGTTTTTGCGTTTTCTAGTACCTGCTCGCGTGACAATGGCGGGCGGGTTGCACTCTTACCCGTCGGGTCACCGATCATCGCAGTATAATCCCCGATCAGGAAGTACACTTCATGACCCAAGTCCTGGAATACTTTTAATTTATTGATTAAAACTGTATGACCTAGGTGCAGATCCGGTGCAGTTGGGTCAAAACCCGCTTTAATTTTTAAAGGACGATTCTGCTTTAATTTCTTCAGAAGGTCTTCTTCAGAAATAATTTCGTGGGTGCCTCGTTGGATGAGGGCAAGTTGTTCTTCAGCCGGCAGGAAATTTGACATCACAAAATCCAAATACATCAGTTATTCAATTTGTGCGATATACTAACACTTTTTCAGCACATTGCAGGCTTAAGAATAATCATGACAGCGATCTATATTGGGGTAATGACCGGCACAAGCATGGATGGTGTCGATATTGTTGCTGCTTCTTTTGATCCACTTCAGCTTCATGCTACCCTCACCTTGCCTTTTGATCCCGATCTTCGTGATGAACTGATGGCACTGACTTTGCCAGATGACAATGAAATCGACCGCATGGGCAAAGCTGATGTCGCATTGGCACAGATGATTGGTCATGGCATCAATACGCTGATTGCAGAAAATAATTTAAACAAATCGCAAATCAAGGCAATTGGATCGCATGGTCAGACCATCCGGCATCGTCCTGAACATGGCTTTACCCTGCAAATTGGTGATCCAAATATCATTACTGAAATCACCCAGATTCCGGTCATTTCCGATTTCCGTCGTCGCGATCTGGCTGCTGGCGGCCAAGGTGCACCTCTAGTCCCCGCTTTCCATCAAGATATTTTCCAGCATGAGAGTATTCACCGTGTGATTCTGAATCTGGGCGGCATTGCCAATGTGAGTATTCTGCCGGCAGGTCAATCGGATCAGGTCTATGGCTTTGATACAGGCCCTGCCAATATTCTGATGGATGCCTGGTGTCAGCGTTATACCGGCCAGCCTTTTGATGAAAATGGTAACTGGGCAGCTTATGGCACGCCAATCCGTAGCTTATTGGACCGTTTACAGGAACATGAGTTCTTCTCAAAAGAGCCACCTAAAAGTACCGGCCGCGAAGACTTTAATCTGGAATGGCTGGATGAACAGATTGCTGATTGGCGCAATGATCTTCAATATGATGAACTTGAAGATACACCAGAAAATGTGCAAGCTACTTTAATGAAGCTCACGACCCGTGCGATTAAAAAAGCCATTTACCGTTCCGGTCTGGATACCGGTGAAGTTTATGTTTGTGGTGGTGGTGCCTATAATTCACATTTATTGGAACAGTTACGCTGGCGTTTGCGTAAACATCATTGGAACGTACAAACCACAGCCGACCTTGGCTTAAATCCGACTTGGGTGGAAGGCACGGCTTTTGCCTGGCTGGCAATGCGTTTTATGAATCAACTCAGCGGCAATCTGCCGGCTGTGACAGGCGCATCCGGTTATCGCGTTCTAGGTACGATTACCTCTGTATAAAAGCAGCTTTAAGCTCACTATATATAGTTATAAAAAAGGTCTGCATATTTGCAGACCTTTTTTATGATGAAGAACCATATTTAGATCATGTCTAAATTCTTCCTAACGCATCATTAGTTTGGCATTTTCATTTCTAAATGCACGCAGGATTTGCTGTCCTGCCCGACCGGTCGGGCTTAAACCCAGACGGCTTTGTTCCTGACGAATCGCCTGACGAGTTTTATCCCCAATCAGACCATCTACCTCACCAATATCATAGCCACGGTTTAACAGGAATTGTTGGATCTCGCGACGTTCCGCACGTGACGTGCCTGGATCATCGGTTGGCCAAGCTGCCCGAATGCTTCCCTTACCTTGTAAGCGGTCAGATAAATGTGCAATCGCTAAAGCATAACTTTCTGCTGCGTTATAGCTGTAAATAGCATCAAAGTTTTTAAAGACTAAAAATACCGGTCCATTTTCGCCTGCAGGTGCCAATAAGCCAGCCTGAGAAGATTCTGATAAATTGCCCTGTAATAGCGGAGTACCGTCAGCACGCACCACACCACGGTTCATCCAGCTACTCAGTGATTTTTTATTGCGTCGGCCTTCGCCTGCAACAGACATACCTTGTGGAATTTTTACTTCAAAGCCCCAAGGTTGGCCAGTCTGCCAGCCACGTTTTTTCAGGAAATTGGCTGTAGAAGCCAGTGCATCAGGAATACTGCCGACTAAATCACGACGACCATCCCCATCAAAATCAACCGCCAGCTCATCATAAGTCGATGGCATAAACTGAGTATGACCAAAAGCCCCCGCCCACGAACCTTTTAATTGGTTTTCATAGACATCACCCCGTTGCAGCAATTTCATGGTGGTAAAGAACTCACCACGGAAATAACTTTGACGACGGCCTTCACAACTCAAGGTACCCAAGGCCTGTAATAAAGGATATTTTCCGGAAATATCCCCAAAATTACTTTCTACGCCCCATACAGCTACGATCGTTTCTGCCGGCACTCCATAGGCTGCGCTAATCCGGTTTAATACCTCACGATGTTGCTGCAGTTTTTGTCGACCCAGCTGTACACGTTCTTCATCCACCAGTCCGGACAGATAATCCCAGATTGGGGTCGAAAACTCAGGCTGATAATTCAACTTTTCAATCACAGAATAATCAGGAGTTAAATTTTGCGTATAACGATCGTAGGTTGAACCACTTACGCCTTGTGCAATCGCCTGACTGCGCAAATTGGCAAGACAATTCTGAAAATTATTTTGGAACGCATAATTGACCGGACTGCTCGGCACAGAAGACATATCCGTTGATGTCACACGCTGACCATTAATAATTAGTTCTGCCTGTGCCTGTGTAGCAGCTAAAACCAAAGAACCAACAAAAAGTGCAAGCCGTTGCATAAGACCCTTAAATATTTAGATTTTGAATTATGTTTCTACCTTAGCAGTTCATGATGAAAATTAAAGCGCCAATACGTAAATTTAAATTCATAATTCCTACACTTTTGAATTCATTTTGTAGCTTTTAAATTTAAAAACTTATCCACAAACTCATTTTAAAATCAAATTAAGCTTATTTTTAAATTTAAATTCAAAATTCAGGAAATTACTTTTGAATTTAAAAAATGATTGTGGATAACTTGTCTTTAGATCAGAACTTTTCAATCAACCAAAGGCTTCTGGTATATAGCATTTCTATTTTAAATTCATTTTTATTAGGAGTACCTATTTTTAAATTCACTTATCAGCTTTTAAATTTGAATTCATATTTTTGAATTTAAATTTAAGCAGCGAAGTTTAAATTCAAAGTTCATTTTTAAATTTGAATTTATTTTTATGAATTTAAATTCAAAACCTATTTCCGGTTTTAAATTCAAACTCAATGTTAAGTTTATCCACAAGTGAATAACCCAGAATTCAGCTCAAAATAGGAGCAAGTTAAATTATTATATTTACACTCAATTGATCAGTTTATAAGCAATTGATTTTAAAAATGATCCGACCAATGGCAAGGGATTTTTAAAGAGGCGCAATCATGCCTGAATCTGGACAAATAAAAAAGCGATCACCGAAGTGATCGCTTTTTTTATCAGCAGCTTAAAGCTTAGATGGTCATATCTTCGCTCAATGCCAGCGGATTTGGCAAAATCTTCGCCAGTTGACGACATAAAGTGGTCAGCTGAGCACTATCAGTTGGCATCAAAGTGATGTGGCCAATCTTGCGACCTTCACGCTCTGACTTGTTATATAGATGCAAGTGAGCGCCTTCTAAAGCCAGGACATCTTCAGATTTGGGATGCTGACCGATAATGTTCACCATCACAGTTGGACGCACCACTTCAGTTGAACCCAGTGGTAGACCTGCGACCGCACGAACATGGTTTTCAAACTGCGAGCAAATAGCGCCTTCAATCGACCAGTGACCTGAGTTATGCACACGTGGTGCCATCTCGTTTGCATACAGGCCTTTGTCTGTCACAAACAGCTCAAGAGTCAATACACCCACATAATCCAAGTGATTCAGCAGGCGAGTGACGTAATCCTGCGCGACTGGTTGCAGATCCGCACTATTGGGAGCCGGAACAATCGAGTGCGACAGGATGCCGTTGTGGTGATGATTTTCAGCCAATGGCCAGGTTTTCACATCACCATTTTGACCACGTACCGCAATGATCGATACTTCACGCGAGAAAGTCACAAAACTTTCTGCGATCAGTTCACCAGCAGGGCCGAGTTCCGCCCAAGCCTGATCAATTTGATCAGCTGAACGTAAAACAAACTGACCTTTACCATCGTAACCACCACGAGAGGTTTTTAGCACGATCGGCAAGCCAAGCTCAGCCACGGCCGTCTGCAAGCTTTCCAGTGAAGTTACCGCTTTATACGGTGCAACCGGAATTTCCAGTTCATCAAATAGGGCTTTTTCAGACAGACGATGCTGTGCGATGGCTAAAGCCTGACGTGGTGGATGCAGATCTTTGTTTTGCGTTAAAACATCGATATCAGCCAATGGTGTATTTTCAAACTCCAGGCTAAAGACATCTGCGCTATTGATAAAGTCCTGCAAGCCATTTACAGCTTTGGTGGAGAAAACCGGACCTAAAGCCGCAGAAGGGCAGTCCGTATTGGCTTCAAAGAACGTACATTGAATATTTAGAGGTAGTGCGGCTTGTGCCATCATCCGACCGAGCTGACCGCCACCAAAAATACCGATGGTTTTATCCATTGTGTTTGATCCCGTATTAAGCTTGGACTTACATTTGACCTGGAATATTGTTACTTGCGACTTTCTCGGTTTGTGCCGCGCGGAAATCTGCGACATTTTTTGCGATCTCTGGACGGGTTAAACCTAAAATCTGTGCTGCCATAATGGCTGCATTGGTTGCACCGGCAGGACCGATCGCCAATGTTCCTACGGCGATACCCGCTGGCATTTGCACGATAGAAAGCAATGAATCGACACCATTTAAGATCGAAGATTTGACGGGTACACCTAGTACTGGCAAATCAGTTTTGGCTGCACACATACCTGGTAAATGCGCTGCACCACCTGCACCGGCAATAATCACCTGAATACCACGATCACGCGCTTGTTCAGCATATTCAAACAGACGGTCCGGGGTACGGTGTGCGGAAACGACTTCGGCTTCAAATGGGACACCAAGCTGCTTGAGCATTTTGGCAGTGTGTTCGAGAGTTGCCCAATCTGATTGAGAACCCATGATAATACCTACGAGAGGAGTATCTTGTGCAGCAGCCGCATTCATTGCAAATTTTCCAGAGATTAAAGTAAGAAAGATAAATCTCGACGAGAGAGCCAAGCTTGAATAGGAAGGCATATTATAGACTGATTTTTCAGCTTCATAAAATTTAACGGTCAAAGCAAGGCTCGATTTTTCTTATTTTTTAGCGGATTCTTAAAAACTAGAATAAAAATAGGGAAGTAGTGGCTAGTAGATAATTTCAGGAACTGCGGAATACAAAATAGACACAACCACAGAGACATAGCGCCGCCCATAAATAATCCAGTTTAAACGGCTGTTTGAACAGGAAGATCATAAAGGGAACAAAGACCAGTAGAGTGACGACTTCCTGAGTAATCTTCATTTGACCCACCGCCAATCCCTGTTGGGCTAATAATTTGGTCGCTGGAATCATCAGGCTATATTCAAATAAGGCAATGGCCCAACTAAATAAAATCGCCTGCCACAGTGGTGCATCATGCGGCAGGAATTTGAGATGTCCATACCAGGCCAAGGTCATAAAACAGTTAGCAATCACCAGAAGAAATAGAGCCGGTAGCATCTGCATGCACTCTGCAAAAAGTTCGGGCTTATTTTACGATTTATTTTGCCAAAAGATATTCCAGAAGCTTGAAAATTTCCCTGAATTTGTCTGTGAAACAGGATTTAAAAAATCCCGCAGGAATGCTTGAACTTTGACTATCTTTTCAGTCAAAGCCTTGCTATCGTTGCTTGCAAATCGAATAAATCATGGCAACAGCACCAGTACAAAGTGATGTGTCAGGCAAAATGGAGTGAAGTAGATGCATCTGCATATTTTGGGTATTTGTGGCACCTTTATGGGTTCACTGGCATTACTGGCACGTGATCTGGGCCATAAGGTGACAGGATCGGATCAAAACGTTTATCCACCGATGTCGACCCAGCTGGAAAATGCAGGCATTACTTTAATGCAGGGCTATGACCGTAGCCATTTACAGCCGCATCCGGATGTGGTGATTGTCGGCAATGCCATGAAACGTGGTATTGATGCCGTGGAATATATGCTGAATGAAGGCCTGCCTTATATTTCAGGCCCACAGTTTCTGGCAGATCATGTGCTACAAGGTAAACACGTTTTAGGTGTAGCCGGTACGCATGGTAAAACGACAACCACCACCATGCTGGCATGGGTACTGGATCAGGCCGGTTTAGAACCTGGCTTCCTGATTGGCGGTGTCCCGCTTGGCTTTTCTGAAAGTGCGCGCTTAGGTGGCGGTAAATACTTCTGTGTTGAAGCCGATGAATACGATTCTGCTTTCTTCGACAAGCGTTCCAAGTTCGTGCATTACCATCCTAAAACTGCGATTCTGAACAATCTGGAATTTGACCATGCTGATATCTTTGATGATCTGGCAGCAATCCAGAAACAGTTCCACCATTTAGTGCGTACCATTCCAAGTGAAGGCCGCATTATTGCGCCAATTACTGAAACAAATATTGATGAAGTGTTAGAGCAAGGCTGCTGGACACCTGTTATTCGCACTTCATTAGACACCAATGAGAAATCTGAGCTTTATGCTGAACAGCTTTCAGAAGATGGTTCTCACTTCAAGGTATTGCAACACGGTACCGTGAAAGGCGAAGTGAAATGGAATATGACGGGTCAGCATAGTGTAGCCAATGCACTAGCAACCATTGCTGCTGCTGAGCATGTCGGTGTCTCTATTGAAACAGCTTGTGAAGCACTCTCCAACTTTGGCGGTGTTAAGCGCCGTATGGAACTGCTGGACACTGTACGCGGCATTGAAGTCTATGATGACTTTGCCCATCACCCAACTGCGATTGATACCACCCTTGATGGCGCACGCAAGCGTCTCGGTGAACGTAAGCTGTGGGCAATTATTGAACCACGTTCCAATACCATGCGTATGGGCAGTCATAAAGATGGCCTAGCACATTCCGCGCGTCTGGCCGATGAGGTGATCTGGTATCAGCCAGAAGGCCTGGATTGGGATCTGCAACCGGTAATTAATGCTGCGCCAAATAAAGCTGTAGTCGCACGTACTCTGGATGAGATTATCCAGACCGTAGTGGCTGAAGCAGGTGAGGGCGATGCGGTGGTAATCATGTCCAATGGTGGTTTTGGCGGTCTGCATCAAAAACTGATTAGTGCTTTAAAAGCTTAAAAATTTATATAAAAAAGCCCGCTATTACGGGCTTTTTTATTTTAAAAATTAAATTCGCTTTCTATCTTTTTTAAGAAAATAGACCCTCATCCAAGTTCAAATCAACCTTCTTATTTCAATGTTAAAACAGCTAAAATTTATCTTTTTTCTTTTCATTATCTTTTGTTGCAATCTGAACATAAGACTCATTGCAGTCTTTGAGTGCTCTAGGCACAATCAATAAGAATAATAGCATTTCGATCCTCTTTTATCCTCAACCCTCCTGATGATTTTCCAGGCTGTAAAGACAGCAAAAAAATAGCTTTATCTATCTTGTTCAGACCCTCATTCCCCTAGGAGATCTGTCATGACAACAATGAAAGCCATGGTTTATTACGGCGCCAATGATATCCGCTTTGAAGAACGTCCCATTCCCCACATTCTGCAACCTACTGATGCCATTATCAAACTTAGCAAAGTCACCATTTGTGGTACTGACCTCGGGATATAGAAAGGTAAAAACCCCGAAATTGAGGAGGTTGCAAAAGAAAAAACCGGCAGCTTTAATGGCCGGATTCTCGGTCATGAAGGTATTGGTATTGTGGAAGAAGTCGGTTCCGCAGTTCAAAACTTTAAAAAGGGCGATCGGGTGATTATTTCCTGTGTCAGCCGCTGCGGCACCTGTGAAAACTGCCAGAAACAGCTGTATGGCCATTGTAGAAACGAGGGTGGCTGGATTATGGGTTATATGATTGACGGCACTCACGCCGAATATGTCCGAACCCCATTTGCCGATACTTCTCTCTATCATTTACCAGAAGGTTTGAATGAAGATGTTGCGGTCTTTCTTTCCGATATTTTGCCGACCTCACATGAAATTGGCGTGCAATATGGTCAGGTCAAACCTAGGGACAATGTGGCGATTGTCGGTGCCGGCCCGATTGGCATGAGGGGCTTGCTCACTGCCCAGTTTTATTCTCCAGCCAATATCATCATGATCGATGTCGATGATAACCGGCTGGAATTTGCCAAAACTGTCGGGGCCACCCATACCGTGAATTCAGCCAATGAGGATGCTATTCAACGTGTACTGGAACTCACTGATGGGCGAGGGGTGGACTGTGCCATTGAAGCAGTGGGCCTGGAAGCCACCTGGAATATCTGCCAGCACATCGTCAAGGAGGGCGGACATCTGGCCAATGTCGGTGTACATGGTAAATCCGTCAATTTTGAACTGAATAAACTCTGGATCAAGAACCTGACCATAACCACAGGCCTAGTCAATACCACTGGCATACTGCTCAAAACCTGCTGTTCCGGCAAATTGCCACTGGAAAAACTGGCCACCCATCACTTCAAGTTTGCTGAATTTGAAAAGGCCTATGATGTGTTTAAACATGCTTCTGACGAAAAGGCTTTAAAGGTCATGATTGAAATGACTTAAATCATTATCGACAACAAAAAAAAGTCCGCATAGCGGACTTTTTTATTTTTTAGCGTCAATTAAAAATAGGGAATATAACCACGCTGTTTATAACCTTGAGGAGAAGCAAGATTGGTCTGATTTTCATCCAGACGATAGAGCAGCTCCAGGAATCCACTCAACTGTTCCTGTTGCAATGCATGAGGTTCAAACTGACCTAAACCTAAACGTGAAAATAAAGAAGAAATTTCACTATGTTTATGCACATATTTCATCGACCATTCCGAGAAATGTGGATGTTCTACTGTTGCATCCTGAAAGCGAAGCACCTGATGATGGCGTGGATCTCGGCAAATGCTCTGAAACAGATTTTCTACCACCTCTGCTTCACCTTCCAGACATTGAAAAAACTTGCCATGGGAATAATATAAAACCCCGTTAATCTGATGAGCTTTATTAAATTTTCTCGCTACAGATAATATATCGCTAAGATCCTGTAATAACTCTTGTTCAGATTCTATCCGTTCACTGGCGTAGCAAAGCTGTAGCATAAGGTCATCTCACTGCAGAAAGAATTAAAAACATAATTTAATCAATTATTTTAATTTTAGTCGATCATTTTTTAAGCAAATATCCGTTTTTGCTTACATTATTTTAGGTTTGCTTTTCCAAAGAAAACTTCTAACAATTACTTCCTGAGAGGAAATCAATGATTTCAGATATATAGCAATAATAATGAAGGAGTGAAACCTGATGTTAAAAGATCTGATTTTCACTGTAGCGTTGTTGTGTATATGTTTTATGCTTTTGATTATGCTGAATGAACTGGCCTTGACGACCGAAACCAACATTCTGCTCAGTTCAGTTTTTATAGGCTGGACGCTTTTACAGTTTGTTCGCCGTCGTATGTTTTTTTATATCAGCATAAGCCTGATGATGGGAATACTTACGTTGTTAGGCAAATATGAAGAAGTGTTATGGAACAGCATAGGCCTGATGGCAGGTTATGGCGTATATAACCTGCTGCAGCATATTTCTGTACCTGCACTTAAGGGCAAATTACAACATATCTCTATCTTGGATAAGTTTAATTCAATTGCTAAATAGCAGCTGCAACATCCTGTAGGTTGCGATCACGTTTAAACATGACATCTACATAGGAACATTGGGGAATAATTTTTAAGCTATTCTTGCGGGCAAAGTCGACCAGCACATCCAGCATTTTGCGTGCTACGCCTTGACCACGTAAGGAATTATCTACCCAGGTATGATCAGCCACGATGGTCGATGCTTCTTGCCACTGATATGTAATTTCAGCAAGACGTCGACCATCTTCCTCTATAAAAAATACACCGCCGCGTTTTGAATCTTGATGTTGAATGTCCATACTGAAGGCTGATCCCTTAATAAAATTATTGGTTTATTTAATTTAAAACATCTTCTTAAAGAAATAATATGAATTATTGTTAAGTTTTTAATATTGGATGAAATTTTTTATTTTCTTTCATCATTTCCTGTGATTTTTTTCAAATATTGATAACTTTTTATTTCTCTATTTTGCCTGATTGAGGGGGATGCAGTTTGAGTGATCACATATCACCCCAAAAATTTAATTTTACCTACTCCCTAATTGAGAAAGACAGGATTAGAATGCAGCATCTTTTTGCATGCAACTTCGTATGTCTGACTCATATTCCGCTTCTTCCGTCACCAAGCAATGGATTGGTGTCATCGCTTTAGCCTGTGCGGCTTTTATTTTTAACACTACCGAATTTATTCCTGTGGCATTACTGAGTGGAATCGGGCAAAGCTTTGCCATGTCCGCCACTCAGGCCGGCATCATGCTGACCATTTATGCTTGGATCGTGGCCCTATTATCTCTTCCGATCATGCTGCTCACTAAAGCCATAGAACGGCGTTTTCTACTGATGCTGGTCTTTGCGGTCTTTATTTTAAGTCATGTGCTGTCCTATTTTGCCTGGAGTTTTAGCACGCTGGTGATCAGCCGGATAGGGATTGCCATTGCGCATGCCTTGTTCTGGTCGATTACCGCATCACTTGCGGTTCGGGTCGCACCGAAAGGTAAAGAGTTTCAGGCACTCGGTTTATTGGCCACAGGAACAGCGATGGCGATGGTGCTCGGTATTCCATTTGGCCGGATGATTGGTGAGGCATATGGCTGGCGTAACAGTTTTGCCTTGATTGCATGTCTTGCATTGATCATTTGCCTGATTCTGGCCAAAACCTTGCCATTACTTCCAAGTGTCAATTCAGGCTCCCTCAGTAGCTTAAAAAGCCTGATCAAACGTCCCAGCCTGATGCTAGTTTTTGCCCTCACTATTCTAGTGATTACGGCGCAATTTACTGCTTATAGTTATATTGAACCGTTTTCCCTGAATATCGCCCACTTTGATTCAGCCCAGACCACAACTTTACTCTTGGTCTATGGCGGGGCAGGATTCCTAGGCTCCTATCTGTTTGGCCGTTTTGCTGCGCAGTTCCCCAAAATGACTATTCCTGCTTTTACTTTTGGATTGGTTATTTCCATGCTGCTGTTATTACCACTGTCGAGCACAGTCACAGGCCTCTCTGGCTTATCTCTGCTGTGGGGTTTGAGCATTATTGGCTTTAGCCTGGCCCTACAATCCAAAACCCTGAACCTGGCTGCAGATGCTACAGATGTCGCCATGGCTATTTATTCAGGCCTGTATAATGTCGGTATTGGCGGAGGAGCTTTGCTTGGCAGTATAGTCACGCTTCAGATTGGGCTATCGAGTATTGGCTGGGTAGGCGCAGGGCTGGCAATCATTGGATTTTTGCTCAGTCTCTATCTGGTTCAGCGTTTGGATTTCCTGCCCAAAGCTGCTGATTAAAGGCTACTTTTTGTAAAATAATTTGTGATTATGCACAAAATCTGTCATGCTCATCTGATATTGAGCAATTGCTCAAACAGAATTGAGTTTGAACAAGGGGAGTAGCCTCTTCCAAACGTTTAAGAATGAAATTTCAGTTTTTGAACGTGTCAGAATATCGTCATTACACTTTGCAAAAAGTCGGTATCTGAGCATCTTTAGGTCACACTTGATATAAAAAAGTGAAACACTAAGATGTAGGCAAGACCTTGATCATGTTGTTATAGATGTTTTTCATCTGGCAGCTGGTCAAGGTTTTTTTATGGCCAGTCGTCCGATGTGGAGAATTCACATGGAAACAATTGGTACGCTCTGGCTGTATCTTGTCTTTTTCGCAATTGTCGCCGTCATGCTGGTGATCGATTTTGTCGGCTTTAAACATCAGCATGGTCAGGAAGTAAAAGTCCGTACCGCTGCCTACTGGAGTATCGCCTGGGTCAGTGTCGCGACTTTATTTGGTGGTGGATTATGGCTGTATCTGGAGCAGACTGCAGGTGCGGCAATTGCCAATACCAAGGTCATGGAATACTTTGCCGGTTATCTGCTGGAAAAATCCTTGGCAATTGATAATGTCTTTGTCTGGCTGATGATCTTTGCCGCCTTTGCCATTCCACCAGCGCTACAACGTAAATTGCTGTTATATGGTGTACTGGGTGCAATTGTGCTCAGAACAATCTTTATTTTTATTGGTGCCTGGTTTGTACAGGAATTCTCCTGGATTCTGTATCTCTTCGGTGCGTTCCTGGTATATACCGGCTTCAAATTCCTGCGTGGTCAGCATGAAGAAGACAGCAATATTGAAGATATGGCCATTCTGAAATGGCTACGTAAACATATGCGTATCACCCCGCAACTTCAGGGCGATAAATTCTTTGTCCGTCAAAATGGTTTGCTTTGGGCAACGCCGTTATTCTTGGTGCTGATTCTGGTCGAAGCCTCTGATGTGATCTTCGCAGTCGATTCTATTCCTGCTATTTTTGCTGTCACCACCGACCCCTTCATTGTGCTTACCGCGAACCTGATGGCAATTTTAGGCCTGCGTGCCATGTTCTTCCTGCTCTCAGGTGCAGCCTCAAAAATGCATTATCTGCCTTATGGCCTAGGTTTGATTCTGGTCTTTATCGGCTTTAAGATGCTGATGCTGGATATATTCCATATGCCGATCTGGATTTCACTGAGCTTTATTGTGATTGTCTTGACGGTGACTGCGATTTTGTCGATTCGTCATAGCAAGAAACATAACGAAACTACGCTGTAAAGCTAATCATAAAAAAGCCTGCTGATGCAGGCTTTTTTATTTGTCTATAAGCTCAGCTGCATACGCACGCTCTGTTGAAATTATTCGTGATTGTCTGATCTCATAAAAAATACGCATGGTTAAATATGAATGTTCATATAAACATGCTAATTTTTTCAGCTACAATCAATCGAAAAAATCAAAAAGCGCAGGTTTTAAATGTCTTCTATCATTGCAACGACAGCAATACGCGGTCGCTTCCTGGATATCAAGAATACGGTTGCCCAAGCGCGTGAAATTCACGACCAAGTGCGATATGTAGAAGATGGCTTGCTCATCAGCCAGAATGGTGAGATTCAATGGTTTGGCAGCTGGGAAGAGGGGCAGCAGCATCTGCCTGAAGGAGTGCAGGTAGCTCATTATCCTGAGCAGCTGATCGTGCCAGGTTTTATTGATACCCATATCCATTTCCCGCAAACCGAAATGGTCGGTGCCTATGGTGAACAGCTGCTGGAATGGTTAAATACCTACACCTTCCCGACTGAGATCCAGTTTCAGGATCCGGCGTATAGCCAGAAAATTGCACAGTTTTTTATTCAGGAATTGCTGAAGAATGGCACAACCACAGCTTTGGTGTTCTGTACCGTTCATCCAGCTTCGGTAGAAGCGCTATTCGAAGCGGCTACAGCACAGAATATGCGTCTGATTGCCGGTAAAGTGCTGATGGACCGCCATGCACCTGAAGCCCTAACCGATACCGCAGAATCCGCCTATAGCGACTCTAAAGCCCTGATTGAGAAATGGCATGGTAAGGGACGTAATCTTTATGCGATTACGCCCCGTTTTGCTCCGACCTCAACGCCTGAACAACTAGAAAAAGCAGGCCAGTTAAAAGCTGAATATCCAGATGTCTATGTCCATACTCATCTCAGTGAAAATAAAAACGAGATTGCCTGGGTAAAAGAACTCTTTCCGGAACGTGAAGGCTATCTGGATGTCTATTATCATTATGGGCTGACCGGTGCTAAATCCGTATTTGCGCATTGTGTGCATCTGGAGGAAGGGGAGTGGGATTGCATGCATCAAACCGACTCTGCGATTGCCTTCTGCCCAACCTCAAACTTGTTCCTGGGTAGCGGTTTATTTCCGCTGAAGAAAGCTTGGGATAAAGGCGTGAAAGTCGGCTTGGGTACCGATATCGGGGCAGGAACCTCCTTTAACCAACTGCAAACCTTAAATGAAGCTTATAAAGTGCAACAACTACAAGGAGAAAAACTTTCGGCTTTTGAGTCGCTATATTATGCGACCCTGGGTGGTGCGAAAGCCTTAAGTCTGGATGACCGCTTGGGGAATTTCAATGTGGGCAAAGAAGCAGACTTTGTGGTACTGGATCTCAATGCCACCGCTTTACAACAACTGCGCCAGAGCAGAGCCAAAAATATTGAAGAGACCTTTTTTGCACTGACCATGCTGGGGGATGACCGTAATATTGCAGCAACTTATGTCTATGGTCAGGCTGTCTATGTCAAAGCCCAATAAATCGCGTCAGCGCAGGATTATTTTGGCTGCAATCGTCGCCGTCTGTGCCTTTGCGCTGAAGAGAGATTCACAGCAGCCCAAAAATTGATTACATTTACAGCAAGTAAAACAGGTGCATCTCAAGCAAGGATGTATTAAAATTGCTGCAATTCAGGTGTTGCAGGTCAACACCTTTTTTATTTTGCTATTTTTATTTTTTAGGTATCTACCCATGACCGTTCAAATGAGCGTAATGATTTCCGCTGAAGAAATTCAAGCTAAAGTCAAAGAGCTTGGTGCTAAAATCGATGCACACTATGCTAATAGTGACAAAGAGCTTGTACTTATCGGTTTGTTACGCGGTTCAGTGATTTTCATGGCAGACTTGTGTCGTGCCATTACCAAGCCACATGAACTCGACTTCATGACTGTATCCAGCTACGGCGGCGGTACGATTTCGAGCCGTGATGTCAAAATCCTGAAAGATCTGGACGGTGAAATCCGTGGTAAAGATGTGCTGGTGGTTGAAGATATTATCGACTCAGGTAATACCTTAAGCAAAGTCCTGGAAATCCTGCAAACCCGTCAGCCAAATTCAATTGAACTGTGCACTTTGGTGAGCAAACCTTCACGTCGTGAAATCGAGCTGGAAGTAAAATTCCTGGGCTTTGAAGTCGAAGACAAGTTCATTGTCGGTTATGGCCTGGACTATGATCAAAAATACCGTCATATTCCATTTATTGGTGAAATCGGTCTTTAAGAACCGGTTTAAAAGAAGTGGCTTCGTGCCACTTTTTTTATTTCTTGAATCATTTCAGTAACACAGCAAACAAAAACGCAACAGCCCGTTGCAGGACATGACTTTTTTCAGGGCTTTTCTTGCCGCAAGATAAACCTGATGTAAAAACAAAGACATGATAATAAGGAGTATGCTGATGTGGTCAATTATCGTTGCAATTGTAGTGGGTTTTATTGCGGGTCTGGTTGCACGCGCAATTCATCCTGGTGATGACAAGGCTGGATTCATTGTTACGACCCTGCTGGGGATTGCCGGTTCACTGGTTGCGACCTTTGCCGGACGTATGCTGGGCTTGTACTCCCAAGATTCTGCCGCAGGCTTCATTGCTTCAGTGATCGGTGCCGTAGTCATCCTGTTTATCTACAATATGGTGACTAAACGTAAACGGATCTAAGCTCTGCTTGGAATAAGTTTCTTTCATAAAAAAAGAGCGCCTAGATAGATGCTCTTTTTTTATTTGCTGATCATCGTCAGAATTTTACAGGCCGAATTCTTTGAAGCCTTGTTCAATCTGTTCTGCTGGCTGAGCACCCATGATTTTAAAACCATTCGAGAATATAATTGCTGGAGTGCCATTTACACCGAGTGATTGTGCCAGCTGTTTATTACGTTCAATCGGGTTGGCACAGCTCTTTTTCGATTTAGGCTGTATACCTTGACCAATTAGGTCTTCCCAAGCTTGGGTCGGATTTTTTTCACAATAAACTTGTTTAGATGGCGCAATTGACTGCTGTTTTAAGGGCAGGATGAAGGTATAAATGGTGACATCTTTAAGTTTTTTCAGCTCTACTTCAAGTTGTTTACAATACGGGCAATTTGGGTCAGAAAAGATGGCAAGCTGACGTTTCCCTGTCCCTCTGACTGATTTAATTGCATCCTGAAGCGGTAACTTTTTCCAGTCGACACTGTTTTGTTTGAGTAATAAATCCTGAGTCAGATTATGCTGGTCCTGGATCCGAAACATTGAACCGGCTAGGAGATGCTGAGCATCTTCATTCAGATAGACAATCTGTCCCTGCATGGAACCGCTATAGATTCCTTTCATTTCGGTAGGCTGAATATTTTCAATTTTCAGGTTGGGACTGTTTTTTGCCAGATTGGCTTTAACCGTATCCACATTGGCAAAGCTGAGGCCAGGGAATAGGGTCAAAGCCAGCAGCATATTTCTTATTTGCATGAATGTCCTGCTCAGGTCCAAGTTAAATGTGTTCCGATTTTAGTCTTTTTACAAAGAAAATTCTGACTATTTTATGTAGCGTGATTTTCAAATCAAATTACTCAATCAATTATGTTTCACGTGGAACATTGACCCTTTAATGCTGATTGATTTCCACCGAGATATGCACGAGTTCTTCATGAATAGAGATCGCTTCACGGATTTGATCAGCACTAATAGGGATTCCCATTTGAACGGCAACAAAACAGGAAAATTTAGCTTTACCGACCCTCGATACATGCAGATCAGTTAAGTGTAGATCACTTCCATATTCAGCAATGACTTCACGTATTTCTTCGACCACTGGGGCATCCATATCGGCATCCAGTAAAGTCTTGGCACTTTGCTTTAGCAGGCCAATCGCCCAGCGTGCAATCAGGACTGAGCCGACAAGTCCCAGTACTGTATCGAGAAACTCCCAGCCCATATATTTTCCGGCAAATAGAGCAATAATCGCCAGAACAGAAGTCACAGCATCAGCTACCACATGCAGAAAGGCTGCTTTATGGTTCAAGTCATGATGACCATGATTATTATCATGCTCGTGATGGGAATTTCCGTGATGATGATCATGGTGATGGTGCCCATCATCATGCAGCAACCAGGCACAGGCCAGGTTAATCAGTAGCCCTAAAATCGCGATTGGAATGGCTTCGTTATAATGAATCTGAACTGGCGAAAATAGGCGTTCTACCGAATGAATCGCCATAAATCCGGCTACTACGAGCAATAAAATCGCACTGCTATAACTGGCCAGAATTTCAATCCGCCAAGTACCCATATTAAAACGTGGATCATTCGCATAATGGCGGGCCGCTTTATAGGCAAAGTAAGCCAGCCCCAAGGCCAACACATGCGAGCCCATATGCCAGCCATCGGCAAGCAAAGCCATTGACTGGAAGATCCATCCCCCTAATACTTCCAGCACCATCATGACGGCGGTCAGAATTGTGGCAAACAGAATCTTTTTCTGTGCGAGTGGATTACCTTCATCAAATTGATGGCTGTGCGAATTGGCGGTATGTTTTTTTGCATAAAAGGGAACTGTTATTAATACTCCCCCCTAGTATATTTATTTTTGGAAATTTGTGGTGAGTTATGTACATGATGATAAAAAAATATTAAACCGGGTACGGCGCTTGCAAGGCCAGATGAACGCCCTAGAGCAGTCTCTCCTGAATACTGAGACAGGCTGTATTCAGGTCTTACAACAGGTTGCAGCCATTAAAGGTGCCATAAACGGTTTGATGAATGAATTGATCGAGACCCATTTAAGAGAGCATGTCATTGGAGAAGCTACGGTCAATGAAGAAGAACTGGCTGAGTTTTTAAAATTATTAAAGCGTTATGGCTAATTGTTTGGCTCAACCTTTTTTTGTTTTTTTTACAGCAAGATAATTGACCGCTTTTTCATCTAACCGATACACTGCCACCCATTCTCTTCTTTCTTCCACATCATTCTCTTATGTGGTGAAACTTTTACGGCAGCTACATGACAGAAAATATCTCATGGCGACCTTTCGCCATGGTCAGTCTTGCATTGATTATGGGTACCATCGGCACAGCACTGGCAAGTCCGCTTTACCCCATTTATCAACAGATTTGGCATTTATCCCCAAGCCAGATTACCTATATTTTTGTCGCTTATATGTTTGGCTGCCTGGGTACCTTGTTATTCCTGGGACGTACCAGCAATACGATTGGTTTCCTAAGAACCCTGCAAATTGGCTTGGTATTTATCAGCATTGGCTTGGTCATTTCAGTCTTTGCCGAGAATGCGCTGATTTTGTCGGTGGGCCGTTTTATTATTGGCATTGCTTCAGGTCTGATGACCACTTCAGCAATGCTGGGCATGATGCAAACCATTCCAGAGTCTCATAAGCAGCTTGCACCGCAGCTGGTATCGATTCTGACGGCCATAGGTTTTGGTTTGGGGCCGTTTGTGGGTGGGGTAATTGCGCAGTTTTCTCAAACCCCTTTAGTTACTCCCTACCTTCCTATTATTTTGGGGGCAGTGCTGTGTTTTGTCGGGTTATTCTGGCTAAAAACACCTGCTTTTGAACGCCAACTTTTTAGTATTGCACCAAAATTACTGCGTCCTGAACCTCAGTATCATGCTGTGTTCATGATTGTGGGGTTAACTGCATTTAATGCCTTTGCTGCTTTCAGTTTATTTGCTTCACTGTCACCGTCTTTTGTGCAGGATATCTTGCCCTGGCATGGTCCTTTGGTCAGCGGTACTGCCATTACCTGCATTTTGCTGATTTCTGCTGTGGTGCAGTTCTTTGCTAAAGCTGTTCCTGCAAAAAAATGTCTGAATATTGGCTTGATGATTATGCTGGTGAGCTTGGTTAGTCTTGCACTCTGTATGACCCTTAAAGCAAGTATCTTATTCTTTGCCAGTGATATCCTATTCGGGATTGGACATGGTTTTGCCTTAATGGGCGCATTCGGTGTGATTCATGCGATCACAACCTTACAAAACCGTGCAGCCGTGATGTCGACTTACCTGTTTATAGGCTATTTGGGCACGATTGTGCCGATTATCGCGGTAGGTTATCTGGCTGATCACTTTGGCTTAGGCTTTGCCGTGATCAGCTTCTGTGTGGCGATCAGTGTACTCTGTCTAATTTTGTGGTTATGGCATCAAAAACTACAGGTAAAAGCCTAATAAAAAAGCCCTCATTTGAGGGCTTTTTTATTTTTTAAATATTATTTACCAATACAGAATGATCCAAATATCTTGCCCAATAGGTCATCCGCACTAAAGTCACCGGTAATCTCACCCAGCGCATTCTGTGCCAGACGTAAAGACTCTGCGACCAGTTCACCTGCATTATAAACAACAAGTTGCTCACGAGCTTCAGCTAAGTACATCTGAGTGCGCTTCATTGCATCTAAATGGCGGGTACGGGCAATAAAGGTATCTTCTTCAGGCTGGAAGCCTGCATGCGCTGTAATTGCATCTATGAGCGATTGGACACCGGTTTCCTGCTTGGCTGAGACGGTAATATGACGGAAGCCTTTAAAATCTCCCATAACAGCATCGGCACCGGTCAAATCGGCTTTATTCCCGATCAGGATCAGACGCTTTGGCTCGAGATGCTCAGCAAAATATTCTTGAGCAAGTTGTAATGGGTCATCTCCTTGACTCAGGTCATAAACCAGCAACAGCAGATCGGCCTGTTCAATTTCTTTAATCGCGCGGCGAATACCTTCTTTTTCCACGATATCGCCGGTTTCACGCAGACCAGCAGTATCGGTCAGGGTAATCGGCAGACCATTCAATGTAATCTTTTCATGCAGCACATCACGGGTGGTTCCGGCAATATCGGTCACAATCGCACGTTCATTACCTGCTAGGGCATTCAGCAGGGAAGATTTACCTGCATTCGGTTTACCGGCAATCACCACTTGCAGACCTTCACGCAGTAACTGCCCCTGACGTGCAGATTGCTGAACCTGAGTGACGGCATTCGCCACGCCATCCAGCAAATTTAAAATCTTGCCATCCGCCAGAAAGTCGATTTCTTCTTCCGGGAAATCGATCGCCGCTTCGACATGCAAACGCAAGTGAATCAGCTGTTCTAATACCGTATTCACCTTAGTCGAGAATGCCCCTTGCAGCGAACGTACGGCAGAACGTGCCGCCGCTTGAGAAGTGGCATCAATCAGATCCGCAATGGCTTCGGCCTGCACCAGATCCAACTTGCCATTTTCAAAGGCACGCATCGAGAATTCACCGGCTTTGGCTGCAGTAGCACCCAGTTCCAGCAAACGGCCCAACAGGGCATTCTGGATCACCGGGCCACCATGGCCTTGCAGTTCCACTACATCTTCACCGGTAAAGGAATTCGGATTCGGGAAGCAAATCACCAGACCTTCGTCCATTACTTCACCGGCTGCATCATAGAACTGGCGAAACCCAGCAAAACGGGCTTTGGGCAAATCTTTTTGGCTCAAAGCCTGGGCAATTTCATAAGACTGGGGACCCGACAGGCGAATGACACCTACACCGCCACGTCCTGGGGGAGTTGCAATCGCAGCAATCGTAGTTCGGTCGAGCATAACATTCACCTAGAAAAAACTTAAAAATACAGCAAAAAAAATCCGCTCAAGATTACCATCTTAAGCGGATTTATTCAGCCCATCAATACAACTTAGTTGACTGGTGTTGCCTCATCGCGTTTAGCACGGTCTTTGGCAACAGACTTGTTGATCAGTGTTTGCTGCAAGATCGTGATCAAGTTGTTCACAATCCAGTACAACACTAGACCTGCCGGGAAGAACAGCAAGAATACTGTAAAGATCACTGGCATAATCTTGAACACTTTCGCCTGCATTGGATCAGTTGGTTGTGGGTTCAACGACTGCTGGATATACATGGTTGCACCCATCAGCAATGGCAGGATAAACCAAGGATCCATTGAAGATAAATCCTGAATCCACAGCATCCATGGTGCATGACGCAGTTCCACAGATTCCATCAGTACCCAGTACAATGCCAGGAAGATTGGCATTTGCAGCAAGAGCGGTAAACAGCCGGCAAGTGGATTTACCTGCTCGCGTTTGTACAGTGCCATCATCTCTTGAGAGAAGCGCATACGGTCTTCACCGAACTCTTCTTTCATACGCTGCATTTCTGGCGCAATCACACGCATTTTCGCCATAGAGCGGTAACTCTTCGACGACAATGGCCACAGGATCAGTTTTACCAGAATAGTCAACAGAATGATCGCCCAGCCCCAGTTACCTACCAGGCCATGGAAAAATTCCAGACCAACAAATAGTAGTTTGGCAATCGGCCATAACCAGCCATAATCTACAGTCTGGTTCAGACCTGTTGCCAGATCTTTGAGCTCTGACTGGATTTTTGGACCAGAATAGAAGGTCGCATCAATTTCAGCCACAGTACCGGCAGGTACATTGAAGGTCGGAGAGGTAAAGCCAATGATATTCATGTTATCAGTTGACTTACGTGATTCCAGCTTCGCCGTATAGGCCTCGCCATTGCCCTGTGTCAGTTTCAGGTTACCTGGTACCCATGCACTGACAAAGTAGTGCTGCACCATCGCAACCCAGCCGCCTTTGGCTTCAGTGCTGAGTTTTTCTTCAACAAAGTTGTCAAATTTCAACTTGTTGTAATGCTCATCCGGTGTACCCCAAGCGCCGCCCAGGAACGTACCCAGTGTGAAGATCCCCTGATCAGATTTACCTGGATCTTCGGAATTGTCACGTTTGATCTGACCGAACATCTGACCTTGCCAGGTCTGGCCGCTGCGGTTGACCACTTTGTGATTCACAACTATCGGATATTCACCTTCAGTAAAGTTGAAGGTTTTAATGACCTCTACACCATCAGCCGTTTTAAAGACCATAGGTACAGAAAGTACTTTGACAGTTTCGCCATCTTTATTTTTAGCGGCTTTGGCATCTGCCAGTGTATAAGCCGTTTTTTCCAGCTCATAGGTTGGACGGCCATTACGGCTGCTGTCCGGTCCATTCAGACCGATCAGGCCCGACTGAGCGACATAAGTCCGTTTCGCATCGCTTTCCAGCATGACGAATGGTTCATCGCTGTCTTTATTCTTGTCATGATTGAGTAATTCAACACGAACAATATCACCACCTTTAGGGTTGATCCAAAGATGATAAAGGTCAGTTTGTACTGAAATAAGCTGCTGACTTACAGGTGCGGTGGCATCCGTTGCTTGCTGCGCTGGCATATTTGCTTGTGGCAGATCAGAAGCGGCTGTCGCCGTCTGAGCATTTGGCAAATCTGCAGATACTTCATGTGAAACAACCGCAGCTTCTTGCTGTGGTTTTGTTTCAGCATTGCCATAATCTTTTTGCCACGCCAAAATGAGCAAATATGCGACAACAAACATGGCTCCGAGAATTGCAATCCTGGCCCATTGTTGCATATGTATTACCCCAAGTGGTTAGAGTGATTTTG
Organism: Acinetobacter sp. YZS-X1-1; assembly: GCF_000804305.1. Lineage (NCBI taxonomy): Bacteria > Pseudomonadati > Pseudomonadota > Gammaproteobacteria > Moraxellales > Moraxellaceae > Acinetobacter > Acinetobacter sp. YZS-X1-1. The sequence goes on along the minus strand of NZ_JWHB01000026.1, from coordinate 25,444 downwards.
GTTCAATAAACGATCACGAAAGGGTACAGCAACGTGAAGCGTTTGAGAATCTATTTGCTGAAATGAAATAAAACGAATCGCTTTCGGGGGAACCGGATCATATCCAGAGCCACCCCACGGATGACAACGGCAAATACGCTGAGTAGCCAGCCACACACCACGTACAGCTCCATGTGTATGGACTGCTTCCAAGGAATATTGAGAACATGTTGGAATATAACGACAGCGTGGTCCCAATAAAGGACTAATCGCAATCTGATAGAAACGTATTAACCAATGCAGTAAACGTACCATTGGCCATCTCTACTTTTGTGGGGAGGATGATGCTATTTTGGAATGCTTTTTGGCAAGACGGTTGAGTTTCTGCCAGGCAAATTGTAATTGCTGATGCAACTCTGCGTTCGGTACCGCTTCTATACCTACTTTAGGCATAACCACAATATCCAAATCATCTAGTTGCTGTTGATGCAGGCGAAAACTTTCGCGAGCAAGTCGTTTTACTCGATTTCGTTCGTGCGCACGGCGCACTTTTTTCTTGGCAACAACTAAACCCAAACGGCTGTTTGGCAGTTCGGAATGTTTTGCAAGAAAAAGGAAATGGGGTTGATGCACTTTAAAAAGCGCACCATCAAAGACTCCTTTATAATCTGCAGCACAGCGTAAACGAAGCTCTGTACTAAAACTATAAAGTGTAGTCATAACACCCAAAATCGGCAAAGCCTAACTGATTAAACAGTTAAGCTGTGACGACCTTTTGCACGACGGCGAGCTAGAACTTGACGACCAGCTTTAGTAGCCATACGAGCACGGAAACCATGAACGCGTTTACGCTTTAATTCAGATGGTTGGAATGTACGTTTCATATTGAAACTCCAAAAATGATCTTTCTATAAAGGTCCGCGATTTTAGTGCTCATTGCTTGAGCTGTCAATGCAAAAGCCATTTTCTTTTCAAATAAGACTGGAATCAAAATGTAAATAAGGATTAAAAAAATTGTATTCAAATACCTATATATAAGTTAACCACAATATAACCATTTGTTTTAAAATTAAATATAAGTTATTAACACTTATATCAACATAGTTATCCACAACTTATGTGAAATCTAAATTTAACTCTTGAGTTTTGAATTTAAATTTAAACTTTTCTCAGTTATCCACAAAAGAACCAAATCTTATAAATAAATTCAAATTTATAAATTTAAATTTATTACTATTAGAGTGGACTTTTTCTGTGGAAAAGGTGATTTTGTATTAAATAAACAAAAACTTAGTTTGTGGATAAAACTGTTTTTATTAATTTTATACTTTGTGGATAACTTTGTGCTATATTTTATCCACAGCTTGCGGATAAACTTATCCACACCAGCTTTTTAAATTTAAATTTATCCACCATGACTGCTTTTTGTGCAAAATCTGTGGAAATTGCCATGACAGATGTGGATAACTTGGTTAGAATGGCGACCCGCTTTGGTCGCGGTCAGCCTTTTTTGATTAACAATGGAATGGATAGGGGATTCACATGCTTTGGACAGACTGCTTAAATCGCTTGCGACAAGAGCTCTCTGGAAATGTCTTTACAATGTGGATTCGCCCATTGGTTGCGGAAGAGCTGGACGATACCCTGCGTCTTTATGCACCTAATCCGTATTGGACGCGCTACATTCAAGAGCATCATCTGGAACTGATTTCGATTTTGGCCGAACAGCTATCTGAAGGTCGCGTACGTAAAGTTGAAATTCTGGTGGATTCCCGCCCAGGTGCAATTTTATCTGCCAGTGAACAGCCAGCGACGACAACAGCGGCTTTGGAATCTGCACCTGTGGTTGCGCCAGCACCGCGTCCTAAGAAAGAAAAAGAAGATTCAGGCAAAAATAGCCGTAAACGTCAGCTGAACCCTTTATTTACCTTCTCGTTATTTGTTGAAGGCCGTTCTAACCAGATGGCGGCTGAAACCTGTCGTAAGGTGTTAACCCAACTCGGTGCTTCGCAGCATAACCCGCTATTTTTATATGGCCCCACTGGTCTGGGTAAAACCCACTTGATGCAGGCAGTCGGGAATGCATTATTACAGGCAAAACCCAATGCCCGCGTGATGTATATGACTGCAGAAAGCTTTGTACAGGATTTTGTCAGTTCCTTACAACAGGGCAAGGTTGAAGAGTTTAAGAAAAACTGCCGTTCACTGGATCTTTTGCTAGTCGATGATATTCATTTGCTCGCAGGTAAAGAAGCCAGTCTGGTGGAGTTCTTCTATACCTTTAACGCGCTATTGGATGAATCGAAGCAAATTATCCTCACCTCGGATCGTTATCCTAAAGAATTGACCGAACTGGATCCACGTCTGGTTTCACGTTTTTCCTGGGGACTTTCTGTAGGTGTGGAACCACCCGATATCGAAACCCGAATTGAAATCTTGCTGAAAAAGGCCGAAAACACCGGTGTAGATTTACCACGTAACTGTGCGCTATTTATCGCCCAACAAGTGGTGGCGAACGTCCGTGAACTTGAAGGTGCGCTAAACAAAGTGGTGGCGATCTCGCGTTTTAAAGGAACGCCGATTGATCTGGATGTGGTACGTGAGTCTTTGAAAGATGTCCTCGCAATTCGTGCCCGGACCATCAGCACTGAAAATATCCAGCGTGTCGTGAGTGAATATTTTCGCATTCCGCTTAAAGAGCTAGTGGGTCCAAAACGTACTCGTATTTATGCCCGTCCACGTCAGCTTGCAATGGGTCTGGCACGTGAACTGACCGGAGATAGTTTCCCGGAAATTGGTATGGCTTTTGGCGGTCGAGATCACAGTACAGTCATGCATGCCTGCGAAAAAGTACAGAGCTTGCGTGAAGAAGATCCGATCTTCAATGAGGACTATAAAAACCTGCAACGCCTGTTGCAGAGTTGACCTAAAACGCTCAAATTCTGTTCTTGCTATGCGGCCTGTTTTGCCGCATAGTTAACTGCTAAAAATTCAACTTTTATCTTATTAATCTTCAGCTTTAGAGGAATGTACCGTGCGTTTAAAAATCGCGAAAGAAAGCTTACTGAATGTTCTCTCACATGTCGTAGGAGCGGTTGAACGTCGCCATACCTTAAATATTCTTTCAAACCTGAAAATCCAGGTGACTGCTGAAGCTTTGACCGTCACTGGTTCGGATCTTGAAGTAGAACTGGTGGCCAGCACACAGTTGGCTGAAGGTGCATGTCTGCAAGCCGGTGAAACCACTGTTCCGGCACGTAAGCTGATTGATATCTGTAAATCTTTACCATCAGCAGCCCTGATCGACCTGCAAATTACTGATGACCAGCGTTGTATCCTGAAATCTGGAAATAGTCGTTTTGTGCTCGGTACTTTGCCTGCGGATGACTATCCATTATTGAATACTGAAAATACTCAAGGCACACAAGTCACTGTGACTCAGCGCGAATTAAAACGTCTGTTTGAAAAAACGGCTTTCGCCATGGCAGTGCAGGACGTACGTTTCTACCTGACTGGTACTTTACTTGAAATTGACGCTAATCAGCTTCGTGCGGTAACGACAGATGGTCATCGTCTGGCATTGTGTGAAACAGCAGCCCAATCGACAGCAACTCAACCGATTCAAGCCATTGTTCCACGTAAGGCAGTCGCTGAACTGCAACGTTTATTAAGCGTTGAAGATGAACAACTCTCGTTGTTAATTGGTCGTGAATTATTGAATGTAACCATTCGTATGGCCAGCCGTGATAAAGAACAGGCTGATATCACAGTTCGTTTCACCACGAAACTGATTGACGGTAAATTCCCGGACTACCGCCGTGTAATTCCACGTGGTGGCGACAAGAATGTGATTATTGCGCATGACGTGTTTAAGCAATCCTTACAACGTGTGGCTATTTTGAGTAATGAAAAACTGCGTGGCGTATTCCTGAACTTTAATGCCGGTTCATTACAACTTCGTGCCAATAACCCGGAACAGGATGAGGCGATTGAAGATCTGGCGATCCAGTATGCAGATGCACCACTGGAAATGTCATTCAATGCGCAATACCTGATTGAAGTGCTAGGTGTACTGGACGGTGAAGATGTATCCATGACCATGACTGAAGCGAATCAGTCTGTGCTGGTTCAGGATCCATCTCATACCGATCAGACCTATGTCGTGATGCCAATGCGTGTCTAAGCGACAGCTGAGCTAAGCCAACGCTATGCATATTACGCGTCTTCATATTGAACGTGTACGAAATTTAAAAACGGTTGCACTCCAGGGATTGCAACCGTTTAATGTTTTTTATGGCCAGAATGGTTCAGGCAAGACTTCAGTACTGGAAGCTATTCATTTACTGGCCACAGGACGTTCCTTTCGTACCCATATCCCGAAAAATTACATTCAGCATGGCGCCTCGGATGCGATTGTGTTCGCCCAATCGGAAACTGAAAAAGTCGGCATGCAAAAAATGGCCAGCGGGGAACAGCTGATCAAGGTCAATGGCGATGCGATTGCAACCCAAGGTCAGCTTGCCAAGATGTTACCCTTACAACTGCTTGATCCGCAGAGTACCGATATTATCGATCATGGTGCCAAACCACGTCGTCAGCTATTGGACTGGTTAATGTTCCACGTGGAACCAGAGTTTTATCATGCCTGGCAATATTATTCACGAGCCCTAAAACAGCGGAACAGTCTGCTTAAATCCAAACGTTTTCTAAGTTTGTCTGATCTGGAAGCGTGGAACCAGATGCTGAGTGAATATGGTGAGATTTTGCACTCCCAACGTGTCGGCATCATGGAACAGTGGAAGCCATTTTTTGAGGATGATCTCAAACATCTATTACCGGATCTGGAGATTTCTCTGGAATACAGTCCCGGCTTTCACAGTGAACATGGCCTGCTGAATGACCTAACCAATCATCATGACAAAGATGTAGAACGGCGCTATACCGAATATGGTCCACATCGCGCAGATTTGCGTCTCAAGACCCCTTTGGGGGATGCCGATGTGATCTTATCTCGCGGACAAAAAAAGCTTTTAATGATGGCACTCAAACTGTCGCAAATCGCAATGCTGCATTCTTGTAATAAGGAAACTGTGGTATTATTAGATGATGTGACAGCAGAATTAGATTTAACCGCACAACAACGTTTAATTGAGCGATTGAGCCAGCTTGGTAGTCAAGTTTTTATTACCACTTTAGACCATGAATCAGTACAAAAGCACCTACATGATCTGTCTATCTCATATCAGTTATTCAATGTTGAAAACGGTACAGTTCAAGTTGTTGTGCAATAGTTTTTAAATTTTTACCTATCTTTGGATAAACCTATCTTTCACTAGGGAGAAACCATGAGTTCAGAAGATCAAGCTGCTTCTCAAACAGAACAAACCACTGAAAAAGCTTATGATTCCTCTAGCATCAAGGTATTACGTGGTTTAGACGCAGTACGTAAGCGTCCAGGCATGTACATTGGTGATACAGACGATGGTACCGGCTTACACCATATGGTCTTCGAGGTCGTAGATAACTCGATTGATGAGGCGCTTGCAGGTCACTGTGATGAAATTTTAGTGACTATTCATGAAGATGAATCAGTTTCAGTATCAGATAATGGCCGTGGTATTCCGACTGACATTCACCCTGAAGAAGGCGTGTCTGCTGCAGAAGTGATTTTAACCATTCTGCATGCGGGCGGTAAGTTTGATGATAATAGCTATAAAGTCTCTGGCGGTCTGCACGGTGTAGGTGTATCCGTAGTAAATGCGTTATCAGAAAAATTGGAACTAACCATTCATCGCGCCGGTAAAATCCATGAACAGGAATATCGTCATGGTGATCCACAATTCCCTTTAAAAATGGTGGGCGAGACCGATAAGACCGGTACTCGCGTGCGTTTCTGGCCAAGTGCTGAAACCTTTAGTCAGACCATTTTTAATGTCGACATCCTGGCCCGTCGTTTACGTGAACTGTCCTTCCTGAATGCAGGTGTACGAATCGTATTACGTGACGAACGTATCAATGCCGAATACATTTTTGATTATGAAGGCGGTTTGGCTGAGTTTGTTAAGTACATTAACCAAGGTAAAACCCACCTAAATGATATTTTCCATTTCACCACTCAGGCAGAAAATGGCATTGGTGTAGAAGTTGCACTGCAATGGAATGATTCTTATCAGGAAAATGTACGCTGCTTTACCAACAACATCCCGCAAAAGGATGGCGGTACTCACTTAGCCGGTTTCCGTGCAGCACTGACCCGTGGTTTAAATAACTACATGGACAGTGAAAATATCCTGAAAAAAGAAAAAATTGTGGTTTCAGGTGATGATGCGCGTGAAGGTTTGACTGCGATTGTGTCAGTAAAAGTGCCTGATCCGAAATTCTCTTCACAAACCAAAGAAAAACTGGTGTCGAGTGAAGTGAAATCTGCCGTTGAGCAGTCCATGAACAAGGCATTCTCTGAATATCTGTTAGAGAATCCACAAGCGGCTAAATCAATTGCTGGCAAGATCATTGATGCAGCGCGTGCCCGTGATGCGGCGCGTAAAGCACGTGAAATGACCCGTCGCAAGAGCGCACTCGATATCGCCGGCCTTCCAGGTAAACTGGCGGATTGCCAAGAGAAAGATCCAGCTTTATCTGAACTGTACCTGGTCGAAGGTGACTCTGCGGGCGGTTCTGCAAAACAGGGCCGTAACCGTAAGATGCAGGCAATTCTGCCGCTAAAAGGTAAGATCCTGAACGTGGAACGTGCCCGTTTTGACCGTATGATTTCTTCTGCAGAAGTGGGTACGCTGATTACGGCACTCGGCTGTGGTATTGGTCGTGAAGAATATAACCCGGACAAGCTGCGTTATCACAAAATCATCATCATGACCGATGCTGACGTGGATGGTTCACACATCCGTACATTGCTGCTGACTTTCTTCTTCCGTCAAATGCCGGAACTGGTCGAGCGTGGTCATATCTATATCGCACAGCCGCCGTTGTACAAGCTGAAAAAAGGCAAACAGGAACAGTACATCAAGGACAATGATGCGCTGGAAACTTACCTGATTTCGAATGCGATTGATGAGCTGGAACTGCATATCAGTGCCGATGCCCCTGCGATTCGTGGGGAAGCTCTGGCCAATGTGATTACCGATTATCAAACTTCACAGAAGAGTCTGGCACGTTTAACTGTACGTTATCCTGCAAGCTTGCTGGATGCTTTGATTTCACTAGAAGCATTCAAGCTGGATCAGCTGGAAGATAAAGCTTATGTAGAAACTTGGGGTAAAGACCTGCGTGCTGCGATTGAAAAAATCCAGCCAAGTTTACGCCCTGAACTAAGTCTAGAACGTTTTGAAAAAGACGTTGATGGCCAGATCGTAGAAAGCTGGTTGCCACGGATTACGATTTATGTGCATAACCTGCCGCATCATTACCTGCTAGATGCCAGCCTGCTCAGCTCAAGTGAATATGCGCGTTTACTGAAAAACTCGAAAAGCTGGTTCACGTTGCTTGAAGAGGGTGCTTATTTACAGAAAGGTGAGCGCAAGATTCAGGTCAGCAGTTTCCATCAGGTTTGGCAGCATATTTTGCAAGACTCTCGCCGCGGCATGATGATCCAGCGTTATAAAGGTCTGGGTGAGATGAACGCAGACCAGCTGTGGGAAACCACGATGGATCCGGAAAACCGTAACATGCTACAAGTGACGGTGCAGGATGCAATTGAAGCAGACCGCATGTTCTCTTGTTTGATGGGAGATGATGTGGAACCACGTCGTGCCTTCATTGAAGAAAATGCCTTGAATGCCGATATTGATACCTAATCCCTCAGAATAAATCGAAACGAAAAAGCGCCTTTTAAGGCGCTTTTTTTACGTAAATTTTCTATTAATACCAGATGAACTGTTTAGAATAATTTTAATCTAAGCAGTTTTTAGACCAATGATCCGCTGATATTAGGTTTCAAACAAGCCTGGTTCAGGAGAATCAAGTCTTATTTATAAAGAGGTTTATCCATGGATAGCCAGCTTGAAGAAATACGTGAGATCTGGGCAAATGCATTCTACAGTGGCGACTATGATCTGCTGCGCCACTATGAACATCAGGACTTTCAGGTGATTTTTGAACAGGAAGGCCGTGTAGAAGGAAGTTATCTGCGTTATGACCGGATTGCTCATGCGGTACAAAACGGCGTATGGAAACCGCTGAAGCCAGAAATAGAATATGAAGAATACGAGTACAATGAAGACCAGACCGAATGCCGGATCTTGATTGGACTGGAAAATAATAAACAGCCTCTTCAGGAGATCTGGAAGCTAGAGGATGAATGGAAAATTACAGAACTTAGATTTTTGAAATCCTAAACTTTCAATGATTTATTAAGTTACTTCGAAATTTTCTAAAAATACTTGAATAGTGTTATTTTAAATCTTGCTTAAACCCTGATCAATTTTGTGGATAACTACAAAGTTATCCATATTTTTTATGTGAATAAGATAGTATTTATCCACAAGTCATATTGTGTTTCTTGTCTTTCATTTTTTAAATTCAAATTTACTTTCTACATCTTGTGGATAAGTAGTTTTAAATTTAAAATATGGTTTTGAATTTAAAAGACTAGCTGGAGCCATATCTTCTCTGTTTTTGAAATTGACCAGTTCAGGTGATTTTTTATCTGTTTTTAATGGAGAAATTATATAAATAATTTAAAAATTAATAGCTTATGTTAATATTGTAGGTTTAATTAACAATCAGCGTGGAACATATTTTAATTATAAAAATCTTCACTGTAGTTAAACTACATAATTAATTTAATAATCAAGTGAAATTTCATTTTTTTCAATGAATCATAGGGTTATAGATTTTTCTAACTTTTACTTCTATAGCTTAGTCTTTTAAGCTGGGTCATCACCTGACCTAGAGCCAGTTAATTTAATAACCAAGCAATAGATCTGAACTTTTAAAACTAAAAATAGAAAAATACGGTTTATAAAATGGTGATCAAAAATAAAAAAAGCGCCTAACGGCGCTTTCTATTTTTATAACCATTGTATTTATGGGGTCAGAATAATCTTGCGGCAGTCTTCTTCACGTTTATCAAAAATACGGTAGCCTTCAGCAGCTTCTTCCAGTTTCATGCGATGGGTGATAATCACTTCTGGAGACAGCTGGCCATTTTCTACATATTCAAGTAATTGTGGCAGGAATTTATGCACATGGGTCTGACCCATTTTAAAGGTTAGTCCTTTATCGAAGGCATCACCAAACAGGAAGCCATGAATTGGGCCAGCATATACGCCTGGCACACTTACCACGCCACCACGGCGTACTGCCGCAATACATTGACGTAGGGCAGAGCCACTCGAACCTTCAATTTTTAGATTCGTCATCACCGTTTCAAGTAAACTGCCTTTGGCCTCGAAACCAATCGCATCAATGACGGCATCAACACCACGATGACCGGCAGTATTCTGAATAATATATTCAGCTGCATCGACTTCATCAAAATTCACTGGAATTGCACCATAAGTCTGATGGGCGAAACGCAGGCGGTAAGAGTGGTGATCGACTATAAAGATTTGCTCTGCGCCCAGCATACGTGCGCAGGCAGCCGACAGTAAACCAACCGGGCCAGCACCATATATCGCAACACTGGAACCGCGAGTGACCTGGGCATTGGTTACAGCCTGCCATGCAGTAGGCAAGATATCGGTCAGGAACAAGACTTTTTCATCCGGTAATGACCCCGGTACTTTAAATGGGCCTACATTACCTTTAGGTACACGGACATATTCCGCCTGTCCACCTGGTACACCGCCATATAAATGGCTATAACCAAACAGAGCTGCACCTGGTGGAATCTGTTTTTTATTGATAATTGCACCACGGCCGGTATTGGTATTTTCACAGGCAGCCATCAGTTCATGTTCACAGAAAAAGCAGTGACCACATGCAATCACGAAAGGAATAATTACCCGGTCACCTTTTTTCACTTCTGTGACTTCAGGACCAACTTCTTCTACAATTCCCATAAATTCATGGCCAAAAATATCGCCATCTTCAGTGGCCGGAATTTTACCCCGGTATAGGTGCAGATCTGAGCCACAGATGGCAGTCGCTGTCACCCTTAAAATGACGTCATCTGGTTCCTGAATCACTGGATCTGGAACGGATTCAACTCGTACATCCCGAGCACCATGATAGGTAAGAGCACGCATACGGATTTCCTCTCTCTAGTTCAACATTAAACAGACTCGTATCAAGGCTGCCAAAAATAAAAACACTTTTATTAGAGCCTTATGCACTAAGAAATCGCTGTAAATTAATGTATGAAATAAGACATCCGAGTGTTTAAAAAATAAACTTATATAGGATTTGCGTAATTCACTACAAAATATGTCAAAAATGGTTTCGATGAAGAAATCAGGGAAAAGATGGAGAGAGCAATATATAAAAAGTATAAAAAAAAGAGATTAGCTCCAGTTGTAGCTAATCTCCAAGATTTGAATCAAGGTTTAAAACTTAACCTTCCTGAAAAGATTGCTCCAAACTTTCCAGCTCCATCATCAGTTCTAGCATTTGCTCTTCGGCAGTTTCCAGTTTCTGTTTCAGTTCTGTCTGCTCATTCATGAGTTTCAGCAAGTCATCTTTACGTGCAGCTTCATATAAAGCGCTATCTGCCAGTAATTCTTCAATTGCTGCCAGACGCGGCTGTAGTTTGTCGATTTGAGCTTCACATTTTTCAATATTCTTGCGAATCGGACGAGTCTGCTCACGACGCTGGGCGGCCAGTTTACGCTGTGCTTCCTTATCTACTTTGGCTACAACTACAGGTTTAGTTTCTGTTTCTACTACCTGTCCTTTGGCCAAGGCATTCTGCGCATTAATCTGCTGTTGACGTGCTTCACGTAACCATTTGGCATAGTCCTGTAGATCTCCTTCAAATTCGGTACAACGTCCGGCATGCACTAACAGCAATTCATCACATACTGTCGCAATCAATTGACGTTCATGCGAAACCAGTACCACCGCACCTTCAAAATCCTGCAAAGCCATAGTCAGGGCATGGCGCATATCCAGGTCCAGATGGTTAGTCGGTTCATCGAGAATCAGTACATTTGGACGCTGCCAAACAATTAAAGCCAAAGCCAAACGTGCACGTTCCCCCCCAGAGAAACTCTCACATGGGGTATCCATGCGCTCACCGCTAAAACCGAAACTGCCGAGGAAAGAACGTAAAGAAGCTTCACTGATTTTTGGATCGGCGATGCGCGCCAGTTGCAGCATTGGGCTGGCATTAGCGTCCAAAGCATCCATCTGGTGCTGGGCAAAATAACCAATATTGAGTAATTCTGAGGCCTTGCGTTGACCATTTAATAACGGCAAATCTCCGACTAAGGTTTTGATCAGGGTTGATTTACCCGCACCATTCATCCCCAATAAACCGATACGTGAATTTGGAGTGATTTGCAGATTAATTTTGCTGGCAATCGATTTATCGCCATAACCAATTTCCGCCTGTTCCAAGGCCAGAAGTGGTGAACTCATTTTGGTCGGTTCACGGAAACTGAAGGTAAAAGGTGTATCCACATGAGCAGGGGCGAGATCCTGCATGCGCTCCAGCATTTTGATCCGACTTTGGGCCTGACGTGCTTTGGTCGCTTTGGCTTTAAAACGGTCAATAAATTTTTGTAAATGTGCCCGGGCTTCTTGCTGTTTCTCAAAGGCTTGTTGCTGTTGCGCCAGACGTTCACTACGGGTCACTTCAAAAGTTGAATAATTGCCGGTATAGAGGGTGAGTTCCTGATTTTCGATATGCAGAATATGATCCGTCACGGCATCCAGAAAATCACGGTCATGCGAAATTAGCACTAAAGTGCCTTCATACGCCTTTAACCAATCTTCGAGCCACAAGATCGCATCCAGATCCAAGTGGTTGGTTGGCTCATCGAGTAATAGCAGGTCGGAACGGCTCATCAGGGTACGGGCCAAATTCAGTCGCATCCGCCAACCGCCTGAAAAACTGGAAACATCCAGACGGATCTGATGATCCATAAAGCCCAGACCGGCCATTAACTGTGCTGCTTTAGAGGGAGCGGAATAGCCATGAATCTCGTCAAAACGGCCATGTAGCTGTGCCAGTTCTGCATCAGAAAGCTGTTCCGTATGCGCTAGTTTAGCCTGTATATCCCAATACTCTTCATCGCCTGACAGAACAAAATCAATGGCTGGCATATCTAGGGCTTTAATTTCCTGAGCCATATGCGCTACGGTCCAAACGGATGGACGGGTTAGCGAACCCTCATCTGCACTGAGCTCACCTAAAAGAGCCGCAAACAGGGTAGATTTTCCTGCGCCATTCACGCCGGTTAAACCAATTTTCCAGCCGGGATGAAGCTGCATGGAGGCTTTTTGAAATAACACTCGCCCACCACGGCGTAACGAAACTTGGTCTAACTGAATCATTGAACTTACTAACAAGGGCAAAAGAGAATGCCGCTATTCTAATGGAAAGCCGGGAGAAAACAAAAAATCCTCGTTGTAGTTTATCCTGTTCAGGCTTTAAAAATTTATAGATTCATATATGATGAACTATGTTTTGAGTAAATACTCTATTTTGTTTAAAAACCGAAAGATAGAGCCATCAAGGTTCATAATAATATTGAGTAGAATAAAAATGAAAAAAGGATTTTTAATTTTATCTGCACTGGGCCTATGGGCTTCGAGTGCACATGCTGCCCCAGTCAATGTCTGTGTATTTGATTTACTGGGAAAATCGGGTGAATCCTTCAAACTGCTGGAAGAATGGGCATTAGCCAGCAAGCAGTGGGGGGCTACGGTTCAATTGATTGCTTATCAGGATGAAGCCAAAGTCGATCAGGATGCCAAAGCCGGAAAATGCGATGGCTTCTATATGACATCCATGCGCGCGCGAGCTTATAACAAATTTGCAGGCTCCATTGATGCCATTGGCGGCGTTCCTAATAATGACATTGCCATGAAAGCGGTGAGTTATGTGCTGGATAAGCGTAATACCAAGCGCATGACCACTCAGATTGGCAAGGAAAAATTTGAAGTAGCCGGTATTGGCCAGATTGGTCCTGCTTATATCTTTGTCCGTGATCGTAATATGAACAAGCTAGAACATATTAAGGGCAAGAAGTTTGCTGTGCTGCATTATGACTATGCCCAAACCATTATGGTGAACCGGGTAGAAGCTGTACCGGTAAATTCGGAAATTTCCAATTTCATCCGTAAATTTAATCAGCGTGAAGTGGATATTGTGGCAGCGCCCGCTTATGCCTTTAAACCTCTCGAAGTGACTAAAGGACTGGGCCAAAAAGGAGCCATGATTAACTTTCCGGTGGTCAATGTCACGGCAGATCTGATTATTCGACCGGATAAATTTCCGGAACAGTTTGCAGCCAATTCCCGACAATGGTTTGTTAAGCAGTTACCACGCAGCTTCGCGATGGTAAAACGTATGGAAGCAGAAATCCCGCGTAAATATATTCTGAACCTGAGTCGTGAGGAACAGGTCAGTTATCAGAAAATTCTGCGTGAAGGACGCATGGATTTAACCAAACAGGGCATCTATGACGCTGGCATGATGACAGTATTAAAACGGGCACGCTGTACTATAGAAAGAACCAATTTTGAGTGTTCAATTAGTGGTGAATAGTTTTAAAATCATGTATATCTTTGTAACTACATCGAAGGAAATGTAATTCAAAGTAGCTAAGCTAAAATATTAAGATGCTGATATATTTATAAAAAAATAAGATAAAAGAAATCAAGAAAAACTGATTTATCTTTATAGGCCAAAAAGCCGCTTTTATCTGGAGTAAATGCTCTATTTTTTTGAAATAAATTTGCTTAATATTTGACGCGTGTACGGACACTCAGCTAACAACAAGATTTCAAAGGATAACTAAAATGAAAAAAACACTCTTATCATTGGCTGCATTTTCTGCATTTGGTTTTGCAGGTGTGGCACATGCAGAAAAGGTCGATATCTGTGTGTTTGACCTACTTGGTAAATCTGGCGAGTCTTTCCAGATGGCTCAGGAATGGGCACTGGCAGCAAAAGGCTGGGGCGCAGATATTAATCTGATCGCTCGTCAGGATGAAGCCGTCGCTGACAATGACTTTAAGGCTGGCAAATGTGATGGCGTATTCATGACCGCCATGCGTGCCCGTCAATATAACAAGTTTGCCGGTTCAATCGATGCCTTAGGTGGTGCTCCAAGTAATGCCATTGCACAGCGTGCGATTAGCTTCGCTTTAGATAAGCGTAATGCGGCTAAAATGGTTACGACCATGGGCGGTAAAAAGTATGAGGTGGCCGGGATTGCGCCACTGGGTTCAGCTTTTATCTTTGTGCGTGACAAAAACATCAACTCTATTGAAAAAGCCGCAGGGAAGAAGTTCGCTGTTCTTGGCTATGATGATGCGCAAAAAATCATGGTTCAACGTGTAGGTGCTCAGGCCGTAGTGTCTGATGTATCCAACTTCGTGGCCAAGTTTAATAATGGCCAGGTCGATATGGTGGGCGCACCGGCGTATGCGTACAAGCCACTCGAAATCTATAAAGGTCTGGGCAATAGCGGTGCGATGTTTAACTTCCCGGTACTGCATGTCACCTCTGACTTTGTGATCCGTCCGGAGAAATTCCCAGCCGGTTTTGGCCAGAAGTCTCGTGACTGGTTCATTAAAAACCTGCCTAAGAGCATGGCGATGATTAATCGTCTGGAAGCCGGTATTCCAGCGAAATATAAGCTGAATCTGAGCGCGGAAGACAAAACCAAGTACCAGAAGTTATTACGTGAAGGGCGTATGGATATGACCAAGCGTGGAATCTATGAGGCCAGCATGATGTCGGTATTGAAACGTGCACGTTGCTCTGTCGATAAGGCCAACTTTGAATGTTCACTTTCTGGCGAATAATTTGATTTTTAAGGAAAAAAGCTTAGATTTATCTAAGCTTTTTTTATATTAAACAAAGTCAGATCTGCCATTGCAGATCACGGTAAAGCAGTTAAGCTGATTAAAAATAATGCTTTCATGTTTAGTATAAAAAACAATAACATGTAGCACTTAAAGCAGATAACAAAAACAAGGCAATCAAGGAAAGCAAAATGATGCAGAGAGGATGGAAAGCCCTGGCTGTAGGTGCAGCACTCACGGCAGTTTCAGGTCTGACGCAGGCTAAACAGGTAGTATGTGTATTCGATCTGGTCGGCAAAAATGGTGACGTCTATGCCGTAATGAAAGACTATCAGTTGGCTGCAAAAAACTGGGGTGCTGATATCGAGCTCAGGGTAAATACCAATGAAGCCGTCGTCGCAGAAGATTTTAAAGCTGGTAAATGTGACGGGATCAGTGTCACTGGTATGCGTGGCCGTCAGTTCAACCGTTTTACTGGTTCACTCGATGCGATTGGTGCAATTCCTGATCTGAACCTGGCGGTAAAAGTTATGCAAGGCTTGGCGAGTCCGACCTTTGCCAAGCTCATGGTTCAAGGCAAGTATGAAGTCGCAGGGGTAATTCCGGTAGGCGATGCCTTCCTGATGGTCAATGACCGGAGTATTAATACTGTTGCAAAAGCAGCAGGTAAAAAAATTGCTGTACTTGACTATGACGAAGCACAAAAAATCATGGTTCAACAAGTGGGTGCACAGGCAGTCAGCGCCGATGTGACCAACTTTGGCTCTAAATTTAACAATGGTCAGGTCGATATTATTGGCGCGCCGGCTGCTGTATTTAAACCGCTAGAACTGCATAAAGGTTTGGGTAGCAAGGGTGCTATTGTGAATTATCCGGTATTGCAGGTCACCGGTAATATTATTATTCGTCCAGATAAATTCCCGGCAGGATATGGACAAAAATCACGTGAATGGGTGAAAAGCCAGTTACCACGTGCTTTTGGAATTTTGGGTAAAATGAAGGCAGATATTCCCTCTAAATACTGGATGGATATTCCTGAAGCAGATAAGCTAGGTTACCAAAAGCTGATGCGTGATTCGCGGATTGATCTGACCAAACGGGGTATTTATGATAAACGCATGATGAAGTTACTCTGGCAATTCCGCTGCAAGCAAAATCCGAAAAACTTCGAATGTGCATTACAGGATGAGAACTATAAACAATCCTGATAAAATTACTCTGATTTGACTTTTAATCTGTACAGACTGACCATATATTGAGTGTGTTATACTTGAAATATGGTCTTTTCTTTTTAAAGACATTCCATTCAACAGAGGAATCCGCCATGAATGCTCAAGCGCTTGTGCTCACCGACAATGCCGCAAATAAAGTACGCCAGTTGCGTGACAGTGAAGGTAACCAAGACTTAATGCTCCGTGTGTATGTCACCGGTGGCGGTTGTTCAGGTTTCTCTTATGGCTTTAACTTTGCGGAAAGCCAAAATGAAGATGATGCAGAATTCGTCAATGGCGATGTCAAAATGCTGGTCGATTCTCTGAGCTATCAATATCTGGTCGGTTCAGTGGTTGACTATGTTGAAGGTTTGGAAGGTTCACGTTTTGTGGTACAAAACCCGAATGCGACCACGACCTGTGGTTGTGGATCTTCATTCTCGATCTAATACCTATCAAGTTGAATAAAAAAGTCCTCATATGAGGACTTTTTTTATGTCTGAAGAAAGCTTAGCTTTCCAGTTTGACCGCTTCAAGCAGGTCAAAAATCACTGTAGTGACATCCTGACTCAGTTCGCGGTTATTAAATATCTCGTAGGCTGTAATGGTAATGTCCGTATCACTCGGCAACAGACGCTGTTCTTCCTCAATCAAGTCATTGATCGGTAACAAAGTCTGTTTCACTTGCAGATGCAAAATATCCTTAAATTCAAGATTTTCATCATCCAGCTCGATCAGCTGTTCATTGAAATAAGGCAGCAAAATTGAATGAAGATAAGGTTGAATATCCTCGATATCAAAGATCTCGATATCACGGGTTTCATCAATCGTACTAATGTGGTCATTTACTTCAATTAAAATATGGTAGTAACTCACATGAATCTCCAAGAAAGTTGGCCTAAGACGTCCTACTGTTCTTCACAATAACATGAAATGAAACCAAGTTGTATTTTTACTAGCCTAAACACATAAATAATATAGGGAATTAAAACCTGAATGTTATCGGGTATACAATAGGGTCTTGTCTGCCGGGCGTAGTTTGAAATCTTGCAGATTCTGTTCACCCAATACAGGATACATTAAGGCTTCCGGATCATTATGATGATAGAGACCCAAGGCATGGCCCAGCTCATGTGCCAAAGTTAAACGTAAATCATCTTTGGCATCAAACTGGTAAATCTGGATCTTATCTCCCATAAAAATACCCTTATGAAACTGGCGTGGGGGAAAACGCTGCTGGGCCTGCTGGATATTTCGCTGATGGCTTTGCACACTGTTTTGATGAACAGAAACTTGCTGATTAAATGAAGATAGCTGTTCCTGAAGATAGGCATATTCGCGCTTAAAACTTTCCAATTTAGGCTTGAGCATTTCCATCTCATACTGAAGCTGTTCACGCTCGGCAGATGAGCTGGCTTGTTGACGGCGTTGCAATAAAGTTTGAAATTCAAATTCCAGCTGACTTTTTTGCTGGATCAGTCGTTGCTGCTGATCTTCCAGATTTTTCTGTGAAACTTGCAGATTGCTGACTTCACGCTGATATCTGGCTTCATCGGCAAGTAACTTTTTTTCAACCTTTTTAAAGGCTTCATAGTCCTGTTGGCGTTGATCATAAATCAGTTGAATGGCCAGCTGAGCATTCTCATCATAGACCATCAGATCATCGCGATTGGTTCCTTCATGCCAGATCTGAATCGCTTCCTGACTTAATTGAATGACCTCATCACGGGTCAAGCCAAAACCGGGATCGACTTGGTCAATCCGGAAACGTAGGCGCGTATCAAAAGGATGGGTCAAACGGTCAGCCAGGGAATTAAATTTTAATTGTGGATGGGTCTTGGTTTGTAGATACAAAAACAGTGACACAATGAAAACGACAATCCCCAGAAAGCTTAAAAGACGCATAGTGTTTTTTTAAATATTGTTTGGCTCAATGTAGCTAAAAAACCAGCAAAATCCTAGCGTCAGAGCGATAAAAAGTGGCAATAAAAAACCGTGCCTATGCACGGTTCTACTCAGGTCAGATTATGATTTTTTACCTTTCCACTGTTCAATCTGTCTTGGCATATTGGAATGATAAATAAAACCAAGGCCTATGCCATTCAATAAGAAGATCATAAATTCAATTAAATATTTCAGGTTATAGGAATGTCTGGTTTGGTGATTAAAGGCATACAGCGTGATTTCAGATTTAAAGATCTGGAAAATAATATAGCTCAGCAATCCAATACCCAGAATGATAAAACCTTTTCCGGAAGGGTAACGCTGAGGTACAGCCAGGATCAGTAATACAATGATAGCAATCAGGAAACCCAAGGAAAAAGAAGCTTCAATTCCGAAAGTTTGCAGGTAATTAAAAGGCGCGAGTACCACATTCGGCGGTAAGATCAGAAGCAGATTGCCCATCGGGTAGAGCAGCATGATCGCAAGCCCGGAAGCCAGAAGAAAAAGCTTAATAAAATTCTGCATACGTTTTTATTTTTAAGTTATTTATTTCATTATAGTTTAATTAAAAAACATTCTATTGCCTATGCATTGAGCAAAAAAAAGACCGCATAAAATGCGGTCTTTTTCTCAAAGTGACAAATTATTTTTTGTCATCTTTTACTTCAGTGAATTCAGCATCAACTACGCCGTCATCTGCTTTTTGAGCTTGGCCTTCGCCGCCTTGGAATGCATTAGGATCGAAACCTTGTGCACCGCCTTGGCCTTGAGCTGCTTCATAAGCACGTTGGGTGATCGGCATAATAATGTTTTGCAATGCTTCAGTTTTTGCTTTGATTGCTTCGACATCATTTTCTTTCGTAGACGCTTCTAACTCAGAAACCGCAGTTTCGATTGCAGTTTTTTCGTCAGCAGTCACTTGTTCGCCAAGATCTTTTACTGCTTTTTGAGCAGAAGAAACTAGTGCATCCGCTTCGTTACGTGCTTTTGCAAGCTCTTCGAACTTACGGTCTTCTTCAGCATTTGCTTCAGCATCTTTGATCATTGCTTCGATTTCAGCATCAGACAAACCTGAGTTTGCTTTGATCTGGATAGATTGCTCTTTACCAGTGCTCTTATCTTTCGCAGATACTTTCAAGATACCATCCGCGTTGATGTCGAACGATACTTCAATTTGTGGCACACCACGTGGAGCAGGTGGGATGTCGCCTAACTGGAAGTTACCCAACAATTTGTTTTGTTGAGCCATTTTACGTTCACCTTGGTAAACTGAAATGTCTACAGCAGGCTGGTTGTCCGCAGCAGTTGAGAACACCTGAGATTTCTTCGCAGGAATCGTCGTGTTTTTCTCAATGATTGGAGTCAACACGCCACCCATGGTTTCAATACCAAGAGTTAGTGGAGTTACGTCAAGAAGAAGTACGTCAGTTTTATCACCAGACAATACCGCACCTTGGATCGCAGCACCCATTGCGACTGCTTCGTCCGGGTTCACGTCTTTACGTGGCTCGCGACCGAAGAATTCTTGTACTTTTTGTTGTACAAGTGGCATACGAGATTGACCACCTACCAAAATTACGTCAGAGATGTCAGAAGTTGAAAGACCTGCATCTTTCAGCGCAATCTTACAAGGCTCGATGGTACGAGCTACAAGATCTGCAACTAAACCTTCAAGTTTTGCACGAGTCACGTTAATCACTAAGTGTTTAGGGCCAGTCGCATCTGCAGTGATGTATGGAAGGTTGATTTCAGTTGCGTTAGAAGAAGAAAGCTCGATTTTTGCTTTTTCAGCTGCTTCTTTCAGACGTTGTAACGCAAGTGGATCGTTTTTCAAGTTCACGTTTTGTTCTTTCTTGAACTCTTCAACCAGGTAGTCGATCAATGCATTATCGAAGTCTTCACCACCAAGGAAGGTATCACCGTTAGTTGATAACACTTCGATTTGCTGGTCGCCATCAAGGTCAGCGATTTCAATGATTGAAACGTCGAATGTACCACCACCCAAGTCGTAAACTGCAACTTTACGGTCGCCTTCTTTCTTGTCCATACCGAACGCAAGCGCCGCAGCAGTTGGTTCGTTGATGATACGTTTAACTTCTAGGCCTGCAATTTTACCTGCATCCTTAGTTGCTTGACGTTGTGCATCGTTGAAGTAAGCAGGAACAGTAATCACCGCTTCAGTGACTGTTTCACCCAGATAGTCTTCTGCAGTTTTCTTCATTTTTTTCAGAACTTCTGCAGAGATCTGTTGTGGTGCAAGTTTCTTATCGTTTACTTCAACCCAAGCATCGCCATTGTCTGCTTTGATGATTTTATATGGCACTAGACCGATATCTTTTTGTACTGCCTGGTCTTCATAACGACGACCGATCAGACGTTTAATCGCGAATAATGTGTTTTTAGGGTTCGTTACCGCTTGGCGTTTAGCTGATTGACCAACCAGAATTTCACCATCTTTGTACGCAATAATAGATGGAGTTGTACGTGCGCCTTCAGCGTTTTCGATAACTTTAACTTTGTCGCCTTCAAGTACTGCAACACATGAGTTTGTAGTACCTAAGTCAATACCAATGATTTTAGCCATTTTGATGTTTCCTCAAAAATTTTTTTGTGATTTACACTTGTTATCCGATATGAGAGCCGCTCAATTTTTTTCAAGTAAGTTTTTAGAAAAAATTTCACAAACTCCCGAATTTATTTAGCTTAAGAGCCAACCATAACCATTGCAGGACGTAATAAACGCCCGTTCAGGGCATAGCCTTTTTGCAAGACTGTACCGATCTCATTGGCTTTGGCATCTGGTGCAATACCAACTGCCTGATGTAACTCGGCATTAAAACCATTCTCGGTATCAACTACGACCACACCAAATTTTTCTAATGTTGTCAGTAAACCTTTTAAAGTTAGTTCTACGCCTTCCCGTAACGGGCCTTGTTCTTCACCTGCAGCGAGAATTGCACGTTCCAGGTTATCTACAGTTTCTAACAGCTCTTTAGAGAACTTTTCCAAAACAGTATCTTTATGCTTTTCTGATTCGCGCTGAATGCGTTCTACACTTTTTTGTGCCTCATATACGGCATTTGCAGTACGTGCTTTTTCCAGTTTTAAATCGCCTTCAAGCTGTGCGATTTGTTCCTGTAAAGACTCAACGGTAACTTCAGCTTGTTCAGGTTCAGCTTGAGCTGTTTGTTGTTCCGTTTGCTCTTGCTCAAGTT
Organism: Acinetobacter sp. YZS-X1-1; assembly: GCF_000804305.1. Classification (NCBI taxonomy): domain Bacteria; kingdom Pseudomonadati; phylum Pseudomonadota; class Gammaproteobacteria; order Moraxellales; family Moraxellaceae; genus Acinetobacter; species Acinetobacter sp. YZS-X1-1. Next base: position 4,161 of record NZ_JWHB01000026.1, on the reverse strand, counting down.
CTTGAGCTTGATCGTTTTGCTCAGTCGCCATTGATTTACTCCGTTTAAATGGGTTCTTAAACATGTACAGTCCTTGGGCGTCAGAGTTAACTGCGTTAATACTGAACTGCCATGATTGAAATTTTTAATTATTTAAAGAAATCGGGGCAGGGGCAAAAAATTCAAGCACAAATACAGATTAATTTTAAGATTTATTTGGATTTAATGACTTTAATAAAAGCAGCATCGTATTTTTAGATAGGAATAATAATTTTTATCTGTTTTAAATATTTTTAAGACCGGTACATCATGGCGTCATTAACAGCGACCTTGTTCGGAGGAGAGAGCTGAACCAGGTTGCTGTTGCCTTATTTTTTAAACTGTTTTTCCAGTCGGATCCCTCACATATGGTCCGGCTTCTTTTTGTCCAGATTATTTTTTAGACATAAAAGCGATTAATAACTAAGCAATAAAGTATTACAAAAAAAATGAGCAACGCTATATTATTCATTTCAGATTCTATCGCTGTAGTTTCTTCTCTTTTTTAGAAATGTGTTTTCGTGGCTTATCTTTTCTCTAGATAAGCCTTTTTTTTGCCTGAAATTTGCTACGATTTTCGACTTATAAAATGGGATCATCTTCATCAAGACTATGCTGAGTGAAAAAATTTCTTCTATTAAAAGAAAATGACTGGAATGAGATCAAAACTATAAAACTCAGTCCATAAAAAAGCCCTGATTTAAATCAGGGCCTCTCTTTTTATTTAATATTCTGCCTAATCACGACGATTATGTGGTCGCTGCTGTTCTTGTTTACGTCGCTGATCATTCCAGCGTGGATTGTTAGAGCGGTTTTGCTGAACCCGTTTACGCTGCTGTTCTGCCACTTTCTTACGTTGTTCCAGCTGCTGGCGACGTTTACGTTCGGCCTGCGCCTGTTTCTGACGCTGATTACTCAGATTTTTGCGTTGCTGTTCCAGACGTTGTCGTTCCAGTTGAGTTTTACGCCGGTCCAGTTCTATTTGCCGACGCCGTTCCTGTTCCCAGTTACGCTGCTGAATATTTTTGCGACGTTCCTGTTCCCAGTTACGCTGCTGAATATTTTTGCGACGTTCCAGTTCCAGTCTTTTACGCTGCTGTTCGTATTCCCAGCGTTGCCGGTCATAGCGACGGTCTTGATCATAACGATAATCATAACCTCGATCGTGACGGTCATAACGTCCGTCATAATAACCATCATCAGGAAAAGCCACACAGCCTACGGCTAAAAATGCAGTGGCTAAAGATACCGTTATTATTTTTATCGCCATAAGCTATCTCCTTTTATACAGACTTCTACATTAAAGTCGCAAAAGTGCTGTAAAAATCTCACTTAAACTCTCAATGACATCTGATTAAATTCAGGTTAGCGTATTTGGCAAATGATCTATGTACATTGATATTAAGTCTTATATAAGAATATGGTCACTAAAACCCTAATCATGTAGAAAAAATGAAGAATTATGGGAAAAGGATGAAAACTCATGGGTGCGAATAATCCGGTCACAAAATTTGTAATGGATAAGGGGCAGGGCACTGCAGCACGTTTGCTGGATTGCCTGCCGAGCTTTGCACAAGAACGTCTGGTAAAAGCATTGGATTATCCTTATGACTATCCTGATTTGGATCCTTATATAAAATGCTTGATGGCGACTCAGATCAAACAGGGACAGCACAGTTTTATTAGTGAAGATGCGGTGCAATCACGTCAACTGTTTGATGAACGCATGAAAGCTATTCAGGCAAAACCGACACCGGTCAAGGCAGTCGAGGATCTGCGTCTGCCATTGCAAAATGGCACTATCTTTGCCCGACATTATCATCCGGCACCACAGAAAAAATTGCCGATGGTCATTTTCTATCATGGCGGTGCATTTATAGTGGGTGGTCTGGATACACATGATGAGTTCTGCCGTTTATTGGCGGTGCATGCCAAGGTGCAAGTGCTCAGCGTGGCTTATCCGCTAACGCCAGAATACAGTCCTTTGCAGATGGTACAGGTCTGTGAAGATGCTCTGGCTTGGGTACATCAAAACATCAAGCAGCTGAAAATCTATAAAAACCAGATTGTAGTGGCAGGGGATAGTGCAGGTGGAAATCTGGCGGCAGTGGTTGCGCAGCGGAGTGCCAATAAAATCTATGCACCTCGCGCACAGTTATTGCTTTACCCGGCTGTCGATTTTAAAAGCCGCCATCCTTCTTTTTATGCCTATAATCAGGGCCTGGTACTTTCAGCTCAGGATATTGATCTGGTGACTAAGCTATATGCTGAAACACATCAAGTCGAACTGGATGATCCGCTGATTTCACCGACCTATGGTGAACTAAAGAATCTGTCACCTGCCTATGTGATTACCGCCCGTCATGATGTGCTGCATGATGAAGGTTCAATCTATGCTCTGAAGTTACGTGAGAATGGGGTGCGAGTGTATTATCAGGAATATACGGATCAGGCACACGGTTTTATCAATCTGACCCCAATTCATAAACGTTCGAAAAAGCAGGTCATTGAACTCAGCAAGAATTTCCGTAAATTCTTGGACAAAAAGATCTGATTCAAAAATAGATGTAATTAAGGTGTTTCACGTGAAACACCTTTTTTATTTTTTATGGATCTTGGCTTCTGGAAAGACTAAATTAAATTTAGGCACATAAAAGCTTTGTAAATATTTAGCTTTAGAAAAATCCGGGAATATATCCTGAGTATCTTGCCACTCTGCCTGAATAAGTTTGGATAAATAACCCCGAAATTGAGGGCTAAACTGGTAATGCTGGGATTTCCAGGTTTGCCGGATTTTTAGCATGGAGCTTGGAAGATGATGACTATTTAAATAGAAAGAACGAGGAGATTTAGGTTTTTTAAGACTAAGCGTCATGCTTTGCACGATGAGTTATGCGACAAATCGTTTCCTGTCCTTGTTGTTGCCAATCAAACTCTGCATATTCTTTAGGAATGCCCCACAAGTGCTGACCATGCACAATAGATTCATGGGTAGAGACATAAATTTTCGGAATAGTCGAAAGACGCCGTCTGCTAATTAAAGGATGATCCATAATCAGCAATTCATCATAAGGACCCACAGGAGAATGATGATAGCGCACCAATAGAACCTGAACGACACGGCCGAGTGGAGATGGCGCAATCCGAAAACTCTGAAATTCACGAATAAAATGAGGGGTAATCCAGTAATTCAGAATAAAACCCTTCCCCTACAAATGCCAAGGCTGAAATTGATGGACGCTTTTCTCCTGTAGTAATGCATGACTCATTATTATTCTCTTGTCTTTAGTCGGCAGGTCACTGCATTATTAGTCATGAAAGATTAATATGTTGTGAATCCCAACCTTTCTTTATCAGTAGATGAGTTAAAAAATGTTAAAAAAATCATTATCTGCTATCGCGTTGATCGCATTTAGCTTGCCAAGTTTTGCTGCCAATACCCTGATCGAGATGAAGACCTCATCCGGTAATATCGAAATTGAACTCTTTAATGACAAAGCACCGATTACGGTGAAAAACTTTGAAGAATATGTCAAAAGCAACTTCTATACAGGAACCATCTTCCATCGGGTCATTCCAGGCTTCATGATTCAGGGCGGAGGCTTTGATCTCAACATGCAGGAAAAAGCCAATAATAAAGCTTCAATCAAGAATGAATCAGATAATGGTTTGCAAAACAAACGTGGCACTTTGGCTATGGCACGTACTAATGATCCTAATTCGGCTAAAGCGCAGTTCTTTATTAACCTGGTAGATAACAGTTTTCTGGACCGTTCACCAAGAAATGCCGGATATGCAGTGTTTGGCCGGGTTACTAAAGGTATGGAAGTAGTTGATAAGATCGCTCAAGTGCCTACTCAGAACTATGGTATGCATCAGGACGTTCCGAAAACAGCTGTAAAAATCAACAGTGTGACCATTAAAACACCAATCGTGAAAAAGTAAGTGAAAAATAAAACATAAATGTTTTGTTAGTATTTTATTTGGAATATTATGAACTTATGTAACAATTAGTAGAAAAATGAACCAATTTGGTGCATAAAAATGAAACAGTCATGATTGGTGTGCGTTAAAAGCACTTGCTTGTGTAAGAAATTGCCCTATAATGAGCTCATACCGACGAGATAGACGGAAACGAACGAA